>JBHWSH010000254.1:0-7656 GCA_043427135.1 Marmoricola sp. | reverse complement strand
AATGTTCGGCGGCCTCGTCCCGCGCGCCACCCCGTGGGAGCACCTGCAGCTCGCCGCCCGGCTGCGCCGGCTCGAGGACTGGGAGGACCGAGCCCGCGAGCTGCTCGAGCGATTCGACCTGGGCGCCGCCGCGCACCGGGTGACCACCGGTTTCAGCCACGGCATGGGCCGCCGCATGTCCGTCATCCTGGCGGCCTTCCACCGTCCGGAGGTGCTGCTCCTCGACGAGCCGTTCGACGGTGTCGACCCGCTCGGTGTCGAAGCAACGATGGAGGTGATCGCCGACGCGCGTGCGCGCGGCGCCGCCGTCCTGGTCTCCACCCACCTGCGCGAGCTCGCCGTCGAGGCCTGCCAGGAGGCGATCGTGCTGCGAGGCGGCTCCGCGGTCGCCGCGATGTCGGCCCAGGAGATGACGGGGGAGGCAGGTGCGGGTGTCTACCGTGGTCTCCTCGACTGAGCCGGCCCTGCGTCTCCCCGAGGGACGCTGGGACGAGGTACGCCGCTCGCTCAGCGACCTCGGTCCTCTCCTGCGCTTCCGCGCAGCGTCACTGCGCGGTCGCTCGCGCAGGGTCGCCGTCCTCGGGCTCGGCGTCATCGGCATCCTCACCGTCGCAGCGGCCTGGCTGCCGGCATACCTCCCCGACACCTGGACCACCGAGGTCTTCTCCCTGCTCCCCAGCGCGCTCGTCGGCGTGCTGCTGATCGCGGTCATCTCGGCCGCGGCCTCGGCCGGCGGTCGCGAGCTCGTCCCCCGCGACGAAGCCGTCGCGTACCCCATCTCTCCCACCACCGACCACCTCGGCGCCCTGCTGATGGCGCCGCTCAACATCGCGTGGCTGTTGCAGTCCTGGCTGCTGCTCGGCGCGACGGCGTACGTCCTGAGCCCCAGGTGGGGACTCGTGCTCAGCCAGATCGTCGTCCTGATCTGGCTGGTCGCCGCCACCGCCCTCGCGCAGGTCGCCGGGTGGGGGATCGAGTGGCTGCGCCGGGGGCCGTACGGCGTGTGGGCAGTCCGCGGCCTCACCGCCCTCATCGCCACCGGGGGCGCGGTGATCGTCGCCAGCGGCCTGCTCGGCTCCCTGCTCAACAAGAGCCCCACGATCCACGTCACGATCGCTTCGCTGCAGGCCGCCGAGGGACCGAACTGGCGCACCGTCGCCACCACCGTTGCTCTGCTGCTGGTCACCTTCCTGGCGGTCGCCGTCGGTGCCTGGCTGGCTGCTGCGGTCGCGGCGCGTCCCGCGCGCGACGAGCTCCGGCTGGAGTCCTCCAGTCACGTGGCGCGGCCGCACCCCCAGTCGGACCTGGCGGCTCTGGTCCGCACGGACCGGGTCGGCATCTGGCGTTCGGTGCCGCTGCGCCGGGGACTGCTCGTGCTGGCCCTGATGCCGGGCGTCGTCGCCATCGCGGGCGGCCTCCAGTGGGAGATGCTCACGATCCTCCCGGGGCTGGTCGCCTCCGGCGGCGCGCTGCTGTTCGGCGTGAACTCCTGGAGCCTCGACGGCCGCGGCGCGCTGTGGCGCGACAGTCTCCCCGTCGACCCGCGACTCGTGCTGACCTCCCGGATGCTGGTGCTGGTCGAGGTACTGGCGGTCGCGACCCTCGGCACCATCCTGTTGGCGTCCCTGCGGGCCGGGCTGCCGGACGCAGCCGAGCTGTCCGCGGTGCTCTGCGCGGCCGTGGTCGTCATCGTGCAGGTCGTCTCGGCGTCGTTGCGCTGGTCAGTGCACCGGCCGTTCTCGGTGGACCTGCGCTCCGCGCGTGCGACGCCCGCGCCGCCCCTGGTGATGGTGGGCTACTCGGCGCGGTTGGCGTTGAGCACCACGATGGTCGGGCTGTTCTTCTCCCTGCTCGCGCGGCTGTCCTGGGAGTGGCCGGTGCTGTTCGCGGTGCCGATGCTGTTGTTCTCGGCGTTCCGGTTGGCGCGTACGGCGAGCGCCTGGGCCGACCCCGTCACCCGCTCCCGGGTCATCGCCACCGTCTCCGGCTGAGGGCACCGAGTCAAGACACAAACCCGCCCCGGGCGAAGAAACCGCCCCCGATCGGCGTGATCGAGGGCGGTTCTTTCGCCCCGGCGAGGATGTCGCCGGGGTTTCGACAAGCTCGACCACCGAAGGTCACTCCTGGGGCATCTCGCCCATCAGGCAGGTCATGATCTCGCCGGTCATCTCGTCCATGGCGTTGCTCTGCTCGCCCTGGAACTCGGCCGAGAGGACCTCCTTCATGGCGTCCTCGTCGACGGCGCCTTCGACGCACTCGCGCTGCTCGTCGGTGAGACTCTGCTCGGTGTCGTCCATGCCCGCGGTGAACAGCGACGCGACGTCGACGCACTCGATGATGGCCTCCGCAGACGCATCCGCGTCCTCCTCGGACATCTCGACCTCGCCGGGCTCCTTGTTGACCTCGAGGTCGTCGTTGAGGAGCTCGTACTCCTTGAGCTTGTCCACGCCGAGCTCGTCGACGATGCCGTCCGCGATGCAGTTGGCCTGCTCCTCGGTGGTGCCGTCGAAGGTGTCCTCCTCGGCGAAGCTGGCGCGGAGGTTCTCCTTGGCGGTCTGCTCGTCGTCTCCACCGCCGCAGGCCGTGAGGGTCATCAGCAGCACGCTGGCCACGGCCAGGGTCTTCTTCATCGTGTTCTCCGCTCGTCGCATGGGTTGACGGTCACGATAACGACCGACCGGCTCGTCACTGTGATCGCACTGCGCATTCGGTGATCTCCTCCTGCAGCCGGTCGTAGGCGTCGTTGCGCTTGCCCTGGAAACCGGCGGCGAGGATGACCCGGATGACGTCGTCGGTCACCGCGTCGCTCACGCACCGCTGCTGGCGGGCGCTCAGCGCGGCCGCCGTACCCCCGGCGGCGAACTGCTTCTCCACCAGTGCTTCGACGTCGACGCAGGACAGGAACACGTCCGCGACGCGATCCGCGTCCGCAGCGCTCATCTGGACGTCCTCGATGCCCTGGTCGACCGAGAGGCTGTCGTCGAGGATCTCGTAGTCCTGCAGGGTCCCGACGCCGACTCTCTCGACCATGCCGTCGGCGATGCAGCCAGCCTGCTCGTCGGTGACCGAGGTGGCGCCGCCGACCGACGAGTTGGCGACGATCTCGGCCCGGAGGTTGGTCGAGGCCTTGGCCGCGCCCGCGTCGGTGCTCCCGCACGCGGACAGCAGGAGGACGGCGAGCGCGCCGAGAGCCGCGGACCTCTTCGTCATGGAACGCACTTCCTCGTCGTGTCGTGCAGGCCCCCCGACGTCCGCACGCAGCATAGTGCCCCGTTCGTGGGTATTTCGGGCGGCACTAAAGTTCGACCCCATGACCACCGATGCGACCCGCGCGACCTCCCAGCCGTCCGAGGGGCCTCGCCGGGTGCTCGTCACCGGCGCCGCCTCGGGTCTAGGCGCGGCCCTGGTCCGGGCGTTCGAGGAGCGCGGCGACGAGGTGTTGGCCACCGACATCGTGCCCGCCCCCGAGGCGACCTTTGCCCGTGGGCTCGACATCACCAGCGACGACGACTGGCAGGCAGCGGTCGACTTCGTCGAGGGACATTGGGGCGGTCTCGACGTGCTGGTCAACAACGCGGGGGTGGCCGGTGGTGGCCGCATCGACCGCTGCGGCATGGACGAGTGGGCGTGGATCACCGAGATCAACCTCTTCGGTGTCGTGCGCGGGGTGAAGGCCTTCACGCCGATGTTCAAGCAGCAGCGGTCGGGCAGCGTCGTCAACGTGGCGTCGCTCGCCGGCCTCGTGCATCCCGCGGGGATGGGCTCCTACAACGCGGTCAAGGCCGCGGTCGTCGCCTTCACCGAGACCGTCGGCCATGAGCTCGCGTCGTACGGCGTGACCGCGCACGCCGTGTGCCCGTCGTACTTCCGCACCAACCTGGTCAGCTCCCTGCAGGGCACCGACGAGGCGGTCGGCCGGATCGTCGGACGGCTCGTCGAGGAGTCCGAGGTCAGCGCCGACGACATCGCCCGTGCCGTGCTCGAAGGCCTCGACCGCGGTGAGGAGCTGATCCTGCCCGACGACGCCGCGCGGATGGCCTACGACCTCAAGCGCCAGGACCGGGCGGCGTACGACGCGATCATGCGCTCTCAGGCACGCAAGCTGGAGGAGATGGCATGACCGGGCACGAGTCCGAGCGGGCTGTCCCCGAGGGCGCCCGCCGCGTCCGCGACGAGGACGCCTTCGACGTCGAAGCCGTGCACCGCTGGCTGGTCGAGCATGCCGACGCGTCGTACGCCGACAGGCTGAGCGAGGTGCCGCAGGTGCGCCAGTTCGCCGGCGGAGCCTCCAACCTGACCTATCTGCTGCGCTACCCCGACCTCGACCTCATCCTGCGGCGGGCACCTGTCGGCACCAAGGCCAAGGGCGCTCACGACATGGGCCGCGAGTACCGCATCCAGAAGCAGCTGGCCCCCGTCTACCCCTATGTCCCGCCGATGGTCGGGTTCTGCGAGGACACCGCCGTGCTGGGGTCGGACTTCTACGTGATGGAGCGGGTCGACGGCATCATCCCGCGCGCCGAGATGCCGGTGCCGATCACCCCGGAGCAGGCGAGGGCCCTGTGCCTCAGCGCCCTCGACGTCCTGGTCGAGCTGCACTCCGTGGACGTCGAGGCCGCGGGTCTTCAGGGGTTGAGCAAGGGGCCGGGCTACGTACGCCGCCAGGTCGAGGGCTGGTCGACGCGCTACCGCAACGCCCGCACCGAGGACGCACCCGCCTTCGAGGAGGTGATGGCCTGGCTCGACGAGCACCAGCCCGACGACATCGCCAGCCGCGTCATCCACAACGACTACAAGCTCGACAACCTCGTGCTGGACGCCGACGACCCCACCCGCGTCATCGCCGTCCTGGACTGGGAGATGGCCACGGTCGGCGACCCACTCATGGAGCTCGGCGGCGACCTGGCCTTCTGGGTGCAGGCCGACGACGACCCGGAGTTCCAGCTGTTCCGCCGGGTGCCCACGCACTTGCCCGGCATGATGACGCGCCAGGAGTTCGCCGAGCTGTACGCCGAGCGGATGGGTTTCACGGTCACTCCCGACCAGTGGCGCTACTACGAGGTCTTCGGCATCTTCCGCCTTGCCGTCATCTCCCAGCAGATCTACTACCGCTACTTCCACAAGCAGACGACCAACGAGCTCTTCGCGCTCTTCGGTCCGGCCGTCCACATCGCCGAGAAGCGCTGCCGGGGGCTGCTGGGATGGGCGTGATCTTGCTCGTCCGGCACGGCCAGGCGTCCTGGGGCGCGCCCGACTACGACCAGCTCTCCCCGGCGGGCTACGACCAGGGAGCCGTCGTCGGTCGCGCTCTGCGCGACCGCGGCGTACACCCGACCCGGGTGGTCGCCGGGACGATGCGGCGGCACGGCCAGACCGCGACCGCGGCGGTGGAGGCCGCCGGCTGGGACGTCCCGGTCGCGATCGACGAGGGCTGGAACGAGTTCGACCACGTGCAGATGCTCCAGGTGCACGGCCCGCCCGAGGCGCCCGAGGGGGCCGAGCTCACCCGGCAGGACTTCGACGCCTGGTTCGACCAGGCGACCGAGCGCTGGACGTCGGGTCGCTATGACGCCGACTACGACGAGCCCTTCCACGTCTTCACCGCTCGTGTCGAAGCGGCGTTGCGGCGTACGGCGACGGGCCTGGACTCCGGCGAGGTGGCGGTCGTGTTCACCAGCGGCGGTCCGATGTCGTGGGTGTCGGCGACCCTGCTCGGAGGGGGGATAGACATGTGGCAGCGGCTCAACCCGGTCACGGTCAACGCCTCGGTCACCAAGATCGTCGTCGGAGGGCGAGGGACCACGCTGGTCTCGCTCAACGACCACGCCCATCTCGAGCCGGCGATGGTCACCTATCGCTGATGCGGGTTCGTGCGACTGCATGAGTTCGCAGCGCGTTTGGGGCCTCCAGGGCTATCGCCACGCCGCCCGCGATGTCTAGGTTTCTCCAACCGCAACATCTGCGGCACTTCCGGGACGCTCGGTGCGCCCGGATCGACTCAGAGGAGCACGTGTGCAGGCACGATCTCGTACCTCCCGGGCGCTGCTGACCGCAGCCGTCGCCGGGGGACTTGCCTTTGCGGGTGCGGGCCAGGTCCCCGCGACCGCCGCGAAGCCCGACCCGGCCGAGCAGCTGACCAAGGCAGTGACGTTGAAGGGGCTGACCAAGCACCTGCAGAAGTTCGACAAGCTGGCCGAGAAGCACGGTGACCGCTTCGCCGGGTACGCCGGGCACGAGGCCGCAGCGAAGTATGCCCAGAAGGTCTTCGAGAAGGCCGGCTACAAGACCTGGACCGAGGAGTTCGAGTACCTCGCCTTCGCGGTGAAGGGCCCGGCGATCCTGGAGCAGGTGGCGCCGACGCCCACGGCGTACGTCGAAGACGAGGACTACACCTACATCGAGGGCACCGACCCCGGTGACGTCACCGCCGAGGTGACCGCGGTCGACCTGGCGCTCGGCCTCGACAACACTTCGACCAGCGGCTGCGAGGCCGAGGACTTCGCCGACTTCCCCGAGGGCGACATCGCTCTGCTGCAGCGCGGCACCTGTCCGTTCGAGGACAAGGCCGAGAACGCCGCCGCGGCCGGCGCGGTGGGCGCGGTGATCATGAACCAGGGCAACACCGACGCCGAGGACCGCAACGGCCTCATCGGTGTGACCCTCGGAGCGACCAACACCTCGGGCATCCCGGTCCTGTTCAGCACCTACGAGTTCGGCGCCGCCCTGTCGGAGATCGAGGGCCTGAGCCTGCGGATCAAGACCGACACCATCCGCGAGGAGCGGACGACGCCCAACGTGCTGGCCGAGTCGAAGAAGCGCCACCTGAAGAAGCCGAAGTCCAACAAGGCCAAGAAGGTCGTCATGGTCGGCGCGCACCTCGACGGCGTCTCCGGCAGCGCGGCGATCAACGACAACGCCACCGGCTCAGCTGCGATCCTCGAGATCGCCAAGCAGATGAAGAACGTCAAGACCCGGCACAAGGTGCGCTTCGCGCTCTGGACGGCAGAGGAGTCCGGCCTCATCGGTGCGGAGGAGTACGTCGCGGGTCTCACGCCCAAGCAGGCCGACAAGATCGCGCTCTACCTGAACTTCGACATGATCGGCTCGCCGAACTTCGTCCGGTTCGTCTACGACGGCGACAACTCGGCGTTCCCGCCGGGCGACGACGCCGCCGAGGCACCGAAGGGCTCGGGCATCATCGAGCAGGCCTTCCACGACTACTTCGAGGGTCGCAAGCTGGCCTCGGCCGAGACCGAGTTCAGCGGTCGCTCCGACTACGGTCCGTTCATCGACATCGGCATTCCGTCCGGTGGCCTGTTCACCGGTGCCGAGGGCATCAAGACCGAGGAGGAGGCGAAGCTCTTCGGCGGCACCGCCGGCAAGGCGTACGACGAGTGCTACCACGAGGCGTGCGACGACATGTCGAACTACGACAAGTTGGGCTTCCACCAGATGGCCGACGCCGCGGCGTACGCCGTCGCGACCTTCGCGATGGACGCCTCGAGCGTGATCAAGGCCAACAAGGGCACTCGCCCGGCGCCCTCGACCCGGATCATCGCCCGGTCGAGCCACAGCCACGGCGACGCCCACGGTCACGCCATTCGCTGACCTGACGAGCCTCTACGGGGTCGATCCCAGTCACCTGGTGACTAGTCT
>JBHWSH010000253.1:0-10199 GCA_043427135.1 Marmoricola sp. | reverse complement strand
GAGGAGGCATGACCCAGGCACCGGTCATCACCCCTGAGGCCACCCCTCCCGCCCCGGCCGCGTCGCACGACGTCACCGTGGTCGACAAGAAGGCCCCCGTCGCCCTCACCGTCCTGACCGTGCTCATGGGGCTGGTCATCGCGTTCGGTGCCCGTGCGGGCGACACGACCTTCCGCTTCGGCACCCGCAACGACTTGTTCGAGCTGCCGTCGCTCACCGTGCCCGCCACCCCGACGACCTGGATCCTCGTCGGCCTCATGGCGGCCTGCGCGGCCTGGTCTTGGGTGCTGCTCTCGCGACAGCGACCGACCTCCATGTGGCTCGTCGTCGTCTTCGCCGTCGCAACACTCGGCGCCTTCCTCACCTGGGCGGCGACCGGCAGCACGATGCCGGTCGTCGGCCTGTTCGCCGGTGCAGTCGCGCTCGCGGTCCCCTTGGTCTTCGGCGCGATGTCGGGCGTCATCGGCGAGCGCGCCGGCGTGGTGAACATCGCGATCGACGGTCAGCTGCTCGCCGGCGCGTTCGCCGCCGCGGTGGTCGGTTCCCTCACCGGTTCCCTGTGGGCCGGCGTCGTGGCGGCCAGCGTCGCCGGGCTCCTGGTGGCACTGCTGCTCGGCCTCTTCGCGATCACCTACATCGTCGACCAGATCATCGTCGGCGTGGTGCTCAACGTGCTGGTGATCGGGCTGACCAGCTTCCTGTTCAGTCAGGTGCTCGCCCCCAACGCGGCCTCCCTGAACTCCCCGCCCCGGTTCAGGACCGTGGCGATCCCGTTGCTGAGTGAGATCCCGCTGATCGGCCCGGTGCTCTTCCGCCAGACCGTCATCGTCTACCTGATGTACGTCGTCGTGGCGGTGATCGCCTGGGCGCTGTACCGCTCGCGATGGGGACTTCGCCTGCGCTCGGTCGGAGAGCACCCCAAGGCTGCCGACACCGTGGGCATCAAGGTCAACGTCACGCGCTACCGCGCCGTACTCCTGGCCGGCGCCATCGCCGGTCTCGGCGGGGCGTTCTACACGCTGGTCTCCGTCCCGCAGTTCAACCGAGAGATGACCGGCGGCGCCGGCTACATCGCCCTTGCTGCCGTCATCTTCGGCAAGTGGGACCCGATCCGGGCGACCTTGGCGGCGTTGCTGTTCGGCTTCGCCTCGACTCTGCAGGGTGTGCTCTCGGTGATCGGATCACCGGTTCCCAGCCAGTTCATGCTGATGCTGCCCTACGTCGTCACGATCTTCGCCGTCGCCGGTCTGGTGGGCCGCTCTCGCGCGCCCGCAGCCGACGGCGTCGCTTATGTGAAGGGCTGAGCGCACCCGACACAGGGGTCAGGCGGTGAGCTGTCCCATCGCGGCAAGAGCCGCATGGGCCAGCACCCGCGCTCCGACGGCGACCGCACGGTCGTCGACGCGCAGGTCGCCCTGGTGCAGGTCGTGGGTGGGTCCTCCGGGGGTTCGGGTGCCGAGGCGTGCCATCGCACCGGGAACGGTCTCGAGGAACCAGCCGAAGTCCTCCCCGCCCAGGCTCTGTGCGGTGGGTACGACGCCCTGCTCCCCCAATGCCCGCTCGACGGCGTCGGCGAGGATCGCGGTCGAGCGCGGTTCGTTGACCACCGGGGGCACCCCCCGGACGTAGCTGACCTCGGCAGTGACACCGAACGGAGCGACGATCTGGTCGATGAGCCCGCGCACGAGCGCTTCGGCCTCGCCCCAGGCCACCTGGTCCAGCATGCGCACCGTGCCGGCGATCTCGCCGCTGGCTGGGATGACGTTGGGCGCCGACCCGGCTCGAAGCACCCCCCAGACCATGCTGGCGCCCGCACGCGGATCGAGACGCCGGCTCAACGCGGAGGGCAGTCCGGTGATGAGGACCCCGAGGGCGTAGGTGAGATCCTGGGTGAGGTGCGGGCGCGAGGTGTGTCCACCCCTGCCCGACAGGCGGATGCGGACGTGGTCGGCAGCGCCGGTGATCGGGCCGACCCTGATGCCGACCTTGCCGACGTCGAGGGTGGGATCGCAATGCAGCCCGAAGGCGCTCGTCACGCCGTCCAGGGCGCCTGCGGCGATCACCTCCAGCGCGCCACCGGGCATGACCTCCTCGGCGGGCTGGAAGACCAGACGGACCCCGCCGCGCAGCCCTTCGGCGTCGTGGATCCGCTGCAACGTCAGGCCGGCTCCCAGGAGCGCGGTCGCGTGGACGTCATGCCCGCAGGCGTGCGCGACGCCCTCCACCGTGCTGCGCCATGGGTCGTCGGTGAGGTCCTGGACCGGGAGAGCGTCCAGGTCCGCGCGCAGGAGCACCAGCGGCCCCTCGCCCACCTCGCCGATGTCGGCGACGAGCCCGGTCTTGGGAAGCTGCTGAACATTCACCCCGCCCGCGGCCAACCGCTCGGCCAGCCGCGCCGTCGTACGGTTCTCGACCCAAGCCAGCTCCGGATGGGCGTGCAGGTCGCGCCGGAAGTCGACGAGCTCCCCCTCCAGGGCCTCGACGGAGGCAGCGACGGAACGGGTGGCAGGAGAGGGCAGGAGGGACATCGACGTCCAGGCTATCGGGTGTTCAGCTCTCCCCGCCGGTGGGCGGGCCGACCGTGAGCAGCGCCGTGAACACCACTGCGACACCGACGGCCGCGATCACGACCGCCGCAGCGGGCCGGGCCAGCACCCACTGCAGGACCGTCTCCGCACGCGATCGACGCTCCTCCGGCGTACGCCGCCACTCCCCTTCGAGTCGTCCGCCGCGCTCCAACCAGACCTCCATCGGGACGGTGGCCAGCGGCGGGACGGCACTGGCCAGCGTCACCAGCGTCACTCGCCACGACCAGCGCTGGTTCACGGCCACCAGCAGCGCACCCACGACGAAGGCCAGGAAGACGAAGCCGTGCACCGGGCCCGCCAGGCGGACTCCCCACTCGCCCGCGTCGAGCACGTACTTCTGCGTCATGCCCGCGAGCAACGCCGCCCAGGTGCAGGCCTCGGCGATGGCGAGGGATCGGAACAGTCGGCGAGGTGTCATGCGCGCTCCTGGGTAGGTCAGTGGAGAACTCGGCCACTCGTCGCCCGCCAGACCCGGTGAAGGTCGAACCTGAGTCATCGCGGCCCAGTCAATCAGGCGCCGATTTCGTCGAACGCGGGCGTAGAGGAGTGAGCGAACAGAAATCTAGCCACACGCACTCCATGCGCTGCGCGGCACCAATCTCGACTGGAGCATGCAGAATCCATCGACATGAGCACGGATGAGGCAGAGAATTGCGACGTCGCCAAGATCAGTCGCGTTGTCATTGCAGCCGTCGTGCTGCTATCGATCGTCGCGTGCTCGCCTGGTAGGGACGCGACGTCCCCGGAGGGTCCCTCCGCCATGCCCTCGGCGAGCGAGAAAAGCAGGCCAACACATGCCGACGGGGCGCCGGCGCCAGACGAGGTCCTTGCCGTGGACTCCGTGACGCCTCTGCCGAAGGGCAGCTACCAGAAGGTGGCCTCGATTCCTCTGCTGAACGACGACACCAACACCCGAGTAGTGGCGCTTGGACCAGACAGATCGATGCTGATTGCCGAGCATGCATTCTCGGGCGGTGACCGAATAGCGCAGGACAGGCTGGCGCTCCTGCCTGGAGGAACAGACCCCCCCATCCACCTGCCCGATCCCAAGCGATCGAAGCCGCAGCAGGTCACCGGGGCTGCGCTCAGTGAACGGTGGGTCGTCTGGATGGAGACGACGAGCAACGGGGTCGATGTTCAGCCCTGGGTGATCTACGCGTTCGACCGCATCGATCGACGCACCACGGAACTAGCGCGGTCTTCGAACATCGACGGAAACCCGCCACCGCCGCCACCGGGGTTCACCGGACCCGTCTTATCAGGGGAGCGCGTGTTCTGGGCGCAAGTCGGTGGCTCGTTCGGCGCCGAGACGGTCGATGTCTATGGGTGCCGGATCTCTGAATGCAGGCCGGTTCGGTACGCCCGTGGAGCGGCGTTCCCAGCGGCGACCTCCGACGCCTTGTACGTCATCGCGACCGGCCGTTACACGGGCGATACCGAGTCCCGCCCGACCTCGATATCGATTCGCAAGATCGACCCCACGACAAAGCGGGGCGAGACAATCTGGTCCGCGGACCTTCAACCCGGACAGCAACCCGGTGGGCTGGCTGCCTCTGAGGATGGCTTGGTGTGGATCCTCGCGGGTAGTGCCTCTGTCGCCATCGTCCGTGACCTCAATTCTGGCGCGACGACGCAGATTGAGGCCGAGTCCGACGGTCTGTTCGGCTTCCCTGTCGCGCTGGACGGGTTCGTCGCTTGGGCCGAATCCAGCGGGACTTCGCAGGCCGACGTAGGCGGGTATGTCTTCGACCTGACCTCCGGTGTCCTGAACTCCATAGGAAACACAGCCGGGCTCTACTCGATCCACGGGAGCGGCGAGTTTCTCAGTTGGCAGGACGCACGCACGGCATCCGCGCGACCAGAAGACATCCGAACGACCGTAGTCCGGCTTCGCTGAACCGCACCCCGGGCCAGACAGTCACACACCACAATGTCGGGCATGGCCGCACCTGCTTCGCCGTCTGCGCTTCGCGAGGCAGCCGGGCTGTTCCTGCGTCTCGGCGCGACCGCCTTCGGAGGACCAGCGGCGCACACCGCGTTGATGCACCGCGAGGTGGTCCGTCGCCGCGGCTGGGTCGACGGCCAGCGCTTCATGGACCTCGTCGGCGCCACCAACCTCGTGCCGGGACCCAACTCGACCGAGCTCGCGATCCACCTGGGTCACGAACGCGCCGGCTGGCGCGGCCTGTTGAGCGCGGGCGTGCTGTTCATCCTGCCCGGCGCGGCGCTGACCACCGCATTCGCCTGGTGGTACGTCGAGCACGGCGAGAACCCTGCTCTCACCGGCCTCTTGTACGGCGTGGTGCCGGTCATGATCGCGATCGTCCTGCATGCCCTCGTCGGCCTGGCCCGGCCGGTGCTCAAGGCGCCGTGGGCCGTCCTCGTCGCGACGGCGGCTCTGGCGGCGTACCTCCTCGGGGTCAACGAGTTGGTGATCCTTGTGGGAGGCGGTGTCCTCGTGGTCGGTGTCGAGGCCGTACGCAGAGCGCCTCCTGCCGGCCCGCAGGGGTGGCTCGCCGTTCCGTTCCTGGTCGCGACCGACGGCAGCCGCGAGGAACTGTTCCGGTTGTTCCTCGCGCTGCTGAAGATCGGTGCCGTGCTCTACGGCAGCGGTTATGTGCTGCTGGCGTTCCTGGAGGGCGAGTTCGTCGACCGGCTGGGCTGGATCACCTCGCAGCAGCTCGTCGACGCGGTGTCGGTCGGCCAGGCGACCCCGGGACCGTTCTTCACCGCGGCGACGTTCGTCGGCTACCTCGTCGCCGGACTGCCGGGTGCGTTCGTCGCGACGGTGGCGATCTTCCTGCCTGCGTTCGTGTTCGTCGGCCTGCTCACCCGCATCACGGGCCGGCTGCGTTCCTCCCCTTGGCTGGCTGCTGCGCTGGACGGCGTCAACGCCGCGTCGTTGGCGCTGATGGCAGGAGTGACGATCCGTCTGGCCGGCACGGCCATCGTCGACCCGGTGACGGCCGGTCTGGCGCTGGTGACGTTCGTGCTGCTCGTGCGGACCCGCCTGGACAGCACCTGGTGCATCGCCGGCGGCGCCCTCATCGGAGTCGTCCTCACCGTGTGGTGAGGACCGTTACCGCTCGTCGGAGTCGTACGCCGCCAGGATGCGGTCGGCGGCCGCGGTGGCCTGCAGGCGACCGGCCAGCACCTCAGCACGGATCTCGTCGCGGACAGCGGTGACGCCGGGCGAACGGCGCAGACGCTGCTCGAGCTCGTCGCGCACCAGCGCCCAGGTGAACTCGTGCTGCTGCCCGGCGCGCTTGGCGGCCAGGCCCTGCTCGCCGAGCGAGGCGCGGTGGTCCAGCACCTTCTGCCAGACCTCGTCGACACCCGCACCGGTGAGACCGGAGCAGGTCAGCACCGGCGGCACCCAACCCGAGGAGCCCTTGTGCACGAAGTGCAGCGCCCCGGCCAGCTCCTTGGCAGCGACCCGCGACTCGGTCTCGCGGTCGTCGGCCTTGTTGACCGCGATGACGTCGGCGATCTCCAAGATCCCCTTCTTGATTCCCTGCAGCTGGTCACCGGTGCGGGCGAGGGTGAGGAACAGGAACGTGTCGACCATCCCGGCAACCGTGATCTCGGACTGGCCGACGCCGACGGTCTCGACCAGCACCACGTCGTAGCCGGCGGCTTCGAGCACCACCATGGCCTGGGCGGTCGCGCGGGCGACGCCGCCCAGGGTGCCGGCCGACGGCGAGGGTCGGACGTAGGCCAGCGGGTCGGCTGCCAGTCGCGCCATGCGGGTCTTGTCCCCGAGCACCGAGCCGCCGGTGCGCACCGACGAGGGGTCCACTGCGAGGACGCCCACTCGCAGGCCTTGCCCGGTGAGCTGGGTGCCGAGGGTCTCGATGAAGGTCGACTTGCCGACGCCGGGAACCCCCGAGATGCCCACCCGCGGCACGCTGCGTCCGGCATGGCCGGCGGCGAGCTCGCCGATGAGCTCGCGGGCCGCGGTCCGGTGGTCGGGTCGCGACGACTCCACGAGCGTGATGGCTCGCGCCACCGCGCCGCGGCGGCCCTCCCGGACTCCGGCGACCAGGTCGGTGAGGTCCATCAGTGCCCCAGCTGGGCCGACAGCTTCTCCAGCAGCTCGAGTGCGGACTCGGCGATGACGGTGCCGGGCGGGTAGACCGCGGCAGCGCCCATCTCCTTGAGCGTGGGGACGTCGTCGGGCGGGATCACACCGCCGATCACGACCATGATGTCCTCGCGTCCCTGCTCCGCCAGAGCCTCGCGCAACGCCGGCATCAGCGTGAGGTGACCGGCGGCCAGCGAGCTGACACCGACGATGTGCACGTCGGCGTCCACCGCCTGCTGGGCGACCTCCTCCGGCGTCGAGAACAGCGGCCCCACGTCCACGTCGAACCCGAGGTCGGCGAAGGCGGTGACGATCACCTTCTGTCCGCGATCGTGGCCGTCCTGGCCCATCTTGGCGACCAGGATCCGGGGGCGCCGGCCCTCGGATTCCTCGAAGCGGGCCGTGGCCGCGAGCACCTGCGCCACGGCGCCGTCGGTCTCGCCGGCCTCGGACCTGTACACACCCGAGATCGTACGGATCACGGCCTGGTGCCGCCCGTAGGCCTTCTCCAGCGCCGCCGAGATCTCCCCGACCGTGGCCTTGGCGCGCGCGGCGTCCACCGCGAGGGTCAGCAGGTTGTCGTCGAGGCTGCTGGACGAGCCCTTCTCGGCCGAGGCGGTCAACGCCTCCAGAGCCCTCTGTACGTCGTCGGGGTTGCGCTCGGCGCGCAACCGCTCCAGCTTCGCGATCTGGGAGGCATAGACGGCAGCGTTGTCGACCTTGAGCACGTCGAGGGCGTCCTCCGACGGCAGCCGGTAGGTGTTGACGCCGATGACCTTCTGGGCCCCGGAGTCGATCCGCGCCTGGGTGCGGGCGGCGGCCTCCTCGATACGCATCTTGGGGATGCCCGCCTCGATCGCCTTGGCCATGCCCCCGGCGGCCTCGGCCTCCTGGATGTGGGACCAAGCGCGCTCGGCGAGGTCGTGGGTCAGGCGCTCGACGTAGTAGGAGCCCGCCCAGGGGTCGATCGTGCCGGTGGTGCCGGACTCCTGCTGCAGCAGCAGCTGGGTGTTGCGGGCGATGCGCGCGGAGAAGTCCGTCGGCAGCGCGATCGCCTCGTCGAGGGCGTTGGTGTGCAGCGACTGGGTGTGCCCCTGGGTCGCGGCCATCGCCTCGATGCAGGTGCGCTGCACGTTGTTGAACACGTCCTGCGCGGTGAGCGACCATCCGGAGGTCTGGCTGTGGGTGCGAAGGGACAGCGACTTGGGGTTCTTTGGGTTGAAGTCGGCGACCAGCCGGGCCCACAAGGCACGGGCGGCGCGCAGCTTCGCGACCTCCATGAAGAAGTTCATGCCGATCGCCCAGAAGAAGCTCAACCTGGGCGCGAAGGCGTCGATGTCGAGACCGGCGTCGAGGCCGGCCCGGATGTACTCGACGCCGTCGGCGAGGGTGTAGGCCAGCTCGAGGTCGGCGGTCGCCCCGGCCTCCTGCATGTGGTAGCCGGAGATGGAGATCGAGTTGAACCGCGGCATCCGCTGGCTGGTGTAGCTGAAGATGTCGGAGATGATCCGCATGCTCGGAGCCGGCGGGTAGATGTAGGTGTTGCGGACCATGAACTCCTTGAGGATGTCGTTCTGCACGGTGCCGCGCAGTTCCTCGGTGGGCACTCCCTGCTCCTCGGCGGCGACGATGTAGAGCGCCAGCACCGGGAGCACCGCACCGTTCATCGTCATCGAGACCGACATCTGGTCCAGCGGGATGCCGTCGAACAGCGTGCGGGTGTCGTAGATCGAGTCGATCGCCACGCCTGCCATGCCGACGTCGCCCCGCACGCGGGGGTGGTCGGAGTCGTAGCCGCGGTGGGTGGCCAGGTCGAAGGCGACCGAGAGGCCCTTCTGACCGGCCTTGAGGTTGCGCCGGTAGAAGGCGTTGGACTCCTCCGCGGTGGAGAACCCGGCGTACTGCCGGATGGTCCACGGCTGGGTCGTGTACATCGTCGGGTAGGGCCCGCGCAGGAACGGCGCGAGGCCTGGATAGGTGTCGAGCGCGTCCAGACCTTCGAGGTCCGCGCCGGTGTAGACGGGCTTGATCTCGATGCCCTCGGGCGAGGTCCAGGTCTCGCCGGCGAAGCTCTCCGGGACGCTCACTTGCCCAGCTCCTCTCGCACCCGGCCGAGGAAGGCCAAGGCGTCCACGCCCATCGCGCAGCTGTCGTCCAGCAGGTCCTCCGAGACGGTGCGCTCTCCGGGTTTCCCGGCCAGCACGACGTACGCCGCCCCGGCTTCCCGCAGTGCCGCGACCGCAGCAGCCCCCCACTCGGCGTACGCCGCGTCGGTGCCGGCCAGGCAGACGACGCGGGGGCTCCCGTGCTGGGAGTACGCCGACACCAGGTCCTCGACGCCGTTCGTGGCGCCGGCCGTGTCGACGTCCACGCCTCCGACGGCGAGGAGGTTCGCCGCGAAGGTCGCCCGTGCCGTGTGGGCGGCGATCGGGCCCATCGTGGCGAGGAAGACCTTGGCCGCCGCCGGCTCGTCGCGCAGCGCCTCGAAGGCGGCGCCGTACCGGGCGACCGGGGGCAGCCCCTCCGGGTGCGGCGTGCGCTGCGGGAGGGTCTCGTGCAGGTGGGGGAACTCGCTGACCCCGGTCACCGGCCGCTTGCGCCGGGCGACCTGTGCGGCCCGCTCGGCGGCGACCCGGGCGATTCGCTCGTGCACCGAGCCGTCCTGCAGGGCGGACAGCGCACCGCCGGCCTCCTCGATCGTCGTGAACTCCGCCCACGCCGCGGCCGCGAGGTCCTCGGTCAGCCGCTCCACGGCGTAGGAGCCGCCCGCGGGGTCGAGGACCTTGCCCAGGTGAGACTCGTGGATCAGCAGCGAGGACGTGTTGCGGGCGTTGCGCCGGGCGAGCGCATCGGGCAGCCCGATCGCATGGTCGAAGGGCAGCACGGTCACCGAGGTCGCGCCCCCGACGCCTGCTGCGAACGCCGCCACCGTGCCCCGCAGCATGTTCACCCAAGGGTCGTACTTGGTCATCATCGGACGACTGGTGACGGCGTGCTGGCGCTGCCCCTGCGGGGAGACGACCCCGGACATCTCCAGGACGCGGTGCCACAGCCGTCGCGCGGCACGGAACTTCGCGATCGTCGGGAACTGCTCGGTCGTGGCCGCGTAGCGGAACTCCAGCAGCGACGCCGCCGTCTCGACGTCGAGCCCGCCGGGGCCGGTGAGCACCCGGAGGTACGCCGCGCCGGCCGCGAGCGTCCATCCCAGCTCCTGCACGTCGGAGGCGCCGAGGTCGTGGACGGCGGTCCCGTCGACGGTCAGCGCCAGCGTGCCGTGGGCCTGCGCGAGCTCGGCCAGGCGCAGGACGACCCGCTCGACATCCGCGTCGTCGGTCGAGCCGCGCGCGACCGCGCCGAGCGGGTCCCCGCCCAGGCTGGTCCCGGGCGCGGGCGTCACCGCACGCTCCTCGAGTACGCCGACCAGCGCCTCGGCGGCCGCCACCTGGTCGCCGCTGGTCTCGACCACGACCGGGGCGAGGTCGAGGTAGACCTTCTCCAGGACCTGCGTCAGGTCATCGAGCGCCAGG
>JBHWSH010000252.1:0-2750 GCA_043427135.1 Marmoricola sp. | reverse complement strand
TGACTGGAAAGGCACAGCTCGAAGAAATCCCGCGTCGGCGGGGTGTAAATATCCTATGTGTGTAAACATCTTATGAGGGGAGGAAAACCGTTGTTACGCGGCACTGTCGATACCAATTGGTGAGCTTTCCCAAGGGGAATCGGGCCGTGTTGGGAGACATGCGTTATCGCTCCTTTCATGCCTCAGGAATTCCTCGCTTCATCGGTCGCGAGCCGCTTGGGCGCACGCTGGGGGTGTAGAGCACGGTGCGGCTCCGGTTCAAGGCGGCGTAGATCTTGGCGTCGTTGTCGGAGCGCGGCCCCCAGTAGGTCAGCAGGTCATGAGCCTTCTCGTAGTGTGCGTAGCGGCGTGCGGAGAGTGTCTTTCCTACGCCGGCTGATCCGAAGCACAAACCGATGGTGTGCCCGCGGCGCACGGCGTCGGCGAACTCGGTGAAGCGGTGGTGCTCCTTGGTGACGATGAAGCGCTGGCTCACCTGAGGTCCTCCTTGTAGATCTTCAACGCCGACCTCGGCGCCGGAGTCGGTGCTTCGGTGATCCGTGGTGTCTCGGTAGGTGCGGCCACGAGGGCGATGCGTTCGTTGATGCCGGCTCGCAGCGCCCGGCGGCGGGCGTTGCGCGCGGCCTGGATCTCCTTGAGGCTGACCTTCTGGTCGTGGTGTTCTTGGTTGACGGCCTTGCAGACGAATTCGTCGTGATCGAAGACGCGGATTTCGGTGATGTCGCGGGGGTCGTAGCGGATCACGACCGAGCGTCCGACGTAGCCGGCCAGAGTTGGCGAGACGTAGCGCAGGCCCTGGAAGCGGATGCCATCGCGGCGCACGACGCGGGTCTTGGCGACGGTCAACAGCAGTCTGTCGAGGTCTTCCAGGGTCTCGGGCATTCGGGGCAGCCAGCCATCGGCGATCCACGCGCTGCGCGGGGAGGTTCCGAGCTCGCTGTGCGTGCGGTCGTTGTAGGTGGCCACGAACGCCTCCAGGGCTCTATCGAGGTCGGCCAGGGACAGTTTCGATGTCGGCCAGGGGTGCCCTTCGGTGATGTGTCCGGGCAGGGTGGCGAGTAGCTCGGTGTTGATGGTGCCGAAGAACCGCTCGATCTTGCCCCGTCCCTGGGGTCGGGCGACGGTGGAGTGGATCAGTCGGATATGGAGGTCGACGGCGGTGTGGGCGAGCTGGTCACTGGTGAAGTCGCTGCCGTGGTCGACGTAGAGCACGTCGGGCAGGCCGCACATCGGCCAGGCCGGGTCGGTCTTGTGCCAGATCGCTTGGCGCAGCGCCAGGGCGGTGTTCATCGCTGACGGTGCGCCCAGGAAGGCTGTGTAGCCGCAGACCGCTCGGGAGCAGTCGTCGAGGATCGTTGTCAGCCATGGCCGTGCGGGCTTGCCGTCGGTGCCCACCACCAGGATGTCGAGCATGGTGTGATCGGATTGCCACATCGCGTTGGGCAGCTCTGCTTGCCGGCGGAGCACCAGCTCGTGCTTGTCGCGGTAGGACGCTGCGCCCTCCAGGGCGAGGGTGACCATGCCGGGATCCAGGGTCCGCACGATGTCCCACACCACCGAGTAGGAGGGGACCGGCCACTTCCGGGCGGCGCAGATGCCGGTGACTTTGCGGTGGATGGTGGCGATGGCCGGCCGCGGCTTGCTCAGTGCCAGGCCCTCGATCAGGTGGACGAGGTCGGGCTGGAGGCGGCGGGTCCCGGCGTGCGCTCGTGAGGCTGTCTCCAGTCCGGCGTAGCCGTCGGCGCGGTAGCGGGCGTGCCAGCGCGCCAGGGTCCGCAGCCCAACATCGGTCTCGCGAGCTAAGCGCGCGAGGGGCACCTGGTCCTCGACGTGGAGCCTGAGGATTCGCCACCGCGCTCGAGCGTCCATCACGCACCTACTGCACGACGTTCTCGCGCCCGCGCTCGGCGTGCTGAAGGGCGCGGTAGACCGTGGAGCGGCCCACGCTGAATAGCTCGGCCAGCTCGCCCACGGTGTGCTCGTCGGCGGCATGTAGCTGGACGAGGTGAGCTTCTTGCCGGGGGGTGAGTTTCGGTGACTTCCCGCGCAGCCGGCCCTTGGCCTTGGCGACCTTCATCCCCTCGCGGGTGCGGGCACGGATGAGGTCGGCTTCGAACTCGGCGACCATCGCCAGCACGTTGAACAACAGTTTCCCCATCGGGTCGGTCGGGTCGTACACCGATCCGGCGATGCTCAGCTTCACTTCCCGCGCCGCGAGGTCGTCGGCGATCTGGTGGGCACCACGGACTGAACGCGCCAGCCGATCGAGCTTGGTGACCACGAACGTATCGCCGTCCCGACACGCTGCCAGCGCCTGCCGCAGGCCCTCACGGTCGGCGTTGCGACCCGTGAGCCCGTGATCGACGTAGATGCGCTTGGGATCGACGCCGAACGCCGCGAGCCCGTCACGCTGCGCGGTCAGGTCCTGCTCGTCGGTGGAGACTCGGGCATAGCCGACCTTCAAGGGGGACATGCTCCCCAGCGTGTCATATAGCCTCCCTTCACCGGACAGTTCACCGGACGGGTCTTACGGGACAGCCCGCCAGGCGTGCCGTCGTTCCTCTCGATAAGTAGCGGTGGTGTCCGGTGAGGGCTCCCCTTACGGGCATGCGATCTGGGCTGACGCCTGTGACCGAGTGTTCAGTGCGCGTTGTATAGTTCAGTCCATGCTGACTATTGCTTCGCGTCTCGACGTGATGAACCGCCTGGGTCGTGCACTGGCCGACCCCACTCGATCCCGGATCATCTTG
>JBHWSH010000251.1:0-17172 GCA_043427135.1 Marmoricola sp. | reverse complement strand
ATCTGCGATAACCCCGCGTTACATGCAGCCGGGCGGGCGGTCAGAGCAGCTGGACCTGCAGGGCGAGCCGCACGCGCGGGTCCTCGAGGTCGGCGCCGAGGAGCTCGCGGACCCTCGCCATCCGCAGGCGGATGCTGTTTGGGTGCACGCCGAGCTGGCGAGCAGCCGCCTTCTGGTGCCCCCAGTGGTCGAGGACGGCAGCCAGCGTCTCGACGTACGCCGTGCGGTGTCGCTCGTCGTGATCGCGCAGGGCGGCGACCGGTCCGGGTCGCTGGCCGTCCACCGACCGCGCGGCGCGCGCGAGGGTGACCACCGCCCAGCACTCCTCGGCCGTTGTGGCCGGACCGGGCAAGGCTTCACGGCCCAAGGCGAGCTGCTCGGCGGCCTGCGCTGCGGAGGTCGGCAGGCCTCCCACGGAGGCGACCGGCGCACCTGCAGTCGCCCACAGGGACGGGTCGCGTGCGGTCTCGGCCTCGATCATCGACCGCAGCCAGGGCCAGGTCCCCGGCGAGTCGTCCTCCACGTCGGTCACGATCGCGTAGGTGACGTCGGCCAGGTCGGTCAGCAGCGGCCTGCGCCAGCCATGTCTGCGTGCCAGTGCCGTCCACAGGGCGCGTCGGGCGGCGTCGTTGCTGCGTTCGCCCGGTCCGTGCAGCGCGACTGCGCGCCATGGGCCGTCGGGCAGGAAGGCGGGCCGGGACGGCGCCGCCTCGCGCAGCAGGGAGCGGACCTGCTCGGCGTGCAGCACGTGATCGAGCTCGGTCTGGCCGCGCAGCCGCAGCAGGTGCAAGGCGAGCGTGCGGGTCACGGTCAGCATTTCCGCGGCACGCGCGTCGTCGACCGGGCCGTCGACGACAGCCCACACCGATCCGAGCCACTCCCCGCCCGCCCGCACCGGCACGACGTACCGCGGCTTGATGCCCTCCGGTCCAGCCCGCACGAACACCGGCTCGTCGGAGCGCACCAGGCGCCGAAAGACGCCGAGCGATCGGAAGTGCTCACGCACCTCGGCCGGCACGCGACGGCCCACAATGCTGGACAGTCGTGCGGCGTCGACGTCGTGCTGGCCGGTGGAGTACGCCAGGACGCGCGACTGCGGATCCTCGATCGTCACCGGCGCGCCGAGCACTGCACTGAGCCGATCGGCGAGCACGAAGAGCCCGCCGTAGTCGTCCGCGGACTCGCTGCCGCCGTGCTCGACGCCGCTGCGCAACAGCGACACCACCGCCGACCAGCCGGTGCCGGGCGCGAGGCCGAGCAGGGTCAGCCCCGCCTCGCGGCTGGTGGCGACGACGGCGGTGGACGCGAGCTCGCGGCGTACGACGAGACCGGCGGTGTGCGCGACCGCCGGCACCAGCGCGAGGAGCTGCTCGCTGTCGGCTGTCCCGACGGCCAGCGTCAGGTCGGTCGGCTCGGCCGGGGTCGGCAACCCGGGCTCGACGATCTCCAGGTCGGCGACCGGTCGATCGGCGCCGGCGTGCAGCACGGTGACGACCGCCGGGGTCAGGACCTCCGCGAGGCTTCGCGCGGTGACCATGGCACCTCCTGGGCTGTGGCTCAGGCACACCGAGTGGTCCCCTGAGTGTGGCATTGCTCCAGTGCGTTCGGCGTGGATCAGACCGAGACTGGTCGGAAAGCCGAACGACAGGACTCGCGATGAACGCTCACGCCCCGCAACACGTCGCCGTCGTCGGTGCAGGCATGGTCGGCCTGTCCGCCGCGTGGTTCCTGCAGGAGCGCGGGGTCGAGGTGACCGTCCTCGAGCGCGACCGCGTCGCCGCCGGCGCCTCGTGGGGCAACGCCGGGTGGCTCACCCCCGGCATCGCCACGCCCCTGCCCGAGCCGGCCGTCCTGCGCTACGGCATCCGCGCGCTGCTGAGTCCTTCGTCGCCGGTCTACGTGCCTCCCACGGCTGACCGTGATCTATTGCGCTTCATGACCGGCTTCGCCCGGCACAGCACCATGAAGCGGTGGCAGCGCGCGATGCAGGCGCTGATCCCCCTCAACGAGCTGTCGCTGCGGTCCTTTGACACGCTGACGGACGGCGGTGTGACCGCGCCGACGCACGAGGCGAAGTCGTTCATGGCCGCCTACCGCACCGAGGCCGAGCGCACCACGCTGCTGGAGGAGATCGGCCACATCGCAGCCGCAGGGCAGAGCCTGGAGTACGACGTCCTCACCGGCGACGAGGCGCGCGAGGTCGAGCCTGTGCTGTCGCCGGCGATCGGCGCCGCGATCCGGCTGCACGACCAGCGGTTCGTCAACCCGAGCGAGTACGTCGCCGCGCTGGCCGAGTCCGTCCGGTCCCGAGGCGGCGCGATCCACGAGGGCACCGGAGTCGCCGACGTGCGCCAGGCCGGCGGGCGGGTCGAGGTCGTCCTGTCCGACGGGCGCGTCGAGACCTACGACCGCGTGGTGCTGGCCACGGGAGCCTGGCTCGGTCGCCTGGCCCGGCCGTTCGGCGTACGGCTCGTGGTGCAGGCCGGCCGCGGCTACAGCTTCAGCGTGCCCGTCGAGCACATGCCGGCCGGGCCGGTGTACTTCCCTGCGCAGCGGGTCGCGTGCACTCCTCTCGGTGAGCGGCTGCGCGTCGCCGGGATGATGGAGTTCCGCGCACCGGAGGCCCCGCTCGACTCCCGACGGATCAAGGCGATCGTCGAGGCGGCGCGCCCGCTACTGCGTGGCGCCGACCTCGACGACCGCCAGGACGAATGGGTCGGCTCGCGGCCCGTCACCCGCGACGGCCTGCCGATCATCGGGCAGACCTCCGCACCCGGGGTGTACGCCGCCGGCGGCCACGGCATGTGGGGCATCACCCTCGGCCCCATCACCGGCCAGCTTCTCGCCGACGCGATCGTCGATGGCCGTAGCCCGGAGCAGCTCGTCCCGTTCGACCCCCTGCGCTGACCTCACGCGGTGGTCTGTCGGCGGCAAGTCGAGCAGAGTCGGGCCGCTACTCATTCGTAATGATCTGCATTACGATGGCCAGGTGTTCGAGCGCGTCGACTGGTCGAAGCGTGGCGACTACATGCAGCGTCAGCACGGCATCACGATCGAGATGGCCGACGAGGCGCTCGGAGACCCCGACAGGGTCGTCATCGACCCCGACTACAACAGCAGAAGCGGCGAGAGTGTTCGGATCGTGGGCTACTCGGCAATCGCCGAGGACATCATCACGGTCATCGTGCTGAGGCGCGGTGCGATCGAGTACGGGGTCAACGGGTGGCCGGCCAACCTCAAGGACCGCCGCATCTACAACGCAACGGAGGAGGCGGAAGCTGATGAGCAAGAAAATTGACGACCTGCTCGACGCTGAGGCGAAGGCGGCCGAGGAGGCCGAGGCCACCAGCGACCCCGAATCTCCGCTCCCTGCTCACGTGAAGGTGACCCGCGGGCACCCGCGTGCGAAGAACCTTCAGGTGCGATTCCGCGAGGATGAGTTCGACCAGTTGGCGGCGTACGCCGAACATCGCGGCCTGCCCGTCTCCACGGTCGTGCGTTCGCTGGTGCTCCAGGCGATCGCTCCCGCCGACGACCTCAAGTCGGCGCTCGACCGACTGGAGCACGATGTCGCCGCCGTACGTCGCAAGGCGCTGAGCGCGTAGCGGCGACCGCCGGAGCGTCGGCGGGTGCAAACGAGGCCCCAGGCGGGTAGGCACACCTCGTACGCCGCCGATCCCCGCGCACGAGGAGTTCCTGATGTCCGACGAGCCCGACGACCGGCTGCAGGACCCCCGCACCGCCCACGAGCAGCCCGACACCGAAGGCGTGCAGCTGCCGCCGCCCGGCGAGCCCGGCTCGGTCACCGAGAACATGGGCGACGAGCC
The DNA here is from genome assembly GCA_043427135.1 of Marmoricola sp. Taxonomy (GTDB): domain Bacteria; phylum Actinomycetota; class Actinomycetes; order Propionibacteriales; family Nocardioidaceae; genus Marmoricola_A. Next base: position 13,345 of record JBHWSH010000251.1, on the reverse strand, counting down.
CGACCACGGCGAGCAGAGCTACCAGGGCAGAGGCCGCCTGACCGACCGGGTCGCGATCGTCACCGGCGGCGACTCCGGCATCGGTCGGGCGGTTGCGATCGCCTTCGCCCGCGAGGGCGCCGACGTCGTACTCGCCTATCTTCCCGCGGAGGAAGAGGACGCGCAGACCACCGCCGAGTGGGTCGAGGACGCCGGCCGGCGCGTGCTCAAGCTGCCGCTCGACCTGACCACCGAGGACGCCTGCCGCGAGGTCATCGATCGCACGATGAGCGAGTTCGGCCGCCTCGACCTCCTGGTCAACAACGCGGCGTACCAGATGTCGCAGCCCGGCGGACTGGCCGACATCACCACCGAGCAGTTCGACCGCGTGATGAAGACCAACCTCTACGCGATGTTCTGGCTGTCCAAGATGGCGCTGCCGCACCTGAAGCCCGGCGCCAGCATCATCAACACCTCGTCGGTGCAGTCGTCGTCGCCGTCCGCGCATCTGCTCGACTATGCGATGACCAAGGCCGCGATCGTCAACTTCACCCGCGGGCTCGCCTCGTCGGTGATCGAGCAGGGCGTGCGGGTCAACTCGGTCGCGCCCGGACCGATCTGGACGCCGCTGATCCCCGCGACGATGGACGAGGACATGGTCGAGGGGTTCGGCGAGCAGAGCCTCACCGGCCGCGTCGGGCAGCCGGCCGAGCTCGCACCGGCGTACGTCTTCCTCGCCTCCGACGACGCCACCTACATCACCGGCGAGGTCATCGCCGTCACCGGCGGCCAGCCGGTCTCGATCTGAGGAGAGCACATGCACGAGTACGACGCGGTCGTCGTCGGCGCCGGCCCCAACGGTCTGGTCGCCGCCAACCAGCTGGTCGATGCCGGCTGGTCGGTGCTCGTCTTGGAGGCGCAGCCCGAGGTCGGCGGTGCAGTCCGCAGCGATCGCGACCTGCACCCGGACTTCGTCTCCGACACGTTCTCGGCGTTCTACCCGATGGCCGCGGCATCGCCGACCATCCGGGCGATGCGACTGGAGGAACACGGACTCACCTGGGTGCACGCACCGGGCGTGCTGGGCCATCCGCTCGAGGGCGGGGGCTGGGCGATGCTGCACCGTCGCCCCGAGGACACCGCGGCGAACCTCGACGCGCACCACCCGGGCGACGGGCAGGCCTGGCTCGATTTGTACGCCGAGTGGGAGCGGATCGGCGACCAGCTGATCCAGGCGCTGCTGGGGGCGTTCCCGCCGGTCAAGGCCGGTGTCGGCGTACTCACCCGGTTGCGCTCGGTCGGCGGCCTCGACTTCATCCGCGACCTGCTCTCTCCCGTGTCGGCGTTCGGGCGGCACCGCTTCGGCGGGGAAGGCGCCCGGCTCTTGCTCGCCGGCAATGCGGCGCACGCCGACATCCCCCTCGACGCTGCCGGGTCGACGATGCTCGGCCTCGTCCTGACGATGGTCGGCCAACAGGACGGCTACCCCGTCCCCCAAGGTGGAGCTGGTGAGCTGGCCAAGGCGATGGCGCGACGCTTCGAGTCGCGCGGTGGGGACATCCGCCTGCTCAGCGAGGTCGTCGGCGTCGACGTCGAGGGAAAGCGCGCGGTCGCGGTGCGGACCGCGGACGAGCGTTTCGGCGTACGCCGGGCAGTGCTCGCCGACGTGTCCGCGCCCGCGCTCTACGAGCGCCTGCTCGACCCTGCGGCTGTGCCCGCCAAGATCCGGCGGGGGATGACGCGCTTCGAGTTCGACCCCGGCACGATCAAGGTCGACTGGATCCTCGACGGCCCCGTGCCGTGGAAGGACACCCCCGACGTCGGCCCGGGCACCGTGCACATCGCTGACTCCGTCGCCCAGATGAACCTCGCGCTGTCGCAAGTGGCGACGGGACATGTGCCGACCGACCCGTTCCTGCTCATGGGGCAGATGACGACCAGCGACCCCACCCGGTCACCGGCCGGGACCGAGTCGCTGTGGGCCTACACCCACATCCCGCACGACATGAAGCACGACGGCGGCGACGACGAGGTCTCGGGCGGGCAGCGACTCAAGGGCACCTGGGACCGTGACGACTGCGAGCGGTTCGCCGACCGGATGCAGCGGCGGGTGGAGAAGTACGCCCCCGAGCTGCAGTCCCGGATCATCGACCGGCGCGTGCTGGGCCCGCACCAGATGGAGGAGCGCGACGCCAACCTCGTCGGTGGGGCCCTCAATGGCGGCACAGCTGGGATCCACCAGCAACTGGTCTTCCGGCCGGTGCCCGGCCAACTCGGTCGCCCCGAGACCGGCATCCGCGGGCTCTACCTCGCCTCCGCCTCGGCCCACCCCGGCGGGGGCGTACACGGTGCGCCTGGCGCCAACGCCGCACGCGCCGCGCTGTTCCATCACCGGGTCGCGGCGCTGGTGCCGGGGCGCTGACGATCTCGACCCGCCGCCCGCTTTCCGACGTACGCGCTGATTCTGCGGTCAGTTCGAGCGCTGACGTCGGATAACAGGCGCGAGGCGGGCTGCTTGACCGTCGGGAGGCGGCTCGGCATGGACGAGGCGGCGCCTGGGTAAATCGCCAGAGCAAGCTCGTCTCGGGAGGAACCCATGTCCATCAAGCGTGCCGACAAGATGCGCCGGTGAGAGAGCTGTCCTCCGAAGCGGCTCTCGTCGAGCAGGCGAAGGGCGTGCTGATCCTGCGGTACGGCGTCACGCCGGGCGCAGCGGGACGCCTCCTCGGCATCTGGGCGCAGACCGCAGGGGTCACCTCGACCGCTGTGGCTCACACGCTGGTGCACCACATCTGCGTCGATCTGCCGTGCCCCGACCCGGTCTGCCCGGATCTGGGGTGGCTCGAGCGTTGGATCGAGGGACGGCTGCGGACGCAGCCGCCCGAGGGGCTGGTCGCCGAGGAGCTGGTCTGAAGGTCAGGCCGGGTCGTAGGGGTAGGTCCCCGACACCCGGCCCGCGAGGTCGGTGACGAGGTAGCCGGACTCGCCGAACTCGTTGCGCATCGTCACCGTCACCGACGGCTCGTCGTCGTAGGGGCGGTGCGTGATCTCCACCGATGCCTCGACGTTGCCTTCGACGTCGAGGCTGTCGCGGGCCTTGCGGATCGACTCCGCGAGGGCTGCGGCGTCGAGGGCGGCGAGGTCGAAGGGTCTGGCGTCCTTGGCGCCGACCGGACCTTTGGACTGCACCAGGTTGCCGTCCGCTTCCAAAGTCCATTCGGTGTACCGGCCGTGGCCGTCGTCCGTGGGAACGTGGGCGCGCACCCATTGCGGCATGACGATGAGACCGTAGGTGCGAGTCGTGCCGAACTGCCCTTCGTAGTCGGCGACCAGGTCCTCGACCAGGTCGGCGCCCACCACCACTTTGAACGACGGGCTCTCCACCGCGGTGTCATCGTCGCCGTGCCCGAACACGGCGACCGTGCCGGCCGCGGCGATCGCCAGCGCCGCTATCGCGAGTCCCGCGCGGCGGCCCGGTTTCGGTTTCGGCTTCGGGCGAACTGCCACCGCGGCGTTTTCGGTGCCGGTGGCCGAGGCGGGACCTGAGCCGGTCGGTCCCTGCAGGTCGGCGGTCGTCTGCTGTACGTCGCCGAGCGTGCGGGCGGCCAGGGCACGGCTCACCTTGTCCTCGCGTTCGGCGAGGGTGATCTGCTCGTCGGCGTACGCCGCGTTGATCAGCTCGACGGCCGCGTCGCGGTCGGCGGCGCGTGCGCGTTTCCACGAAGCCATCGCCGCAGGCTATCCGGGGGGCGGCTCGAACGGTCTGCGATCGAGCACGTTGCCGGCCAGATCGGTGGTCAGCCGGCCCTCCTCCTCGAACTCGTTGCGGGCCACGTAGACGATCGTCGGCTCTCCGTCGAGGTTGCCGGCGATGAGGATGGTGATCTCGTCCGGCCCTTCGACTCCCAGGCTCGTGAAGGCGAGGTCGAGGTTGCGTTGCGCAGCGGCGAGGTCGATGTCGGCCAGGTCGACCCTCGGTCTCGCGCCGGTGGCGTAGCTGCCGTAGTCGTTGAACGCACCGTTCTGCAGATGCAAGACCTTGGCGCGTGTCGGGGACCCGTCGACCGGAACTTCGACGCTGACGTTCTCCGGGTCCATCTGGATCCTCCCGGCGACGGTCGTGCCGAACTCGTCCTCGTAGGCCTCCCGGAACGCCTCGATCCTCGTGGCTGAGTTGGTCTCGGCGGTCAGTGCGACCATGCCCGGCTCAAGCGACTCCTCCTCCTGGGCGACGACGGCCAAGGCGAAGCCGCCCACGACGACAACGGCCAGCACCCCCATCGCGGCACGCTCCCACCAGGGACCGCTGCGCACCCAGATCGCGAACCGGCGCCCGGTGCGTCCGCCGGCAGTGCGGGCCCTGACCAGCGCGGCTCGGGTGCGCTCGGCCGCGGTCGGCGGTTTCGGCGGTGGCGGGGGAGGTTGCTGCAGGTCCATCAACTGCCACGAGATGTATCGCGCGTCCTGGGCCTCCATCACCCGCGTCAGTCGCGCCTGGTGCTCGTCACTGTCGAGCTGGCCCTCGGCGTACGCCCTGTCGAGGATGCGTACGGCGTCGGTGCGTTGGTCGTCGGTGGGCGGGCGCATGGGGTCCTGCTCTGCCATCCTGCGGAGGCTAGTCGACGTGTGGCCGAGCAGTGGTCGCCCACCGACGCGCCAGCAGCAGCACCGAGCCGAGAGCCACCGGCAGCCATGCAGCGACGAGCCCGCCCAAGACGTAGGGCTCTGCCCACGACGTCGAGATCGGGCGGACGAACTCGGAGTCGTGGACCATCCCCCAGGCCACGCGCGCGAGGGCCGAGCCGACCAGCGCGACGACCGCACCGAGCACCGTGACGACTCGTGCGGGGTCGGTTCTGGTGGCCTTCGTCAGCAGCAGCGCCGCGAGCACGATCAGGACCGGCACCGCCAGGCCGGCGGCAACGAGCCAGACGAAGAACTCACCGAAAGCGAGTCCGGTCGGGTCAGCGCCTTTGCGGGTCTTGAGGTTGTGGACGGCGAAGAGCGCGGCCCAGACGCACGCGGCGTATGCGAGCATCGGGACGAGGGCGGCGACAGCAGTGACCACCCGGCGGTTGAGCCGAAGCGGGTGCGGGGCGTACGTCGTGTCCATGCCTCCAGCGTGCCGGGCGCGCGACGGGCTGCGCATGAGTAGAGGTGCTCACTTTCGCTGCACAAGGGGCGGTTCGGCCCAGCACGAGGGGCGGCTCGGCCGTGCACGAGGGGCGGCTCGGTCAGAGGAGGAGGGAGGCGAGGTCCACGGTCTGGCCGCGGTCGACCGCATGCACGGTGGAGCCGAAGCCGGCGCGCGTCGCGGCCTCGAGGAAGGCCGACAACGGGGAGCGGAAGACGCCGTAGTCGTCGTTGTGGATCGGGATCGCTCGCTCGGGCTGGACGCGACGCAGGAGCTCCACGCCCATGTCGGCGTCCATGGTGACGGTGTGCATTAGGACACGAGTGCCGCCGAGGTGCGCGATCGCGATGTCGATCTCGGGGTGGCGACGGGCGATCTCATCGATGTGGTCGCCCAGGAGAGTGTCGCCAGTGACGTAGAGCCGTATCGTCGGGCGGCCGGCGACCCGGTGGGTGAGCAGAGAGCCCATGACAGGCGGGAGCAGTGGTCGCATGATGCCGCGGCCGTGGATGCCCGGCAGCGCCTCGATGGTCAGCGTCTCCTCGCCGGAGGTGAGGGTGCTGGACTCCCAGGTCCGCAGGCCTTCGGACACGAAGCCCCACTTGTGCAGGGTCCGCGCCGCGGCCGGCGTGCTGATGACCGGCACCGACCGGTCGAGGCCGTTGCGGGCGACCCGGTCGAAGTGGTCGCCGTGCAGGTGGGAGAGCAGGACCGCGTCGAGGGGCGGCAGCTCGTCGATCGTCATCGCGGGGTCGGTGAGCCGCTTGGACCACAGCCCCTTCCCGAGGTAGGCGCGCTGAGCTCGGTGGAGGAAGTTCGGGTCGGTCAGCAGGGTGAATGCTCCGAGGCGAAGGATCGTCGTGGCGGTGCCGATGAAGGTCAGTGCATGTGCGGTCACGGGGTGCTCCTCGAGGACTGGGGGACGATCGTGATGGCGCCGTCCTTCTCCAGGACGGCGAACTTGATCTGGTCGAGACTCTCCAGACCGTGGAGGCGCCGGCCCTCGGTGAGGATCTCCTCGACGCTGACGTGTGACTTGCGGAGACGCTCCTGCAGGATTTCGCCGTCGTCGACGAGCAGGATGGAGGAGCTCTCGAGGAGCTGGTCGAGCTTGGGGAACCGGAAGCCGAGGTAGTCGGCGATCCGGTCGAGCGAGACCAGCGTGACGATGACCGTGGCCGCCGCGGCCACGGAGAAGTCGTCGCCGACCAGGACCTGCCCGGTGGCCTCACCGACCACCAGGATGAGGACGAAGTCGAACGTCGTCACTTGGCTGAGCGTGCGCTTGCCCATCACCCGGAACAGCACCAGCAGCGCCAGATAGACGATGACGGCGCGCAGCACGACATCCATGGTTCAGACCTTCCTGGCTCGGCTCGAGGCCGGATCGGCTGCCGTCACGGCTGGATCCACTGGGAGACACGAACGGGTGCGCCATCTCCAACGCGCACCTCGCCGGAGTGCCTGCCGAGCCCGTCCCCGCGGTAGTGCACCTCCACCACCGGTGCGCTGTCGCCGAGGAGGTCGAACTCCCAGATCAGCCAGTCGGCGTCGGAGCTCTCGGTGCTGGGCTTGGGGTTGATGTCCTCGATCCGCCAGCCGGTGACCAGGTCGCGGCCGAGGCGGAGAGTGACTGCCTCGTCGTCGATGGCGGCGTCACCCGTCCGGAAGGTGGCGACGGCGACGCCGGTGTTGCGGATGACTCCGTCGTAGTCGACCGAGAGCGTGCCGTCGGCGGCCTCGCCGGTGCGATGCGTCAAGGGGCCGTGACCGAACACCCCCAGGGCGGCAGCGACGATCAGCAGACTGATCACAACCCAGCCGATCCGCTGGACGACCCATTCCTTGCGCTCGAACTCGATGCCGTCCATGTCGCGGACGTGCAACGACGACTCACTCGTCGCGCACCCCTGTCCGGCCATGGTGTGGTCGTACCCCGCGGCATGCGGAAGATGCCTGCGTACCCTTCGACCCGTGAACCCGGCGAAACGACTCCTGAACCGCGGCATCCTCACCACCTGGCGCTGGGTCGAGCGCCGCGGAGAGATCGTGCCCGGCACCGCTGCCGCCGAGCGGTTCGGGGCGCTCGGCACCGACACCGCGATCGGGTTCCCCACCGCCACGCTGATGAACGAGCGCTCCATCCACATCGGCAGCCGCACGCTGATCGGGCGCCAGGTCACGCTCTCGGTCGGCTACTCGCCGTACGACGCGCACCTCCCTGTGCGCGGACTGGTGATCGGCGACCGGTGCGTGATCGGGGCGCGGAGCAGCCTGGTGGCGCACGCCTCCATCGAGGTCGGAGACGACGTGTGGTTCGGGCAGGACGTCTTCGTCAGCGACTCCGGGCACGGCTATCAGGACCCCGACGTGCCCATCGGTCAGCAGCTCGGTGCGCATCAGCCGGTCCGGATCGGGTCGGGGTGCTGGCTGGGCCACGGAGCGATCGTTCTGCCCGGCACGACGCTGGGCCGAAACGTCGTGGTCGCCGCGGGCGCCGTGGTGCGGGGAGACGTGCCCGACAACGCCGTGGTCGGCGGGTCGCCGGCGCGGCCGCTGCGCACGTTCGAGCCGGGGATCGGCTGGGTCTCGGCCGCGGGCGACGTACGCCCGATCGCACCGGTGGCGCCGGAGTTGTCTCCGACGTCCTGACAACGGGGCTCTTGACAAAGTCGCGAGACTTGTAAAGTATCTCGTCACATCGTCGCCCGCTGTCAACATGCGCGTCCAGGAGGCCCCCGTGTCGACTAACGAGCTCACCCCGTCCGCCGTCCCGGATCGCCTGGCCGCCAGCGGCACCGTGGTCGCGGACTCCACGACGCGGTGGAAGGACAAGAAGCGCTACCTGTGGCTGATGGGTCTCGTCGTGCCGTCGCTGGCCTTCTTGGCCATGGGCCTGCACGCCCTGACCGGCTGGTCGGTGTGGCTGTGGATCGGGCCGATCGTCGTCCTGGTCATCGTGCCGGCGATCGACCTCGTCGCCGGGCTCGACCGCTCCAACCCGCCCGACGACGTGATCGAGGCGCTGGAGAACGACCGCTACTACCGCTGGGTCACCTACCTCTACCTGCCGATCCAGTACGCCGGCTTCGTGACCGCGTTCTGGTACCTCACCTCGGCCGACCTCACGGTGCTCGACAAGCTCGGACTGGCGATCTCGATCGGCTGCATCGGCGGCATCGGCATCAACACCGCCCACGAGCTCGGCCACAAGAAGGAGAGCCACGAGCGCTGGCTGTCCAAGATCGCGCTGGCGCAGAGCTTCTACGGCCACTTCTACATCGAGCACAACCGCGGCCACCACGTCCGCGTCGCGACACCCGAGGACCCGGCGAGCAGCCGGGTCGGCGAGAGCTTCTACGCGTTCTGGCCGCGCACCGTCCTCGGGTCGCTGAAGAGCGCCTGGCGGCTGGAGAAGCGGCGCTACGCCCGCAAGAAGACCCACCCCTTCCGCCTCGGCAACGACGTCCTCAATGCCTGGCTGATGTCGGCGGTGCTCTGGGGAGTGCTCATCGCCTGGTTGGGCGTCGGGATCCTGCCCTACCTCGTCGTGCAGGCCATCGTCGGCCTGTCGCTGCTCGAGGTCGTCAACTACATGGAGCACTACGGGATGCTGCGCGAGAAGGTCGGCGTCGGCGACCGCGAGCGCTACGAGCGGGTGCGCCCCTCGCACTCCTGGAACTCCAACAACATCGCAACCAACGTGCTGCTCTATCACCTGCAGCGGCACAGCGACCACCACGCGAACCCCACCCGCCGCTACCAGGCGCTGCGCGACTACGAGGAGTCACCGGTGCTGCCGACGGGGTACGCCGGGATGATCCTCCTCGCCGCCGTGCCCCCGATCTGGCGCCGCGTGATGGACCCGCGGGTGCTCGCGCACTTCGACGGCGACATGAGCCGCGCCAACATCGCGCCGCGCAAGCGCGCGAAGGTGCTGGCGGCGTACCCGCCGGCCTCGTCGGGCTCCGCCGACGGTCGCGTGGAGGCGGCGCCGGGCGCGGTCGACGACGTACTTGCCGCGCGCTGCCCCAACTGCGAATACGTCTACGACGTGGCCGCGGGCGACGAGCACGAGGGCTTCGCCGCGGGTACGCCGTGGGCCGAGATCCCGGCCGACTGGTGCTGCCCGGACTGCGGCGTGCGCGAGAAGATCGACTTCGTCCCGCTGTCCCGCGCTATCGCCTGACGCTCCTCGGCGGTTCGAGGGGTCGGGACCCGCACCCGGGCGAAGGAATCGCCCTCGATCACGCGGTTTCGGGGCCGCTACTTCGCCCATGCGAGGTTTCGAGACGGGCTCGTTCCTCGCCCTCCTCAACCGCCGAGCGGCTCAAATGCGCCGGCGACCGCGGGGGATCGCGCAGCCGATGGCCGCGCCGACGAAGGCCGCTCCCGCTCCGACGAGGAAGCACAGCTTGAAGGCAGCCTCGGTCGGGATCGTCGTGCCGGCGTACGACATGGTCGAGGCGGTCAGGATCACCACCATCACCGCCGAGGCGCTGGTCGTGCCGATCGAGCGCATCAGGCCGTTGAGGCCCACCGCTGCGCCGGCTTCGCGCTCGGGCACGTGCTGCATGATCAGCGTCGGCATCGCGGCGTAGCCGATGCCGATGCCTGCTGAGCCGATCAGCGAGGCGAACATCAGCGACAGCGGCGCGGTGCCGAGCGCGAACGCGAACAGGTAGCCCACCCCGACGACGAACGCGCCGATGATCAGCGTCGAGCGGGCGCCGATCCGTCGCAGCAGCATCGCCGAGACGGGGGTGAACAGCAGCATCCCGAGCCCGCCGGGCGCCATCCAGAGGCCCGCCTCCAGGATGGTCTGGCCGAAGCCGTGGCCGGTCGCGATCGGCAGCACCATCAACTGGGGTACGACGATCGCCTGCGCCATCATGCCGAAGCCGATCGCGATCGCGGCGATGTTCGCCAGGAGCACCGGGCGGCGTGCCGTGGTCCGCAGATCGACCAGCGGGAGACGGGTGCGCAGCTGCAACCAGCCCCAGCCGACCAGCACCAGCAGGCCGGCGGTGCCGAGAGACCAGGGGCGGGCGGTGCCCCAGCCCCAGTCGTTGCCCTTGGTGATCGCGACCAGGAGGAGCGTGAGTCCGGCCGCGAGCCCGATCGCGCCGGGCACGTCGAAGCGCCCGCCGTGCGCGTCGTGGATGTGGGGCACCGCGGCGTACGTCGTGACGACCACCAGCGCTGCCAGCGCAGCGGTCAGCCAGAACACCGTGTGCCAGTCCCAGTACTCCACGATGTACGCCGACAGCGGCATCCCGACGCCGCCGCCGACGCCGAGCGTCGCGCTCATCGCAGCGATGCCGGTCGCGGCCATGTCGGGTGGAGTGATCTCGCGGATCAAGCTGATGCCGACGGGGATGAACCCCATCGCCAGACCCTGCAGGCCGCGGCCGAGGAGCACGGGCACGAGCGAGTCGGAGGCCGCGACTGTCACCGAGCCGGTCAGCAGGATCAACGCGCTGGCCAGGAGCACGCGCTGCTTGCCGAAGAGATCGCCGAGACTGCCGGCGATCGGCATCGCGACCGCCCCCGCGAGCAGGGTTGCGGTCACGACCCAGCTGGCGTTTGCGGCGCTGGTGCCGAGCAACTCGGGCAGCTCGCCCTGGATCGGGATGATCAGCGTCTGCGACAACGAAGCCGCCAGCCCGCCGAGGCAGAGCGCCGCGATCGACACCCACGCTCGGCCGCGCGTGGGCAGCGCGTCGACCGCCACGTCGGTGCGGGGGGAGGTCGTGGTCACCGGGTCGCCTTTCAGTTGCAGCCTGCAACCATCGAGGGTACGGCGCGTGGCCGGGCGTGCGGCCGGCAGTCCCGGCGAGCGGGCTTGGCTACGGTGGATTCAGTCGGAACGAAGGAGACGGAGCATGCGGTTCAGGAGGGGGCCTGCCCCGCGCGGCGGCGTGCTCGACCCGCGCATCGCTGTGCCGTTCGGTCTCGCGCTGACCGCGTTTGGCGTCTTTCTCGTCGCCGGCGCCAGTGGTCTTCGCCAGATCGCGGGGGTGCTGCTCGTGCTCGCGGGTGTTGCCTACCTCGCGCAGGGCGTGCTCAGTTGGCGGGAGATGCGCCAGGCCGGTCAGCGCCCGGGATCCGACCCGCCGCTCTGACGACCACCGGTCGGGACCGTCATCCCGCAGGCGGAGCCGAGCCATCCCGGAGTCGGACGCGCTCGCACCGCCCGCGGCCATAGGGTCGGTCGGGTGGATGCCCGAGGAGCGCTTGCGCGGATGGATGCGCGCCCGGTCCTCGTCGACGGGACTCTGGCGCTCCTGCTGACGGGCGCCGTCTGGTACAGCGACGCATTCGCCCCGTGGTGGCTGGTGGTGGCGCAAACCTGGCCACTGGCGTTCCGCCGGGTCGCGCCGGTGGCCGTCGCCGTCGCGGTCGCGGTCGCGCACCTGTTGCAGGTGGCAGCCACCGACTATCCGATGCTCAGCAACGTCACCGCGCTGGTCGTCGTCTACACGGTCGCGGCGTACGCCGAGCGGCGCTGGCAGTCCCACGCCGTCCTCGCCGTCGGCCTGATCGGGGCGGCGATCGCGACCGTGGACTGGTACGCCGGCGCGGTCCTCTCGCTTGACGTGCTGCGGGTCGACGTGCTCGCGACCGCCGCCACGATGGGCATGGCCGTGGTCGTCGCGTGGGTGCTCGGCGACGTCGTACGCCGCCGCCGGCTGGTGCTCTCGCGGCTGCGTGAGCAGAACGAGGCGCTGGCTCGTGACCAAGAGCAGCGCGAGGCGATCAGCGCCCAGCGCGAGCGGGCGGCGATCGCCCGGGAGATGCACGACATCGTGGCGCACTCGCTGTCGGTCGTGGTGGTGCAGGCAGACGGCGGGGCCTACGCGGCGCGGGCGGCGCTGGACAGAGGCGACACCGACGTCGAGCCGCTTCGGCTGGCCGCGCAGACGCTGGAGACGGTCGCGGCGACGGCCCGGTCCGCGCTCTCCGACACCCGCCGGCTGGTCGGCGTCCTGCGCGATGGCGAAGGAGCGGAGTACGCACCCCAGCTGGGGTTGGCCCATCTCGAGGAGCTGGTCGCCGGAGTCACCGGCACCGGAGTCCCGGTGCGGCTGGCGGTGCGCGGCGCCGTGGACGAGCTTCCGCACGAGGTGGACCTCGCGGCGTACCGCGTCGTGCAGGAGTCACTCACCAACGTCCTCAAGCACGCCGGCCCCGGAGCGACAGCGGAGGTCGACGTGCTGCGCAGCCCGGCGGTGCTCATGGTGCGGGTCAGCGACGACGGCCGCGGTCCGGGTGAGCACGACGGCCACGGCAACGGCATCCTCGGGATGACCGAGCGCGTCACCGTCCTCGGCGGGACCGTGTACGCCGGACCCCGCAGCGGTGGCGGCTTCGAGGTGGTCGCGTCGTTCCCGGTCGAGGGGACCGGCGCGCCGATGGCAGGAGGGAATCCGTGACCGAAGAGACCGCGCCGATCCGGCTGTTCCTCGTCGACGACCAGGAGCTGGTCCGGGCAGGATTCCGGATGGTCCTCGACGCCCAGCCCGACATGCGCGTAGTCGGCGAAGCGGGGGACGGAGCGGCCGGGATCGCGGCGATCCGTGACCTCGGGGTCGACGTGGTGCTGATGGACATCCGGATGCCGCGCATGGACGGCGTCGCGGCGACGCGGCGCCTCACCGAGAGCGGCGAGCGGCCGAAGGTGCTGGTGCTGACCACGTTCGACCTCGACGAGTACGCCTGGGCCGCACTGCGAGCCGGAGCCGCCGGCTTCCTGCTCAAGGACGCCGGCCCCACCGAGTTGCTGGCCGCGATCCGCGCGGTGCATGCCGGCGACGCCGTGGTCGCGCCGAGCACCACCCGCAGGATGCTGGAGCGCTTCGTCGAGCACCTGCCCTCGGAGGACTCGGGCGGTGCGGCTGAGGACCGATTGGCCCCGCTGACCGAACGTGAGCGCGAGGTCCTCGTCGCCGTCGGCCGCGGGCTGACCAACATCGAGATCGCCGCCGAACTGCACCTGGCCGAGGCGACGGTGAAGACCCACGTCGGCCGGATCCTGCACAAGCTCGGGCTGCGCGACCGGGTGCAGATGGTGATCACCGCCTACGAGACCGGGCTCGTAGGCCGCTGACTCTCCTCCATCCCCGGATCTCCTGCGCGAGCCGGCGCTACTTCGGCACGAACTGGCGCCGACTCACCGCTCTCCTGCGCGAGTCGGCGCTACTTCGGCACGAACTGGCGCCGACTCACAAA
>JBHWSH010000250.1:0-4319 GCA_043427135.1 Marmoricola sp. | reverse complement strand
CGGCACCGCCGGCGACATCGTCGACGTCAAGCCGGGTTACGCCCGCAACTTCCTCTTCCGCCGTGGCCTGGCCACCGCGTGGACGAAGGGCGCCCAGAAGCAGGTCGACGCGCTGGCTGCCGGTCGCGCCGCCCGCGCCGTGAAGTCCCTCGAGGAGGCCCAGTCGATCAAGGGCAACCTCGAGGCGCAGACCGTCACGGTCACCGCGCACGCCGGTGACTCCGGTCGCCTCTTCGGCGCTGTGACGAGCAAGGAGATCGCGGAGGCCGTCAAGGCTGGTGGCGGTCCCGAGCTCGACCGTCGCACGATCGAGATCCCGACGCCGATCAAGGCCGTCGGTCCGGCGCAGGCGCTCGTCCGCCTGCACCCGGAGGTTCAGGCGACCGTCGCCCTCGACGTCGTCGCGGGCTGACCCAGCCACCCCGAAGGGGGACCTGCCGGAGCGATCCGGCGGGTCCCCCTTCGGCATGGTGCGTCAGTGCGGTTCCTCGACGAGGTAACCCTCCTTGCGAAGTGCTCCGAGGACCTCCACGGTCGAGGCGCACGGGACGCCTGCAGCGCGGTACTTCGCGACCACCCGGTTGACGTAGGTGTTGATCGTGCTGACGGTCAGGCTGCGTCCGTCGTCGGCAACGATGTGGCGGGCGACACCTGAGCGCGACTTCCCGGTGCTGAGCAAACGCATGGTCTCGAGCTCTCGGGCTCCCAGCCGGGGTGCCTCGCGGCTGCTTGAGACGGCTCTGCCCGCCTCCGAGGAGCACACGGCGAAGGGGCTGACCCGCAGAGAGTCGATCGTGCGCAGGATGTCCTCTGGGAGGGCGGTCTTGAGGATCAGGCCGCAGGCACCCGCCTCGATCGCCTCCCGGACGAGGACAGGCCGCGCGTCGGAGGTGAAGAGGACGGCGCGGATGTTGCGAGCGGTCAGGCCGGCGATGACCTCTGGGGTCCGGGTGCCGTCGTTGAGATGGCCATCGACGAGGACTAGATCAGGGAGCAGGTCCTGGCTGAGCACCTCATCCTGAAAGGTGCGCCAGGAGGTCGCCGAGCCGACCTGCTCGATCCGGTTGCTGAGCCGCTCGAGGGCTGCGACGATCCCGAGGCCGACGACCGGGTGATCATCGATGACGCCGACACGCAGGACCCCTTCGTGGTGGTGAACTCCCCTGTACATGGCCTGAGCCTAGCCAGGACGAGGGCCGCTCCGGGACCTTATGTCCACCATTTCATGGACAAGTCTTGACCAAACCTGTAGAAAATTTCGAGGACTTTCCAAGTTGTCGTTCAGGGGAGAGGGTGGAAGTCGGGCGTGCTAGCGCCCACATGGGGGGTTGCGCACGACCCCTCCGCCACATGAAGGGGAAACCCTCTTCATGCACGCACCGTGAAAGGTCCCAGCATGTCCAAGAAGATCAGCAAGGTCGCGTTCGCCGTGGCCATCGCCACCGCGTCGACGACGTTCGCCGCCGGCAACGCCCAGGCGGCCCAGGACCCGGACGGCGCTCGTCCGGCAGTGAGCGGCACGTCCCCCAGCCAGTTCGGCACCGTCGAGCGCGTCGCCGGCCGCGACCGCGTGCAGACCTCCATCGAGGTCTCGAAGGCGCTCTCCAAGACCCACCCCATCGACACCGTCATCATCGCCGGTGGTCACCTCTTCCCGGACGCTCTCTCGACCGTCCCGCTGGCTGACGTCCTCGACGCGCCGGTGCTCCTCAACAACGAGGCCACCTACAACCAGAACGTGCTGCACGCGCTGGTCAAGGCCGAGGTCGAGCGCCTCAAGGCCGCAAACGGTGGTCAGCTCAAGGTCGTCATCCTTGGTGGCGACCGCGCCGTCGGCCCGAACGTCGCTCGTGCGCTCGAGCCCATCGTCGGCTACCACAACATCGACCGGGTTGCCGGTGACGACCGCTTCGAGACGGCCTACAACATCGCCGCCGACACGACCGCGGCCTACGGCAACGCCCGCGCTGGCGCGCTGAACACCGCGAAGCAGGAGCTCCGCGAGCTCGTCCTCGCCGAGCGCACCTACCAGGAGGCCCTGGACGAGTACCAGGCCGCGTCGACCGCCTTCGCCCAGGCCCGCCGCGACCGCGACGCCGCTGCTGCCGCCGTTGCTGCCCAGCAGCAGGTCATCACCGACCTCGCCGGCAAGCTCGTCAACGTTCCGAACATCCCGGACGGCTACGACTCGTGGGATGAGTACATCAAGGAGGCCCAGGACGACTGGTCCGACGAGAAGGGTGAGTACGACCGCGCGGCCTCCGCGCTGTACACCTTCGCCGTGACGCTCGGTGCGCTCGACCCGCAGGGTGAGACCACCCTCGACATCAAGTCGACCCTCGCCGAGTACAAGGCCAAGTACCCGAACCTCGTCGCGGCGATCAACTACGCCATCGCGAAGACCCCGGGCGTCTCCGAAGGCACCTCGCTCGAGGAGGCCATCCGCCTCGCTACGCAGAACGCGGACAGCCAGTACGCCGACCTGCAGGCTCGCGCCGAGGAGCTCTCCGAGCGCGTCGCCGCCAAGCAGCGCGCCGCCGCCGCGGTCGCCGCGAACGGCCCGATCCTCGAGCAGCTTGGTCGTGAGAACGTCAAGCTCGCTCAGCTGCAGGCTGCTCTGACCGCTGCTGAGGGTCGTCTCCGGGATGCGCAGCGTCGTCTCGTCGCGGCCCAGGAGCGTCTCGTCGCCGCGCTGGCGGACCGCCCCTTCCCGGGTGACATCACTGCCGCCGAGCGTGCCGTCGCCAACGCTCGCGACGCGGTCGTCCGCGCTGGCGGTAACCGCTCCGCGTTCGTCGCGGACGGCTACGTCGCCGGGTTCGCGCTCGCCGCGGGCCCGTCGGCCGCCAAGAAGAACGGCGTCGTGCTGCTCTCCGAGCGCGGTGCGCTCGGCCCGTGGGCCGCTCGCTACATCAACCTGAGCAACTCTCAGACTGTTGGTGTGGGCCAGAACGGCACCAAGGCTGTCGGCACGAACACCACGAAGACGTTCCCGTCGAACGACCCGGCCCAGGTTGCCAACCAGCTTGGTCGCTTCTACTTCGAGCTCGACACCCGCGACGCCACCCCCGACGCCGCGATCGCTGTCACGGCTCTCGACCCGTGGGCCGACTCCATCACCGGTGGCTCGTTCATCTCCCAGTACGACGGTCTCATCCTCGTCACCGAGACGAACCGCGTGAACCGCTGGGCGGACGACTACGTCAAGTTCTCCGCCAAGGAGATGGCGAACGTCGACATCCGTCTCATCGGTGGGATGATCTCGAACGACGTTCGTAACCACCTGCTGGACTCGATCCGCTTCTGATCCGTGGGGACCTAGTTCGGGACTGATCGTCCGGGACGTATCACGGCGAGGCGCCCCCTCACCCATCGGGTGAGGGGGCGCTTTGTCGTGTCCGCAGAGGTGGCGCAAGGGCACCCCATGGAAGCGAGGGCTCGCGTTTGAGCCCGGTCGGTCACGGGGCGCGGGTGAGCAGCAGGTCGGCCTGGGCTTCGACGGCAGGACCCGATCCGGGCGGATAGGCGCTGACCGACGCCGTGTTGTAGACCTGGCCGGCGCTGGCATCGTCGTCGGTGACGAGGTAAGTACCGGTCCAGCTCGCGGTCTCGCCGGGTTCGAGGATGGCCGAGGCCTCTTCGTCGATGAGCCCCAGCATCGCGTCCGTGAGCGTGATGCTTGCGAGCGGGATGTTCCCGCTGTTGCCGACGATGAGCGTATAGGCGATCGTCTGGCCGGACCCGGGCATCGCCAGGACGTCGGCGCGCTTCTCGAGAGTGATGGCCGGGGCGGGGCTGAACGTGATCGTCACCTCGTCGGTTGCGCTCACCTCAACACCCAGCGGGCTGGTCCCGGTCGCGGTGGCCCGGTTGACGATCGATCCTCGGTCGATGTCGGCCTGGGTCAGCACGAGCTCGGCCGTGGTGCTCCCCACCTCTCCAGGATCGAGGGCCGGGGGATCGATGTCGAGGCGTCCGCCGAGCAGGGGGTCGTCCACGGTGATGTTGGCTAGCGGCACCTCGCCGGTGTTCGTCACGACGAAGCCGTAGGTGATCGCCTGACCCACCTCGTAGGAGCCCTGAGGTTCGAGCTCGGCCTTGGTGAGGTGGACCAGGGGCACACCGGTCCTGGCCGCGAGCGCCGGAGCCGATGCTCCGAGGGCGACGGCGGGCGCGCTCCAGGCGACGCTGCGGACCATCGAACGACGGGACGGGTTGATCGCCATGGCGGCTTCCCCCTGCGAGTGGCAACCCTCGGCCGGGCCGCCGTCCGACGAACGTAGCAGCGCCCGGCCCGCAGGGACACCCCCTGCGGAGTA
>JBHWSH010000249.1:0-38713 GCA_043427135.1 Marmoricola sp. | reverse complement strand
AAGTAAGCCGTCTTAAAAACGGTTCAGTGTGGGTTCGAGTCCCACCGGGGGCACCCAACGCACAAGGCTCGAACCTTGGCCCGAGGAATCAAGGGCTGGGGTTCGGGCCTTGTCGGCGTTCTCTGCCCAGGTGAGCGCGTCGGCGTTGACCTCGGGGTCGAGCAGCATCTCGAAGGGCCGGTTGTTCTCGACGCGCAGTTCGTCGTCCTCCTCGATGTAGACCTTGGTGAAGAAGGCCTGGTTGCACAGGCGCCGGTTGGCGTCGTCGCAGCGGGCGTAGATGTCGGCGCAGTTCTCCAACAGGTTCAGGGCGTCGTCCAGGTGCGCGCGGGCGTCGGTGTACTCGCCGTGGTGGGCGTCGAGGCGGCGGTTCACCTGGTCGAGTTCTCCGGCGATGCGGTCTTGTTCCCGTTTGAGGACGGCGAGCGGGATCGCGTCGGCGTAGTGGGCCTGCATGAGCCGGTCTTGCTCGTGCTCCAGGCGGTCGCGGTTCGCGGTGAGCTGGGCGAGTTCGTCGGCTTCGGCGGACATCAGCCGGTCGAACTCGTGGTGCAGCATCCCGGCCAGAGCTTCGCGTCGGGCGGGGGTGAGTTGCACGCGCTGGTAGTAGTTCTCGATCAAGTGCTCGACGTCCTCGATGAGGATGGCCTGCCTCGTGCAGTCGGTCCGCTTGGAGTGCCGCCCTGAGCAGACGAAGTAGGGGTAGACGTTGCCGTGTCGGTTCTTCGCGTTTGACACGATGAGGCGGGACCCGCAGGCCCCGCAGTAGACGGTGCCTTTCAGGTAGTGGTCGTGCACCTGGGTTGCCTCGGATGCGCTCTTGTGCGCGGTGAGGACGGACTGCACCTGGTACCAGACCTCGGCCGGGACGAGCGGCTGGTGCGCACCCTTGTAGGCGACGCCGCGGTAGATCACGTCGCCCTTGTAGTACGGGTTCGTCAGCATTCGGTGTACCGAGGACACAGCGAGCGGTTTCGAGGGCCGCTTCGGGGTGGGAAGACTGACCAGCCCTCGCGACGTCAGCTCGTCGTGGATCTGGCTGACGGTCCAGTTCCCGGAGGCGTATGCCTTGTATGCCCACTCAATCAGCGGTGCCCGGTCGGGGTCGAGCTGCACCGTGCGAACTTCGCGGCCGAGCTCGTCGCGGGAACGGATGTTGAGGTAGCCGATCGGTGCCTTGCCGACCGTGCCGCCGGTGGCGGCTTTCTGCGTCATGCCCTTGATGACCTCGGTGGCGAGATTGCGGGAGTAGAACTCCGCGATCGTGGACATGATGCCGTGCAGCAGCATCCCGCTGGGGGTCTCGTCAATGTTCTCGGTCGCGGAGACGAGCATGACCCCGGCCTCCTGCAAGGCGAGGTGGATCGTTACGTCGTCGGCGCGGTTGCGGGCGAGCCGGTCGACCTTGTGGACGATGCAGTACGCGACACGGTTGCGCTTGACGTACTGGATCATCCGCATCAGCTCGGGCCGGTCGGCCTTGCGGGCGGACTCGCCCGCGTCGATGAACTCCTTCACGATGACCGCGCCGAGCTGTTCGGCCTTGCGGCGGTTGGCCTCGCGCTGGGCGGGAATGGAGAAGCCTTCATCGGTGCCGCCCTTCTCGGCTTGCTCCTTGGTGGAGACGCGCAGGTAGGACACCGCGAGTGCGGTGCCCTGGGGCGGTTCGATGAGACTGCGCACCGGGTCTGGAGTGCGCGCGGACGTGGTACTCATGGGGGCCTGCTCTCACGAAATCTCGGCCCTCGCGCTCGGGCTGAACGCCCGAGGGGTGCTGATCGTGAGAGGAAGCCCGAAAGCTCTAGGACTAGGCCGGAACGGCCACGTAAACGTTGCCCGCCGGAGCGGGGTTTGGGACCACAACACCACGTCGACGCGAGGCTTGCTTGTGCTCGATTCTACCCGGATGCCTGGTCGGCGACCATTGCCGGACGGTAGGTCTCCGGTATTGCGGCGGCGCGACGCTCGGCGCGCGATCGGCCGGTCTCCTGCAAGGTCAGCCGGATCAGAACCTCGGCGAGCTTGTGCAAGTCGGCGTCCTCGCGATGTACCGCGCGTACGGAGAATGAACGGTCCTCATAGCGGCGCCGGTCGGTCTTCTTGACGTAGGTGCCCATCAGTCGCGCAACTCCCCAGTGGCAGGGTCGAGGCCGGCGTAGAACTCGTCCTCGGCCTGCTTGCGGGCGGCGACGTCATCGAGGACGAACTGCACGAAGTCCTCGTCGCGGTTGGCGATGATCCGGTCCTCGACGGGCTCTGCCGGGTCCTCGCCGGGCCAGACGGTCTGCCGGGTGGGGCGGTCTCGGTCGAGGCGGGTGCCGCAGGCGGCGACCCAATCCCTGAGCCGCTGTCTGGCGTCGGCGAAGTCGCGGTGCCAGCCCAGCGGCGCGGAGGCGTTCTGCTCGCTGTCGTAGGCGGCCAGCCAGTGCAGGTGCAGGGCCGAGAGCTCCCAGACGAGCTCGGGGTGGCGGTGCCAGAACGGCGGCACCACCGATGCGGGCAGACCATATGTCGTGCGGAGCCAGTTGACCCACTTATTCAGCTCCAGCCACTCGGCCTCGGCTTCCTCGCTCGTCAGGAGGTTCCAGTTGATAGGGTGCGGCGGCTCGGGCAGCAACGACCCCTCGAACTCCTCGGGCGCCTCATCGAGGTCGGGCTCGTCACCCAGGTCCGGCGCGTCGCTGTCGTTCTCGTTCATCATGGTCACCGCCGGTCAGAGTCCGAGCGCCGGTGCGGCGTTGCGGGCCTCGCGGCGCGCCTCGGCATCGACGGACTGCCCCGCGGCTTCTCGCGTGACGGCGGGCTGGCGGCGGGTCCGCTTGACCTCGTAGCGGGTGCGGGCGAGGTCGTGGCCGAGCTTCTTCGCCACGAACTCCTCGGCTTTGACGACTTCGCCGTCCGGCGTGGTGTGGTCGTACTCGCGGACGTAGCCCTCTGCGACGAACTTGTCGCCCTTGGCGAGGCGGTCGTGCGCGCGTTCGGCGGTCTTCTTGAACGCGACGAGGTCGTGGAAGGTCGTCTCGGTCTGCGTGAACGACCCGTCCTCCTCACGGCGGTAGTGTTCCTGGCCGATCTTGACGTACAGGCGCGCGTCGCCGCGCTCGGTGTAGGTGAGCTGCGGGTCGGAGGCGATAAACCCGGAGAGGGATTCCTGCGTGTGGAGAGCCATCGGACTGTCCTCATTTCTGACATCGACGGGCGGCCCCACAGCCGGGGCCGCCCTTGTGTCAGGCAGGTGCGCCCGGCTCCTCCAGCGGACGGCGTTGCAGCAGCGCCTCGATGCCGGCCCGGTCGGCCCGCAGTTCCTTCGCATCCGGCCGGTCGAGCCAGGTCCGCATCCTCGTGACTATGGGCGGCGCGGAGCGCAGCAGCACGAGCGCAGTCCCGAACGGCAACGTCCTGATCGTGTCGGGCGGCATGATCGGGACGCGCCGGATGGAGCGTTGCGCGGAGCGGGAGCCGTGGTCTCCGACCGTGGTGGAGTCGGTCACCTCGTCGCGCTCGCCGATGAGCGTGGTCAGGTCGTGCAGGTCGCGGCTGTTGGAAGCGCCGCCGAGGATGATCTTGACGATGGAGGCGTCCCAGATCGCGCCGGCGGCGTTCTCCGACCATTTCTCCCGCGCCTGAGCGAGGCTTTGGAGTACGGGCATGGTCGTGATCCCGGTGCCGCCGCCTTCGGCCATGAGCGTGGGCAGTGACGGTAAGGGGGCGAGGTTGCCGACCTCATCGAGGGCGAGCAGCAAGGGCGGGTCGAGCCTCGCGCCGGGGCTTCCGGCGGCGATGCGGCGGGCGGCTTCCACGACGTCTTCCACGAACGCCGCCACCAACGCCGCGCTGTTGTTGGCGCCGGCGCCGGTCGCCAGCAGGTAGAGCGTTCCGCGGGCACGGAGAAAGGCTTCGGGGTCGAAGTTCTCGCCTTCGCGCGGCGACACGGCGTCGAGCACGCGCGGGTCCGCCAGGGCGGCGAGGGCGAGGGAGACGCCTTGCCAGATGGAGTCGCGGGTTCTCGGGTCGGAGTCGATCATCGCCTGTAGCGACTCCGCCCACCCGACAGCCGCTCGTGGGTTCGCTGTCAGGATCGCGACTGCGTCCGCGGCGGCGGATGGGTCGAGGGTCCACCGGAACAGTTCACCCGGTGGGCGACGGTCGAGGGCAGCGGCGTGGAGCAGGGCTTGGAGGGCGGTGCGGGTCTTGCCTTCCCAGAACCCGCCGCCTTCGACTCCGCCTGCGGACAGGCCGGTGCCGGCGGCGAGTCCGGTGGCGCGGATCATCGCGGTCAGCGGGTCCTCGCACCCGCGGATGGGTGACCATCTGAGGCCTGCGGGGATGCCTTCGGCGAGGTGCTGTGGGTCGAACACGGCGACCGGGCCGATGCGCTCGCGGGCGCGGAGAGTCGCGGTGAGGTTGTCCGGCCGGGTCGAGGTGGTGACGACTGCGCCGGGTGCGTCGAGGATGGTGTTGATGACGATGTGGGCGCCCTTCCCGGACCGGGGCGGGCCGATCAGCAGGATGCTGTCCTCCACCGATGCCCACACGCTCTTGCCGCGCGACTGGCCGATCCGGTAGCCGACGTCCTCCGGTGTCGGCTTGTGGAGCGAGGGTCGCAGGTGCCCGGCCCGGCGCAGCAGCGCGGTCTCGGAGGCGGCCTTGGTGACCTCGGTGCGGGTGGCGATACCGGGGATGCGGTAGGGGTCGTTCTTGACCTGTCGGCCGTGCTCGCGGAAGAACCGCCACCCCCAGCACCCTGCGCCAGCGGCGGCGAGGATGAGGACGGCGGCGGTGATCCAGTACGCCACGACGTTCAGACCGGGTGCGCCGAGCGCGGCCGCCGGGTCGCCGGGGTTGAGCAGCACGCCCAACCCGGCCTCGACTCCGCCGGCGGGTTGCCCGGTCCCGGTGATCCACGCGGCGACCGAGCCGGCGCCGCGGAGGATGGCGGCGAGGATCGCGGCGCCGATGAGGAGGCCGATGCCGAGGTTGCTCAGCTCGTCCCCGAGCGATCCCGTCGGCCTCGGGGTGGTCATTCGGGGTGCCCGATCGTGAGCGTCCCGGAGACGCGGCCGAGCAGGATCACCTCTCGGGTCGGGCTCACGGCGAGCTGGTCGGCGGTGAGCAGGCCGCGCATCGCGCCGTCCGGGGCGGCATCGCCGTGGGCGATGACGACGGCGATCGCCACGTCCTCGCCCGGCACGAACCCCTCGCCGTGGAGCGCCACGAGTTCGGGCGGAGCACTCGCGACCGGTGGCTCAGGTGCGGGGGCGGGTTTTGGTTCGGTGCGGCGGCGTCTGGTCGGAGTGATGATGTCGGTGAACGTGCTTCCGTCCGCTTCGCGCACCTCGACCCGCACCGGCGAGCGGCGCTGTTCGGTGAGCTGGTCGAGGACGGCGGCGAAGTCCTCTCGTCGCCACGGAGGCGCGAACGGCTCCGGCTCGAACGGCACGCCGTCGACGGTGACCGTCATGCGTCCGTCGTCGGTGATCGTGATGACCACGAGCGGGAGAACGACCGGCACAGCCTCGACCTCGTCACGGTGAACAGACGCGGGCATGATCGTGCGCTTATAGCGGGGCCGGGCCATCACGCCGCACCGCCCGCGGCGGGAACCGTCAGCGAGGCCGACGGTTCGTCATTCTCAACGGTGAACTTCCCGGTTTCTGCGATCATGCGGCTCGTGGTGTCGAAGGCGGCGAACTCGGCGGGGTGGAGTTGGTGCTGCACGACGAAGGAGCGGTCCTTGATGCGCCACAGCCCCTGCCCGGTCCCCAGGCCGGGAAGCAGCTTCTGCTCAGTGCCCGTGAGGCCGAGCGCTGTTGCGGTGGAGCCGAGCTGGTCGGCTTCCTGCCGGTAGACGATCCTGGTCTCCGCGTTCGCCAGCAGCGACGATGCGAGGGCGCGCATGGCGGAGCCCTGGTCGCCGACGTTGTCGAGGTCGGAGAGCTTGTGGAAGATCAGCATGTTCGCGATTCCGAAGTGCCGGGCGAGCCGCCACTGGGCGTCCATACGCCGCAGGAGGGACGGGTAGGCCATCAGGCGCCAGGCTTCGTCGTAGATCACCCAGCGTTGCCCGCCTGCCGGGTCGGACAGGGCCGACTCCATCCACGCCGACGAGCACGTCATCAGCACCGAGATCAAGGTGCTGTTCTCCGCGACCCGGGACAGGTCGAGGGACACCATTGGCAGGGACGGGTCGAACCTGACCGTGGACGGGCCGTCGAACAGTCCTTGGAGGTCGCCCGCGACGAGTCGGCGCAGGGCGTGGCCGACGAGCCGACCGTCTTCCGCGAGCCGTCCATCCGCGTCGTCGGCCGAGGTTGGGGTAAGGATGCGGTCGACGACCATCGGCAGGATCGGAACCTCCGCGCTCCGTACCGCGTCTTGGAGGGCGAGGTCGATCGCGGTGTGCTCCAACGGCGTCAGCGCCCGGTCCAGCACGGTCTCTGCGAGGGCGCCGATAAGGTCGCGGCGGCGGGAGGCGACCTGCATCGCCCACTCGCTGTCGGACACCGCGGATGGCCTATGGCCCTCATCGAGAGGGTTGAGGCGGTTGGAGAGGCCGTGGCCGAGGATGATTGCGCGTCCACCGACGGCTTCGGCGACGGCGGTGTGCTCGCCCTTCGGGTCGCCGGGGACGTAGACGCGTCGTCCGAACGGGAGCGAGCGCGTGTAGAGCGACTTTGCCAGGCTCGACTTGCCGGAGCCGACGATGCCGGCCAGGACGACGTTGGGGGCGGTGATGATCCCGCGCCGGTAGAGCACCCACGGGTCGTAGACGAACGACCCGCCGGAGTAGAGGTCCTGCCCGACGAAGATCCCCTCCGATCCGAGGCCGCCTTCGGCCAGGAACGGGTACTGCCCAGCCAACGTCGCACTCGTGTCCTGGTGCTTGGGGAGACGGAACCGGCCCGGCGTGCGCAACGCCGCAGGCCCCGGCTCGCCAGCGGCGGGCAGGTAGGTCGTCGCGCGCCGCTCGGCCTGCTCCGCCTCCCACAGGGCCTTCGCCTCGGCCTTCCGTGCCTTGCGGGCGGTGGTCTCGATTCGGGTCGCAGCCTGCCGGCGGTCCTTACGGGCCCGGCGTCGTTCGCCTTCGGGGCCGACGAGCACGGCCGTGTGCAGGCGGCCCTCGTCCTGCGCGGTCACAGCGCGAGCCCCCGGCCCTGCGCCGTGGCGGCACCGGGGCGTCGAGTGAACCAGTCGCCCGCGCCGCGCTCGCGGTTCGCCGCCTGGGTGTTCGCGCGTGCAGGCTGGTGTGCGACGCGCGCCGACGCCGCGGTCGACGCGGGCGCGGGAATCGGGGTGTCGATGCCGAGGAGTGCCGGGTCGGGCAGGGCGCCGTGCTCGCGCAGTAGCGAGACGTGGCCGAGGAACGGGTTGTAGGTGAGGGTGTAGACGTCTCGGGTCGCTACCTTGTCGAGGGCACCGGTCGGGGGCTCGTCGTAGACGTAGCCGTTCTCGAGCGCTGTCTGTACGGTCTCCTCGCCGTAGTCGAACCCGGCCAGGTGCTCGATCGCCGCGTCCGTGCCCTCCCGGTCGATGAGGTCCAGCACCTCGTAGGCCTCGGAGCCTTGGAGGAACACGACGCTGATCCACCGCACGCCCGCCGCCTCCCCAACGGTGGGCGCAGGGCCCTGCGGGCCGCGGTCGGCCAGCTCGGTCAGGGCGTCGGAGTTCTGCCGGGCGACGTCGGCGGTCCACTCATCGAACGGCCCCTCATACGCCGTGCCGTTGTCGGTGGCGTGTTGGTGCGCATCGCCTGCTGCGGTCAGGTAGGCGGCGAGGTCACGCAGCGCCCGCTCCGGTGAGACAGGCGCGCCGGCCCCGGTAAACAGATCCCGCCCTTGGATGCTCTGCCCGCTGTCCCGGTGCTCGATGAGGTAGGCGTAGCGCTGGTGCTGGCCCAGCGGCTCGTCCGGCCACACCGTCAGCGTGAGCGTCCCGGCCTGCACGCTCGTACGCCCCGCCCCCGCGTCTGCGGGGTCGGGTGCGGGGTGCCAGGCGATACGCCCGGAGTGCTGGGAGGCGGCGTCGAGCCGCCAGGCCACGGAGTCCAGGAGTGTGCCGGCCTGGTGCAGCTCGTCCGCGGCCGCGAGGGCCGAGGTCGCGCCGGTGGCCTGGTTCCCGGCGTCGTCGTGCGCGCGGGCACGGGGAGCGATATGGGCGGCGGCGAGCTGATCCAGTACCTGCCGCAGCGACCGGACTCCGGACAGCAGGTCACCGATCACTGGGTAGGTGTCGGCCGGGTCGGTGAACTGGCGGGTTGCGTGGGCCAGGCCCCGCAACGCGGCGGACGCCTCCGTGGCGTCCGCGACGGGGTTATCGAAGGTAGGCATGAGCGTTGTTCCTCACAGAAGCGTCGGATGGTTGGTGGGCAGGTGCGCCGGGTCAGACCGGCCGGCACAGCGGCAGCGCAGCGGCGGTGAAGGCCTGGGCTTGCTGGCCGACGAGGCGGCGGGTCTCGCAGGAGGCTTGGATCGCGGCCTGCTCGACCGCGGCGACCGCGGCGTCGAGCTCATCGACGGTCGGCGCGGAGACGGACACGAGGCCGGAGACGCGCAGGACGCCGTGCCCGGCGGTCAGGTCCGCCTCTTGCTGGAGGACGTCGTCCAGTTCGGCGCTGGTGGCGGCGTCTTCGATCTGCCCGATCTTGCGCCGCTGCGCCTGGTCGCTGATGAGTTCGGTCTTCTTCTTCCGCAGGTCCCGCGCGGCCTGATCGGCGCGCACCGGCGTGTAGTGCAGGGCGAGGGTGCGGAGGATGCCGTTGGACAGCACGAGCGGGGCAAGGAACCCTGGGTAGACCTGCGAGCGGGGCCACTCACTGATCCACAACACCGCATGGAACGCACTGTCCGACCGCAACCGATCCCACGTCTCGGTCACCGCTACCGGGCCCGCCGTCGCCAGATCCCGCCCGAGGTCGCCATGCCGTTCTAGCGCGGGAGCGGCGGCCGGGTCGTACGCCGAACGCAGGATGACGGCGACCTCGCCGGGCGTGAGCCACCCCGTCGAGGTGAGCTCCGCTGCGCGCAGCGCCGTCGTCAGCGTGGTCATCTCCTGCCGGAGCACCGCGGCGGCACCGCGCATCCCGCCACCGGAAGTCCTGATCTGCCGGCTCGCGGCCTTCATGTCCAGCGCCAGGCTGATCGTCGTGGCGTGGCGTTCCCCGGCGGGGCCGGCGCGCTCGATCAGCTCGGCGTAGGTGGTCGCGGCCCAGGACCCGTCGTCGGTGCCGTGCGTGCGCCACCACTCCGCCAACCCCGTTCCCGAGTCCGGCAGCGTCCGCTCCGACACCTGGATGCGGGCGATGCGCCCCGAACGGCAGGCCGCGGCGAGGACGCGCCCCCACCCGGAGACCCTGCGCTGCTGCTCACCGGGATCGAGGAGCACGAACGCCGGATGCGAGACGCCGAGGATCGCAGTCAGCGTCTGCGCGTGCGGGTCTTGGATCATCGCCGCCCCGGTCTCGGGGTCCTCCCATTCCCGCAACGGTGCCGCATCACCCGGAAGCGCGAGCGTCCCGGCAGGTCTCGGCTTGATGACGCGGCGCCGATAAATGAGCTGCCCCAGATACGTGCGGGCGATCCAGCGGGCCACGATGGGCACCCACTCGATCACCTTCCGCCCACCCGCGGGGATCACCGCGAGCAGTGCTGCGGTGGCCCATACCGGGGCGGTCCAGGCGAAGGCCAGGCCGCCGCCGAGGTAGAGCGAGAAGACGACTGTGAGCACGGCGATGCCGAGGACGATGAGTTGCGGCAGCGACAGGCCCAGCATGATCCCGCGCTTGGTGAGCCGGGAGAACTGCACCGCCGCCAACGGGTAGTCACTGTTCGCGTGCGTGTTCGTAGACATCGCAGGTCACCCCTTCCCGGTCGGCTTGGACGACGGCGGAGGTGGCGGGTCCGACCGGCGCCGAGGCGCGGGCGAGGACTCCGCCGAGCCGGTGGACGGCCCGGACGGCGGCGCCGAGGACGGAGCGGCCGGGGGCGGCGTCGACGGTGCGGGACGCTGCGGCGGGGTGCCTTGCGATGGTGGAACCAGCGGCGGGGATGCCTGCTCCGTGGCCGCGCCTGCCTGACTGTCGGCCGCTCCACCGACCGCATTGCCGGCCTTCGGGCCGGCGGTCGCCGCGCCCTTGACCACCGCACCGCCGACGACGACCGCAGCACCCACAGGGCCGGCGGCTGCACCAGCACCCGCAGCGCCCGCTGTCCCGGCCCCGGCACCAGCGGCGGTGCCAGCTCCCGCTCCTGCCCCTGTCGAGGAAGCGGCGGCTCCTGTGCCCGCTGTGCCGGCTCCCGCACTGGTGGGCGCCGCCGACGAGGAGGTAGGCGGCGGTGTTGGACTACCGCCTCCTCCGCCACCGTTCGAGGGTGCGCTGCCGGAGTCGGTGCTGCCGTCGAGTACCTTCTTGGCCGTGTCAGCCTTCGGCGCAGACGGCACTGGGACAGGCCGGTTCAGCGCCGACTTCGCCTCCTGCTCCGACGACATCGCGTGGTACATGTCGAACCCGACGAAGGACAGGAACTTGTACGTGATGTACGGGGCGAACGCCGCGATGAACATCAGCGCGACGCCGGCGATCGGGTCGGAGATGGATGCCAGGTCCGCCTCGATGGGGGCGGAGACCTGGCCGATGGCGACGAGGAAGATCACGACGAGGACGAGCTTGGAGAAGATGAGGGCGATGACGAAGGTCGCCCATTTGGCGAACCATCCCTTGGTCGCATCCCATGTCGCCCCGGCCAGGGCGACCGGCCCGAACACGATGGCGACCAGCAGCAGGGCTTTGCGGATGAGCAGCGAGAACCACACGATCGCCGCCGCGCTGATAGCGAGTCCGGCGAGGAAGATCGTCAGGATCGCGCCGACACCGGGAGCGGTGATGTTGATGGTGGCCAGGCCTGCGGCGAGGAGCCCGATCTGGGTCCCCATCCCTTCCATCGTGTTGCCGGTGGCCTGGACGATCCCGACCGCGAGCTGGTCGGTCACTTCCAGCAGCAACGCGGTCAGCGTGATGACCAGGAACGATCCGAGCACGCTCTTGGCGAGACCGAGGGCGGCACGGTTGAGGGCGGTCGGGTCGCGGTGGATGAGCCCGGTGATGAGCTGCAAGCAGAAGAACACGAGCATGATGAAGACAGCGACGCCGAACAGGACGTTGTAGACGCCGATGTACTCGGCGCTGGTGACGTCCACGAGGGTCGTGGTGTCGAAGACCCACCAGACCGCCTCGAACAGCCACGCGGCGGCACCGGCCATCGCTTGGGCGAGCCAGTCGAACGGGGCGGCGATCAGGGAGGCGGTGCCTTCGCCCACGGCGTCGCAGACGGAGGAGATGACTGGGACATCGCAGACGCTCACCGCAGCCACCCCCGCGGCCGGGAGTCATGTCGGGTGGTCATCACACGGCCTGCCCGACGCCCCAGAAGAAGTTGATCAGCGTCACCGCGGCACCGCAGATGATCGCCGCCCCGCAGCTCACGAGAACGCCGACCTTGCCCCTGCTCGCGAGGTGCGGGTTGGAGGAGTTGGCGCCGAAGCCCCACACGATCGCGCTGACGATGAGCGCGAGGACGGAGAGGATGAGGCCGACGGTCATGACGGCGCCGACGATGATGCGCAGTTGCTCGATGCCGGGAAGACCGGATGAGTTGGGGTCGATGTCGATCACGGGGTGCTCCTGACTATTGACGAGAAGGGGTTCTCGTCCGTCAGGTGCACCCCGCGATCCCAGCGGCGGCGGAGGTAGTCAGAGTTGGGTGCCGACGTCCAGCAGGAAGTTGAGCCACGCGACGCCGGCCCCGGCGAGAGCGGCGGCGCCGACCGCGACGAACAGACCCGTGCGAGCCTTGGTCGCCGCCTGATAGTTGCCGCTGGATGACGCGATCGCCCAGATGATGGCGCAGACGATGAGCATGAGCACGGCGGTGACGAGCACGAACATGAGCAGCGCGCCAACGATGGCGCGGAGGTCGGCGGCGCCGCCGACGCCGCCGAAGTCGGGGAACACATCCATGGTCATCGTCCTTCTCGGACGGTGATGTGCAGGTGGTCGTAGTGCCCGCCTGTGATGTCCGAGGGGTCGTGCATGCCCCCGCCGTTGTAGGGCCGCCAGCCCTCGTCGGCGCGAGCGAGCGACCAGATCTTGCCTTGCCAGATGAGATACTCGACTCCGAGGGCGGCGGCGTTGGCCTGCAGCCAGTTCGTCATCGCCCACCCCGTGTCGAGGGCGGCGCCGGTCGCGGCCGTTCCGATGGTGTTCCCGAAGGTCACATCGCACGCTCTGCCGAGCGGGTGTTCCGACGAGGTGCCGGGTCGCGGTGACCAGCAGGCCCAGCCGGAGTCGGGAAACGCGGCCCGGGTCTGTGTGAGCAGGTGCTCCATGCGGGCAGTGATCTGGCCGCCGCTCGTCGGATCGTCCCGAAGCTCGTCAGGATCGGTACCTGTGTACGGTGTTGGCGCGGCGATGTTCGGCCCCGGAGCGCAACCTGCGTTTGGTGCCGTGCTCGCGCCGGATTCAGCGGCGCCGTGGTCGGTGAGCCAGGCGTCGGAGTTCACCGGGTCGGCGTCTGCGCCGCCGGGGTGGATTTGCAGGTGCAGGTGAGGGCCGGTGGAGTGTCCCGAGGAGCCGACGTCTCCGATGCGCTGCCCGGCGGTCACGGTGTCGCCTTCTGCGACATGGATGCCGTGCGCCCACATGTGCACGTACATCGACGCGACCCGCTCGCCCCGGACGGTGTGCTCGATGACGATGACCCCGCCTCCTGCGTCGGTGTATCCGGCTCGCACGACGATGCCGTCCGCGACGGCGTAGATGGGGGTGCCGTCGGGGGCGGCGAAGTCGCTGCCTGCGTGGAAGCGGCGTTCGCCGGTGATCGGGTCGTTACGCCATCCGAACGGGCTCGTCCGCGCCCAGGTCCCCTCCGGCAGCGGGAACACGATGCGCGTCGTCTCGGGCACGACGGGCGTCTCGTCCCCGCCATCGTTGCCGGAGGACACGGGACGGGTCAGGGCGGTGAGGATCGCTTCGGCGACCGGCTGGTAGTTCTGATACCGGTCCGGGTAGGCGCTGACCTCGACGGCTTGGGCTGCTTCGCCGGGGTCGAGCTGCTGCCAGCCGGCGATGTCGAGCAGGCCCCGCGGCGATGGGTAGTTCGGGCCCGTGGGGCCACCGTAGAAGGCTCTCGCCTGGTAGCTGGGGTCCATGAGCTCCGCGACTGTGCCCCACCCGCTGACCGGGCGCATCTGAAACAGCCCGAGCGAGTCGTGATCCGAACCCTCGCCGTCGTTGGGGTACTCCGCCGACTCGGGATAGGCGCTCGTGTTGGCGAGCATCCGCAGGGTCGACTCGGTCAGCGCAGCCATCAGCGCGATCAGCACCCCTTCACGTCCGACGCCGGCTGTCTGCCCGCCGACCGTGATGATCGTCGCGGCGTGGGTGAGCTGTTGCCGGTTCAGCGTGACCGTCTCCCCGTTGCGGGTCGTCGCGGTCAGCGAGTCCGGGATCGGGCCGACCGCCAACGAGCCGGGCGTGCAGACGGCGGCGGTCGCAGGTGTTCCGCCGAGCGTGGCGACGCCCAGCAGGATCGTGGACGGCCCCAGGAGCAGCAAGGTGAGGGCGAGGAGCGCGAGCTTCTTCATCACGGCCTCGGCTCAGCGGAGAGGGTTGTCGAGCTGTGAGAGCCGCAGCACCTCACACAACCCCGACCCGGTGCCGCGACCGGGATTGGGCGGGGTGCAGACGAGGAACACAGTGAAGGAGACCGGGCGGGATGCCTCGACGGGGTCGGTGCCCCAGATGCCTTCCCGGTGCCGTGTCCCCGAGATGGTGTACGCGACCGCACCATCAGGTATCTGACCGGGGGCTGCCTGCTCGACGGCGGTCTCCCACGCCTCCGGGACGAACACCTCGTCGAGGGTCAGCCACTGCCGAGTCGCGTAGGTGCGCAGCTGCGCCCACGCATCGTTCGTCGGGATGTAGGCGCGGACGTCACCGACGAAGGCGTCGGCCTCGCTGCCGTGCGCGGCATCCGCGAGCACCTGCGCATAGTCCGATGGCATGTGCCCGGTCGTGGTGTCCCAGGTGAACAGCGCCTCAGCGACCGCTTGGGCGAACGCTTCCGGCCCAAGGTGCTGGTCCAGCGGCTCCAGCTCT
Organism: Marmoricola sp.; assembly: GCA_043427135.1. Taxonomy (GTDB): domain Bacteria; phylum Actinomycetota; class Actinomycetes; order Propionibacteriales; family Nocardioidaceae; genus Marmoricola_A. Next base: position 24,561 of record JBHWSH010000249.1, on the reverse strand, counting down.
GCGACCGAGGTCGGGGCCGGTGTCACGGGCGCGGCGGTGGAAGGTCGTTCGTTCGGCGTCGAGGCCGACGGGGCGGCGGGGCCGCGGACGAGGCCGTAGATGCCGACTCCGACGAGCAAGAGCAGAGCGAGGCCGCCAGCGGTGGCGGCGATCAGCAGGCGACGACGGCGACGGTCATCAGACGTGGCGGGGTCCATGAGCACGGGTCCTTCCCGGACGGCAACAACGGATGCGTGGTTGCCAGGAAGGTGCGCACCACCGCACCCGCCCCGCGGTTCAGGCGATGTGCTCGGCCCTGTCTTGCCGTGCCGCGCGTGCGGCGTCGGTGAACGCGATGGTCCCGGCGATGGTCTCCTCGAACCGTGCCCACTGTTCAGCGGTGAGGGCTGGGCCGACGTCGGCGGGGTCGTAGTGGGTCCACCATTCGGCCATGTCGTCCCAGGTGGCCAGGAACGCGGTCAGCGGGAACGGCACCGGCTCCCCGGTGTTCACCGCCGTCAGCGCGGGCCGCGCTGGCTTCTTCTCCCCGGAGGCCTTGGCTGCTTTGACGCGGGCGAGCGCGGCCTTTGCCAGCTGCTCCAACTCCGCCGCCCTCGCCTCCTGCTCCGCCGCACGCACCGCATCCGCCTCGACCCGTGCTCGTTCGCGCACCTCGACGGACTGGGCGGGATCCGCGGCGAGCTGGTTGAGCTCCGCCAGCGACAGCTCGGCATTCACGCGCAGGTGCGAGGGATAGACGCTCCCACCTGCCTTGATCCGCTCGACCTCCTCTGCCGCACGCGCCCGTACCGGTTCCGGCTGCGACTCGTCCGCGGCCAGGTCCTCCAACCGGCCGATGCGCTCCAACGTCGTATAGGACGCGCGGCCAGTCACCATCCGCGCAGCCTGAGCGCGAGCCTTGCCTTGCTCGAACTGCGGTGGTGCCAAATTGGCACCACCGTCTTCTGCGTCGTCTGCGGTCGTCTGGAACCGGGTGGCCTCCTGGCGGCGGGCGGCGTCTTCGGCGAGCAGGGTCTTGAGTTCGCGGTAGAGGGCTGCGGCTTCGAGCTGGGTGAGCGGCTTGTGCAGGACGTTCTCGTCTTGTTCGGCGAGGAGTTGCCCGAGCCGGTCGGAGATCCCGGACCGTACCCAGACGTTGACGGTCTTGATGCCCAGGAGTTTCAGCGCCGCGAGGCGCCGCGCGCCGCAGATCAGGTGCCCGTCGAGGGTGATCGTGATGGGCTGCAAGAGCCCGTTGCGGCGGATCGACTCCACCAACGGGGCAAGGTCGCCGTGGTCTTGCCGGTGCCGGCGGCCGACGATGATGGAGTCGACCGCGCGCTCCAGCTCGATGTGGCCCGCCGGCACCGTGCTCATGACTCCTCGCCCCCTGCCAGGCGCGGGGCGGCGAGCCCGGCAGTGATCACGAGGTCGTCGTCGGTGAGGAGTGCGCGCAGGGGTTGGCCGATCAGGAGCCGCACGAGCAACCCGCGCCCAGCGTTCGTATGCGCGAGGGTCGGGTCGGGGGTGCCGAGCACGATCCGCAGCAGCGCCGTCCACGACGCACCCGGCAGGTCCAGGAGGGCGCGGGCCTGCCGGTCACGGCGCAGCACCTCGAACGCCGACGCCCGCGACGGCGACCCCGCCAACCTGGTGGTGATGTACTCGACCGCAGCCCGGGCTGTCGAGGGTTCCCAGCCGACCCACGAGAGGAACGCGATCGTGTCCTCGACGGCGGCGGTGACGTTCATCGCCCGCTCCCGCACCGGACGCTCATCGTCCGGGTCCTCGTCGGGGTCGGTGAAGGGGTCGAAGCAGAACGCGGGGTGGTAGTCGGGCAGGGGGTTCTCGCGGTCGCTGAATCGTTCGGCGTCGTGGAACACCGAATACTTCGGGCGACGGGCCTGATGCACGGAGCACAGCAGTCCGTTGCCGCGTTCCTCGGCGGTGCAGGTCACCTGCACCGCCCGCGTCACCACCGCCCACGGGTCATCCGCCCGCCGCGTCGCAGTTCCCCGCATCGCCTCGAACGCCGCCGAAGCCGCCTCCCACGGGTCGAGGCCGTGCTTGCGGGCGAGAGCGGCGTACTTGTTCGCGGCGTGCTCCATCAGCGCCGCCGCCTCCGGGTCACGCTGCCACGCCCCACGCCCCGCCTGATGGAGCCGATTCAGCAGGGCGCGCAGCGCCTCGGAGTCCTCGAAACGATTCCGCCTGTCACGGTCTGATGCAGTCTGCATGGGAGCACCTCCTGACAGGCAGGTGCGCACACGCTCCCCAGCAGGCGCGCTCAGACGTTGGCTGGGGGCGTGCATGGCGGTTACCCGAGCCCGATCCCGGAGCGCGACACCCATGAGAACCGCTCCCCGCCACCACGACCGAACGCGGTCACCGGCGGCAGCTTCCGTGCCCGCTCGCTCACGAACCGCGCACCCGACCGTGCCCCGTCACGGGTCGCCCGATACGCCTGACCAGGTACCCGGCGGGCGCGGCGGGCGAGCTCGGCCTGAAAATCGATACCCCGCCCCACTATCCGCGCCGAACGCGACGCCATCAGATCAGTCGGACGCACCCACTCCACACCAGCACGCGCTCTCGTCGCCGCGTCCTTCGCCGTCGAGTCTTTGGCCAGTGACGGGTCGCGGTGCCGGGCCAGCGCCGACGCCTCGCTTTCACGCGGCGTCTCCTCAGCACGGTCATGGTCTCGCTCGTGCAGCGCCGTAGCGGTGGGCTCGACGTACGTGTGCTGGTCGTCGTTCATGGCGTCTCCTGTTCGTCACGGGTGGTGAGTTCGGGGCGTGCGAACCAGCGGCCCACGGTGGAGGGGTGCACGCCGAGGTGCCGGGCGATCGCTTTGTTCGACCAGCCCTCCTCATCTCGCAACCGCCCCGCCACCTCCCGCGCGGGCGTCTGCTCCGACCCCGGTGTGGGAATAACGGCCTGCAGCTCGGACAGACCGCTCTCCGGCGTCGGCTCGTCCTCGTCGGCGAGATGTGGCTTGGCGGCCTCGGAGGCCGGTCGGGTGAGGATGACGGTGAGGTGCGTGATCGCAAGCAGCACCAGCGGCGGCACCGCCGCCACCGACGCCGCCAGCACCCCGGGCACATCGGCATCGGCGGCGACGACGGCATGGATCGCGTTCGCCGTCACCGACACCAGCGCACCCGCAGCGAGCAGCACCCACGGATACCAAGCCGACCGCTGCCGAGCGAGCGCGACGACGGCAACGGTTGCGACGACGATGATCCCGTCCACGATCAGCGGCCACGCCCACGCCTGCCCCGCATCGATCCCGGAGCGGCGGGCAAGGTCCGCCAGAGCGGTGAAGGAGAGCCAGAACGCACCTGCAGCGATGAACACCGTCCCGGCGACCGCCGTCGCCACCGCCACCCGGCCACCCCGCGACCGCACAGGTGCCGGCGCCTGCGGGTTCATGAGAGCACCTGCCCTGCAAGACGCGGCACGCGCCGCAGATCATCGTCCCGTACCACGCTGGATGGTGCGGGTTGGACGTGGGTGGCGCGGTAGGCGGAGCGGATCGTCGTGACGACCTCCCGCGGCGGCAACCCGACCCGCTCACCCGCCGGGGCGAGCGCATCGACCATCTCCGGCAGAGACAACCCCGCCTCCGCGAGGCGGCAGGAGGCCCAGAACAGGCCACGGTTGCGTTCGCCCTCCGCGCGCATGCCCACCCAGTCGGCCAGCCGCTTCGCGTCCTCCGAACGAACAGGGCCCCGCGCCCGATGCACGACGGGCTCGGGACGCGGATCGAGGAAGTCCCGCAGCGCCGCCGCATCCACCGGGCGCGGCTCCCGGTTACCGTGCGCGGTGAGCGAGTACCCGGCCGGGCCGTGGACGGTCATGACGGCGGAGGGAGGGACGATGACGTACCCGCCGGTGCCACGGAAGTCGACACGTGCCGCGGCCGCCTGCCACGACGGCTGCGACCGGCCGGGGTCGGCCGGGTAGTAGAAATGCGCACCACCGGACGGCGTGCGCACCACCGCCACCCACCCCTCCACGAGCCCCGCCCGGCGGGCACGACCGAAGGCGTCGAACCCGTTCCCGTCCGGCTTGCGGTCCACATCCACGACATCGACCCCAGACGCGGTGCCGGTGGGGACGCCGATGTTCGCGGACGGCCAGCGATGCCACCACGCCACAACCTGCGCCAGGTCAACGCTCGCCTCATGGAACCCATGCCGGGTGAGCGGACGCTTCTCGCCCGGCACGCACGGGAACACCGGCACCCCCGCCGCCGCGAGCCGCGCGGCGGCTTGCGGAAGCGGGAGCCCGCTGAGGGAGGCAAGGACGCTGGCGACGCTCATCACAGCCCCCTCACCACGGCATCCGCCGCACGCGAGGAACGCGCTGGCTCGACCAGTGCCGGAACTGTTCGCTCCGCCCCGGCCCCTCGCGACGGGGTGGCGGACTCACGGGTCAGGCCGGGTGGGTCGCCCGTGCCGACCTGGACGGTGTCGAGGGCATCGAGGATCGCCCCGGCGGTCTTGCGGACGCGTTCACCGGTGGCCTGCACGACCTCGGCCGGGTCCTTGTCCTTGACCGTACCCGCCCACCCGGAGATATACGGGATCGTGTAGGCGGTGGTGTCCATGCCGTGCGCGGCACCGATCATCAGCGCCACCGACTCCGCCTCGACTTCACCGATCCCGCGATGCCCGGTCGCATCCGGGTTGTCGGGGCCGTGGAGCTTCACATGTGCGAGTTCGTGCGCGAGTGTCTTCACCTGCGCGGCGTCGTCCATGTTCGACCGCACCGCCACCGTGCGGTTCGTGTAGTCCGTGACACCGTTCGCGCCACGAATCTCCCGCTCATCCGCGACGCGCGTCACCGTGAACCCTTCGGCCTCCACCAAGGAGGCAAGCCCTGCCCACAGCCCGTCGGGCGCCTCGCCTTCCAGGAGCGTCGGGGCAGGGCGCTCGGGCACGGGATCACCGCTGGTCTGCGACACATCCCAGACGTAGGCGGGCTTCGCGCCGACCATCCGGGAACGCACCACCTCGCCGGGCTTCGGCTTCTCGAACCGGCCCAGCCGCCGCCACGACTCAGAATCAGCCGGATTACTCGACGCGAACCGACCCGTCACCGGCGCGAAGATCACATACCCCGCCTGACCCCGCTCCACCTGCCGACCCAGCGACTGCCACTGCTTATAGCCCGCGACATAGGACGGCTCCGGCGACGCGACACGACCCTGCTCGTAAGCATCGAGATGCTGGGCGAGGATCAGCAGCGTGTTGCGGAACGAGCGCGCCCGGAACCGAGCAGCGAACTCCAGCGCACGCTTCCAATCCTCACCCGACACAAGCAGGTCGACCGCAGCCGTCAACCGCTCATGGAGCTGTTCGAGCTTCGCGTCGCGCGTAGCCCGTGCCTCCTCGTCCGTCGCCACCTGTGACCTCCTCCCGGCAAGGCCAACGGCACAAGCCGGTGACCCCTGCGACCATTAGGTGCGCCGGGGAGATCAGGAACGAGACGGACGGAACAGAGCGTGGCGACCGCCAGGCTCCACGATGAACCCGACGTGTCTCATCCGGTTTACCTGCGGTGCGGCGTAGAGTCGAAGTCCTTCAAGTGCTCAGGGTTCACACGACGAGAAGTACGCGACATACGGCGAGTCGAGGGGGTTGACGAGTCAGCCTGCCGGTGAGTGCGGAGGGTTTGCTTGGCGTCCTTCGGGACGCCCGCTGGCGCGGTACTGCGATGGCGTGATGCCGTAGCGGCGGGAGAACCAGCGTGAGGCGACCCGGGGATCGCGCCAGCCGACTGCGCCCGCAGCACGTGCCACAGTCCAGTCAGTCTCATCAATGAGCCGGGTGAACTCTGTCAGCCGTATCTCCGTGAGGTAACGCATCGGTGGAAAGCCGGTACAGGCAACGAACAGGCGGGTTAAGTGAGTACGGGAGACGGCGACGGAACGCGCGAGGGCCGTAGTCGTCCACGACTCAGCCATGCGGTCACGCAGAAGCTGCACTGCACGTCCCACGTGTCCGGCCAAGGAGATCGACATGAGTAGCCCGCCTGCCTGGCTCAACTCAGTACCATCTGAGTTGGCGGCCGCATCCGGCGCGAGGAACGCGGGAGTCACAAGGCCTACCCAACCGGCGAACAGTTCTACGGTACGTACTGCCACCACCTCCGGTGACTTCGTGCCGTTGCCGAGTACGCTCAGCTGCCGCCAGATCGGTTCGACACGGCGCAGGGTAGACACACCAGGATGCAGAACGAGTGGGCTCCCGTCCCAGTCGTGAGGATGCACGCCAGCGCGGAGCCGCGTCTTGTCGGGAAGGAACCATGCCATCTGTTCACGCAAGAAGCGTTCATCGCTGTACACCGCCCAGAGTCGGACGTATTGCCTCGGACGCATCTGGCACCATTCACCAGCTCCTAGAGCCAAGGCCATGCCAGGCATGAGAAGGTACCGGCCCTGTGCCGTCGAGATTTCAGCTGCGCCCTCAAGAATGTGCAGGATCTTTATCTCCGCAGGAATCACTCGCCTGGTCATTGCGCTGCGGGAGATTTCGATCGCCGTCAGAAGCCGTGCGCCGCGATTGATTAACCTCGTGCCGGGGTTGTCTGGTCTCGTAGACGACCCTTCATGTGGATCGCGGTATTCGCTTGCTCTCACAGTTCTCGCGCGTTGTTCCTATGTGCGGGTGACATGGCAACAGCCGCTATCAGCGCAGGGAGTCCTTTCTTAAGACTCTATTGAATGCGGTTGATATCATTTCGTAGAAACGTCTTTTGATGCCTCTTCCTTGGTGAGGGGGTGAGGAGCCGTTGTTTGTACGTGGTTGGCAGGTCGGTTCGCTGTCGAGAGTCGCCCGGTTCTTTCCATCCAGAGGTCGAAGGGGACGGTGAGGAACGGGAGCATCGAGGCGATGATGCCGGTGGGGAGTGCCCACCAGGTCCAGCGGAAGCGGATGGCGGCGGCGACGCAGGCGAGGACGAAGGCGATCCATGCGATTCCGTGCACCCACCCCCCAGATGGTGACGGGTAGGGGGCTGCCGTGGAGGGGGTATTTGATAGCGAGGGCGGTGAGCATGCCGAGCCAGCTGATGCCTTCGATGAGCGCGGTGGTGCGGAAGGCGAGTCGGAAGAAGCGTTCGTTTCGTGAGGGCGTGTGTGTCATTGATGCTCCGCGGCGTGGTTGCGGTGGTGACAATCCATAGGTCGTGATCCTCTTAGCGCGAGGCTTAGTGGGTGTTGTCTTCGTAGGCGGAGGCGGTGCTGCCGGGTCCGTACTGTCGGAGCAGCCACCCGGTGGTGATGACGCCTGCGGCGATCACGACGGCGATGATGATCATGATGGTCGTGTAGCCGCTGTTGAACGCGATAGCGGCGGCGTCGAGCAGGCCCGGATGGTCGCTGGCGAGGTCGCGGGCGGTGGCGATGCTGTCGGCGGCTTCGGCAGGGGCGCCCTGGGGGAGGTGGATGCGGGAGGTGTAGAAGAGGGAGAGGAGGCTGCCGAGGACGGCGACGGCGATGAGGCTGCCGAACTCGTAGGACACTTCCTCGACCGAGGCTGCCATACCGGCCTTGCGTGGGGGGACGTTCCCCACGATCGCGGTCGATGCGACTGACATCGTGGCCCCCAATCCGGCGCCGGTGACGGCGAGCCCGGCCACGAATACCGGGAACGCGGTCTGCACTCCGATGAGGGTGATGATCATGCCGATTGTGGCGAGGGTGAAGCCTCCGCTGATGATGATGCGCAGCCCGAGCCTGTGCAGGAACGCGCCGCCGAGAATCCCGGTGGGCAGAGCCCCGATCGCGACAGCGGCCACGAGGAGTCCTGCTTGGAGTGGGGTGAACCCGTCGACGAGTTGGAAGCGTTGCGTGGTGACCAGTTGGATGCCGCCGATGGCGAACATTGCGGTCGCTGCGGTGATGATCCCGGCGCTGAACGCGCGGTTGCGGAACACCCCGAAGTCCAGCAGCGGATCGTTCGAGCGGAGCTGGCGTCTGGTGAACAGGACACCGCCGATGGCCGCGACGACCGTGGCGCCTGCGACGATCGCCCAGTTCTGCGGGGTGTGGGCGGCTTCTTTGATCGCGAGGACCGCGCCGGTGAGGGTGAGGAGGGCGTAGAGGGAGGAGATCGCATCCCACTTCTTCGCCCGGTCCCGGGTTCCTGCAGGGACGACGAGCGGGGTGAGGATGAGGGCTGCGATCACGACGGGGATGTTGATGAGGAACACCGACCCCCACCAGAACCGCTCCAACAGTGCACCCCCGACGATGGGTCCGAGCGCGGCGCCGACCACGGAGATGCTGCCCCAGATCGCGATCGCGATGTTCCGCTCCCGCACGTCATCGAACCCGAGCCGGATCAGCGCGAGAGTGGCGGGCATCATGCACGCCGCCCCCACCGCGAGGAGCGCACGCGCACCGATCAGGACCTCCGGTGTCGGGGAGAACGCGGCCACCAGCGACGCCGCCCCGAAGAGCGTGAGACCGACCAGGAAGAGACGGCGATGCCCGAACCGGTCACCCAAGGTTCCCGACCCCAGCAGCAGGCCCGCCATCACCAGCGGGTAGGCGTTGATGATCCACAGGCCTTGGGAGGCCGACGCGCCCAGGTCCACCGTCAGGGTGGGCAGGGCGGTGTAGAGGATCGAGTTGTCGAGCGTGATCAGCAACAGGCCGAACGCGACAGTCACCAGCAGCACCCACCGCCGCGATGACAGCGATGACGCTTGAGTGTTCACAGTGTTCATGTGCGGGGATGCCTTCTTGTGTCAGGAGTTCTTTCGATCATTGCGCCCGGCCGGTTGCCATAGATTCTTGTGTTCATCGCGCAGAGTCCGTGCTGGTGGTGTCCAGGGAGGCGGCGATGTGTTCCAGGAGCTGCACCCGCAGAGCCTGCGGGATGGGCTCCCCGGTGAGGGCTTCGTAGCTCCACAGCCCGTCGGCGGCCATCCGTGCGGTCAGCATCCGCAGCTCCTCCCGCGGATACCTGTCGTCCACGCCGGGCTGAGGGAGCGGGGTCGTCCACCGCGCGGCCACTTCCGCACAGGGTGCGAAGAGGTCACGGTGCGCGGCGCCGTCAGCCATGAACACCAGTTCCGCGCGGGTCATCGACCGGGCGACCCGCACATACGCCGCCAACCGCTCAGCACGGGTCGCCTCAGAAGCGGGTTTCCCGGCGGCTGAGACCATCTCCTTCTCCCAGTCGGCCGCCAACTGCTCATACACCCCACTCAGCAGTGCCGTCCGGCTCGGGAAGTGATACAGCAGGCCCCCCTTGGTGATGCCCGCCTGCTCGGCGACAGCGTCGATCGTCACCGCAGACAGCCCCTGCTCCTCAGCGACCCGCATCGCCGCCTCGACGATCGCAGACTTCTTACTCGGCCTCACCACCGTGCCGCCTCCTCCGTATCGACGCCGTACCTCACCAACCACTAGACTATACTAAATGGTACAGTAACCGTGTGTGGAGAGGAACGACAGCATGACGAAGTGGACGATCGGGACCGGGGCAGTCGTGACTGTGATCGGGATAGTCGCCTACATCGCGTCGGGGGCATCCAGCCTCACCGCGCTGATCCCCGCAGCCCTCGGCATCCTGCTGGTGATCGCCGGACTCATCTCCCGGAAAGAGGCGGCGCACCGGCACGCGATCCATGCGGCGCTGGCAGTCGCGCTCGTCGGCCTGGCCGGCACGCTCATGAACGTCCTCAAGCTCGGGGAGCTCCTCGGGGGCACCGCAGAGCGCCCTATAGCGGTCATCGCCAGCACCCTGACCTTCGTCGCGCTGCTGGTCTACCTGGTTCTCGGGGTGACCTCGTTCATCCGCGCACGCCGCTACCGCCGTGCCTGAAACCCGCCCCCTCGACACGCCCCACGTCGCCGGGCGGGGCGATGGTTGGCGGGCGCGGCTGTGGGAATGGGTCCGTGCCCGACCGCTCGTGTGGGCGAAGCTCTCCCTGGCCGCGAACATCCTGATCGTCGCGACCGGCGGGGCGGTCAGGCTTACCGCATCCGGGCTGGGCTGCCCGACCTGGCCGCTGTGCACCGAGGACTCCCTCTGAAGCGCCCCGGGTTTCAGTGTTCCAGTCGATGGTGGTGATGTCGCCGAGGTTGGGGGCGTCGGGCCAGTGGTGGGCGAAGACGCGGGCGACGGGCTCGTTGATCTCGGAGAACCAGATCGTGCGGGCGTCGAACACCTCCTCGACAGCGAGGTCGAGTCCGCCGTAGCCGGAGAACAGCGACCCGACCCGCAGGCGGCGGTCGCCCGGTTCGTCGCTGGCGTTCGGCATGAGGACTCCGGCAGATCGGTGATCCCCGGTCGCTGCCTCTGCGAGCGCTGACCGGGCTGGTTATCTGCCAGGTGCTCGCCGCGCCTCCCGCGCCTCCCGTGCCTCCCGTGCCTCGCTGACCGCGCCGCGCCCGGCCTCTGACGGAGCCTTCGTCTCCGCCTCCCTCAGAGCCACCACGCCTCTTGCAGATCGAGGTTGAGCCCGCCTTCGGCGGGCCGCTGCTCACCTCGTGAGCAGGCAGAGAGGGCGGGCCGGATGACGGTTTCGATGCGCGTGATGTCGGCGGGTGACGGGTATAAGTACCTGTTGCGCACTGTCGCGGCCGGCGACGGCGACCGCTCGCTCTCGACTCCGTTGACGCGCTACTACAACGCCGAGGGCACCCCGCCCGGTCGCTGGCTCGGTGCCGGGGTCGCCACACTCGGCGGCGGGCGGATCAGCGTGGGTGATCAGGTCTCCGAAGCCCAGCTCCAGCTGCTGGTCGGCATGGGTCGAGACCCGATCACCGGTGAACCGCTGGGCCGCGCGTACCCCGAATACCGAACCGTGGCCGAGCGGATCGAGGCACGTACCAGTGCGCTTGATCCCGCACTCGGGCCGGCGTCACGCGCGGAGGCGGTCGCGGCCATCGACACGGAGGAGGCCGGGCGCGGGACGCGGCGGGCGGTTGCGGGGTTCGACTTCACGTTCTCGATCCCGAAGTCCGCCAGCGTGCTCTGGGCGGTCGCGGACGCGGGGACGCAGGCGTTGATCGCGGACGCGCATCACGCTGCGGTTGCGGAGGTGGTTGCGTTCATGGAGCGGGAGGTTGCAGCCACCCGCACCGGCGCAACCGACCGCGACGGCGCGGTTGCACAGGTCGACGTCGCAGGTCTGGTCGCCACGGCGTTCGATCACTACGACAGCCGGGCGGGCGACCCGCACCTGCACACGCATGTCGTCATCAGCAACAAGGTGCAGACCGTCCTCGATGGCAAATGGCGGTCGCTGGATGGGCGGCCGATGCACGCCGCCGTGGTCGCCCTCTCCGAGCTGCACGAGGCGGTGTTCGCTGACCACCTCACTCGCTCGTTTGGCGTCTCGTGGGAGGCGCGCGACATGGGCCGCGACCGCAACCCCGCGTGGGCGATCGCCGCGGTGCCCGAGGCGATGGTGAAGGAGTTCTCCACCCGTGCCCGGCACATTGATGCCGAGACCGACCGCCTCATCGGCCAGTACGTCGACGCGCATGGGCGGCGGCCGTCGCCGGCGACGATCATGAAGCTCCGCGCCCAGGCCACCCTCTCGACCCGGCCGGAGAAGGAAGTCCGGTCGCTGGCTGACCTCACCGCCTCCTGGCGGGAACGGGCCGGGCAGGTGCTCGGGTCGGATACGACCTCGTGGGCGCGCGGCGTGACGGCAAACAAGGAGCCGTTGCTGCTGCGCGCGGACGACGTGCCGTTGGATGTGATCGACTCGCTCGGGGCAGACGTTGTGGCTGCGGTCGGTGAGAAGCGATCCACCTGGCATCGCTGGAACCTCACTGCCGAGGCCGCGCGGCAGACGATGGCCTACCGGTTCGCGTCGACAGAGGATCGCGAAGCTATCGTCGGCCTGGTCGTAGACGCCGCCGAAGCCGCTTCGCTGCGCCTGACCCCGCCCGAGCTCGCATCCAGCCCGGCCGCGTTCCGCCGACCGGACGGCACGAGCGTGTTCCGGCCGAAGCACTCCGCGCTGTTCTCCTCCGAGGAGCTGCTGGCCGCCGAAGACCGCCTCCTCGAACGCGCCCACACCACCACCGCACCGACCGTGCCGCTGACCACCGTCGAACGGGTTACGAAGCGGCCCGACAGCAAGGGCCGGATGCTCGGTGACGACCAGGCGGCCGCACTGACGAAGATCGCGCTCTCGGGCCGGGTGGTCGATGTGCTGGTCGGCCCTGCTGGGGCGGGGAAGACCACCGCGATGTCAGCGTTGCGGCGGGCGTGGGAACGCGAGCACGGACGTGGCAGCGTGGTCGGGCTTGCGCCGTCCGCGGTCGCCGCGCAGGTCCTGGCCGATGACCTCGGCATCCAGACCGAGAACACGGCCAAGTGGCTCGACACTCACGACCGCGCCGGCGAGACGTTCCGCAAGGGTCAGCTCGTCATCGTCGACGAGGCATCGCTGGCGGGCACGCTCTCCCTTGACCGCATCACCGCCTTGGCGGCGGAGGCCGGGGCGAAGGTGCTGCTGGTCGGGGACCACGCCCAGCTTCAGTCCGTCACCGCCGGTGGCGCGTTCTCCCTCCTCGTCCACGACCGTGACGACGCCCCGGAGCTGGTCGACGTGCACCGGTTCGTCCACCCGTGGGAGAAGACCGCGTCCCTCGCGCTGCGGCATGGGCGCACCGATGTCATCGACACCTACACCGAACACGGTCGCATCCGAGGTGGTGAGACGGAGGAGATGATCGACGTCGCCTACACCGCCTGGCGCAACGACACACTCGCCGGGCGAGCCAGTGTGCTCGTGACCGCCTCGAACGAGTCCGTCCAGGCGCTCAACAACCGGGCACGCGCTGATCTGATCCTCGACGGCACCGTGAACGCCCGCCGTGAGGTCGAACTGCACGACGGAATGAGGGCTGCGGTCGGGGATACGGTCATCACTCGCCGCAACGACCGCCGCCTCCGCGCGGGACGGTCCTGGGTCCGCAACGGCGATAGGTGGACGGTCACCGAGGTCCGTGACGACGGCGCTCTCACCCTCCGCCGCGCAGGGCGCACGTGGGGCGCCTCGGTCGTGGTCCCGGCCGAGTACGCGGCCGAACACCTCGATCTCGGTTACGCCGTGACGTCATACCGGGCGCAGGGCATCACCGTGGACTCCTCGCACGTCCTGGCGGATGCGTCGATGACCAGAGAGACGTTCTATGTCGCCATGACGAGGGGGCGCGAGCAGAACATCGCCTACGTCGCCGTCGACAAGCCCGACCCCGCCCACGACGGCCCTCGCCCCGGCGACAACACCGAGGCGACAGCCCGGTCCGTGTTGTTCGGGGTGCTGCAGCACGTCGGTGCCGAGCTGTCGGCGCACGAGACGATCACTGCGGAGCAGGACACCTGGGCCTCGATCGCGCAGCTTACCGCCGAGTACGAGACCCTGGCCGCCGCCGCCCAACACGACCGCTGGGCCGCGCTCGTCCGCTCGTCTGGGCTCAGCGACGACGACGCCGAGGACGCGATCGCCTCACCCGCATTCGGAGCGCTGACTGCCGAGCTCCGTCGGGCCGAGGCCAACCAGCACGACGTCGAGACCCTGCTGCCGCGCCTCGTGCGAGCACGCGGGTTCGGGGACGCCGACGACATCGCCGCGGTCCTGCACTACCGTCTTGCCCGCGCGACCGCCAGGCCAGCGGGAGCCGGGCGTGCACGCAGAACACCACGTCTCATCGTGGGCCTCATCCCCGAAGCCACCGGCATCATGCCATCCGAGATGCGGCAAGCGCTGACCGAGCGACGCGACCTCATCGAAGCCCGGGCCGATGCTCTCCTCGACACCGCACTCACCGAGAAACACGAGTGGATCACGAAACTCGGAACCCCACCCAAGACTGCACGAGCGGCCCAGGCATGGCGGAACGCCGCGCGCACCATCGCCGCCTACCGCGACCGCTACGGCATCACCGGACCCGCACCCCTCGGAGCACCCGCCGAAGCCGAGACGCAGAAGATCGACGTCGCCCGCGCCCGTGCTGCGCTTGACCGAACCCGCTCGCTCGAAAGAGAACCGAACAGCGCACGTCAATCGCCTGCTACTACTAGGCCGGTCCGACGCTCCTTGTAGCGCCTGAACGCCAACCTACGAAGCCCGCGACCTGGTAGCGTGAAGATGTGTCCCGTACAAGGAGGCTACGAGAAGATGCCGGAAGATAACGAGGTTCTGACCGCTGATGAAGCGGCAGCGCTCTTGCGTGTCTCCACCAAGACAGTGCTCTCACTCGCCCGCGCGGGGTCGCTGCCCGGAGAGAAGGTGGGACGCGCTTGGCGCTTCGTGAGGAGCGATGTCCTTGCGTACGTCCGCGGTTCACTGCCGCAGGCAGGAGCAGAGCACAATGAGTGAGGTCGTGACGGCACTGTCCGAGATGAACAGTGTCCTAGGCGGTGACAAATGCTAGATACTTCGAACTGGCCCGAAGTTGAGCTTGACGTCCTGAAAGAAATCCAACTCGATCCAAAAAACGTTCGCCTTGAAGTGGCCGACGCGAAGGTCGAGGCCGACATCATTGAAGACCTGTTCGTCAACGAAGATGCGTTAGCGCTTGTCGAGGGCATCTGCAAGGTCGGCTATCTGACACACGAGACGCCGGTCGTCCTAAAGCGACGCGGTAAGTATGTGATGGTTGAGGGGAACCGCAGGCTCGCTGCACTCAAAGCCATCCAGAACCCGATGTTGGTCCCCGACTATCAGGCGCGAGTCGCGTCGCTGGCGGCCCTTCTGCCAGACCGCTCTGCGCTCGCGAAGGTCCGGGTCATGGTTGCACCGAACCAGACCGAAGCGGATCAGTTGATCGCGGCTATCCACACCGGGAACCTGCGGCGGGCCTGGAGTCCCAGCAGGCAGGCGGCGTTCTTCCAGGCGCAGATCGACGCGGGGAGGAAGCTCCGTGAACTTCTGACTAGGTATCCCACGATCGACGTTCGCAAATTCGTCTTTCGAGCGCACATCATCAATCTCTTCAAGTCCGTGCATTACGACGAGGCCGAGCTTCAAGACTTCCTTGCAACAAAGAAGTGGGCCAGGGGCCTATCGACGCTGGCGCGCATCTACGAGTCGAAAGAGTTCCTTGACCTGACGGGGCTTACGATGGATTCAGACGGCAACGTCACGAAGACGCTCTCGGACGAAGTCTTCAAAGATGTTGCTACGGCAATCGTTCGCGGGATGTACGACGAGAACATCAACACGCGCAGCCTGAACTCGGTCTCAAGTCCTCGCTACACGCAGCTGATGAAGGAACTGCGTCAGATCGTTGCTGACGCGGGAGAAGCAGCTCCGCCTAACCCCACAACCCCAACTACAGGGACGACTCCCGACGGAGGGAACAACCCACCGCCCGGTGGCCCCGGCGCTAAGCCGACTCCGCCCACGGGGGCACCTGGTCTCGGAGAACCTCCGAGCGCTGCGCCTGGCACCGCGGAGCCGAAGCCTCCGAGGAAGCGTCCAGCCAAGAAGAAGCTCAGGAACCTCGACCTCGGGCAGATCAAGGCTCCCGCGAGTTACCCCGAAGGGTTGAAACTGCTGCTCGGCGAACTGTCTGAGGTCGACGTGCAAAAGTTCCCTAACGCCACCTTCCTAATGATCCGGGCCGTACTGGAAAAGTCGATCAAGGCGTATGCGGAGGCAAAGTCGATCGACATCAAGGGCTCCGGGAACAACCAGAACGGCCGTGTCCAACTTGGCCACGCCCTGAACTGGCTCTTGGAACACGTCAAGGCGAACGGCCCGAAGCACCTGATCCAGGTCATCGAGGGCGTCAGGACAGGGAAGCTCGTTACGTACACGAACTCAGGCGACTCGCTCAATGCGATCAACCACAACCACCACTTCCTAGTCGATCCCGACCAAACGTTCTCAATGTGGGCCTCCATCGACTCGATCATGAGATACGTGATGAAGCCATGAGCACGAGCGCCATCGGGGTGTCCACACGACGCCCGCGAATCTCACCGCTCCGGTACCCGGGCGGAAAGTCTGCCTTGTACTCGCGCCTGCGCAAGATGATCCGCGATATGGACCTCGCAGGCTGCACCTACGTCGAGCCGTATGCGGGCGGAGTCGGCGCCGGTCTCAGTCTCCTGGTAACGGGGCAAGTCGAGCGCGTCGTCATCAACGACCTCGACCCGGCTATCCACGCATTCTGGACTACGGTTCAGTCCGAGCCCGGATGGCTGATCGAGCGAATCCACAAGGCCAAGCTTGACGTCACCGAGTGGCGGCGGCAGCGCGAAATCTATGTTGCCGCCGACACCAGCGATCTGTCACAGCTCGGATTTGCCACCTTCTATCTCAATCGCACGAACAGGTCCGGGGTGCTCAACGGCGGCCCGATCGGCGGGCTAGACCAAACGGGTAATTACAAGATCGACGCCCGCTTCAACCGGGACGGCCTTGCTGAACGTATCCGAATACTGTCGCTCTATGCAGACAACATCGTCCCGACGTCGCGCGATGGTATTGAGGTCATCGCTGAGTACGCTCCCAAGGACGATGTCTTCATCTACGCCGACCCGCCCTACTTCGAGAAGGCCGGTTCGTTGTACCTCAACGCCTTCTCTGCAACCGACCACGAAGACCTTGCGCGGGTCCTCAACTCCGTCGCAGACAGGCCGTGGATTCTTACCTATGACAACGCTCCACAGGTGGCGGAGCTCTACGCGGCGCGTCGGCGTCGAGAGTTTGAGCTCCACTACTCAGCGCATCGCGTCGGCAAAGCCACTGAGGTCGCCGTGCTCTCTGAATCCGTTCCGGAGATCGGACAGGGCTGGCCGCTCACGCCGACAACGTTGACGTAGCCAGCTCCTACGGGACGAGGGCCGCCCACCGCAGAGGAGGCGGAAGAACTATGCCTCCTCGCGCTCGGGCGGACGGATCAGCCGCACGTTTGATACGCCGCCTTGGTTGACGCAATCCTGAGCGAGGTCGTGAACACGCCAGTAGAAGTCAAGGTCGGCAGCCGCCGCGTTCACGGTGCTCTCGACAGGCATGTAGCGGTGCAACGGTGTGGAGACACCACCGTAGGAGTGGCCGAAGTTATCCACCGTGAGGATCGTCAGGGCCTCTGATCCGGTCCACTCGATCCCGACGCGCACGTCGTACTCGTCGTTGCCCGTCGCGTCGGCGGTCGTCCGGATGAGAGCCATCAGGCCTGCGACGCCGCACTCGACCGCGTCCGACTGGACCTGCGATCCCTCGAAGTACCCGTCGCTACTCATGCGGTGGCCGCCGATTGCGGCTGCGAGCGTGACTGATCCGTCGTGGTGGAGACTTGCCCATGCTTCCTTCCACTGTGATCTGTCGCCCGTTGCGGTGTTGACGGCGACCCAGCGCCGCGATCCCGGTCGTGGGTTGTGCCGGTCGACGTTTTCCAGCGGGTGCACACCTCCACGTCCGGCGTAGAACAGGGCGAGGCCTTCGGCCTTGGTCAGTACGTCGCGCGCTCCGTCGCGCGTCAGGCGGTTGTGGAGGCGAGGGACGCGCGGGTGGGCGACAGCGATCAGCCAGGCGCGTTCGCTCGTGGCGCGGCCGCCCGCGGTCTCGGCATACAGGTTGTCGAGCGCTTCGCTGGCGTGGCGGCGTTCATCGAAGCGTGCTCGGTACATCGCCTCGATCTGTCGTTCCTTCATCCATACGGTGTCGGAGTCGTTGCGCACCGGAGCGCCGAAGTAGTCGTTGCGGTAGATCAGGTGTGGCCCGTCAACGCTTGCCGGCACTTCCACGACGACAGCGCGGGCACCCTCCGTTCCGAGGCGGTGCACGTTGAGGCCGAAGACGGGCGGGGAGATAGCGGTGATCGCTGCGGAGCGCAGGGATCGCTCGTACGCTTCATCGAACTCTCCGACGTCGACTCGCTCTGTCGCGGCCTTCTGCGACTCGCGTACTCCGAACACGATGACGCCGCCGCCGCTGTTCGCCATCGCTGCAACGTCCTTGGGGAAGTCTGTTTGCGGTAGTCCCTTCGCCGGGGGCAGCTCTGACTTCCAGTCCAGGTCGGTCGTCTCCATGACTCCGCTGCTCACCGCCGCATCCAGCAGTTCGTCCGTCAGAGGTCCAGGAGCGACCCCGAGGGCGCGATGCAGAGCGGTGAAGATCATGACCCCCAGCGTAGGGATCACCTGCGACAACTGGCGGTGACGCCGACCAGTGGCTGCCTACAGCGCGCGCCCCTCCCGATGAGCGGACGGGGTGATGCCCGACTCACGCGCGAATGCCTGCCCGCCGCCACCTGCGGGCGAGTCGAGGAGGGCCGTGACGTCTGTGGCGTCGGTGATGAGGGACGCGATGCCTTCGCGCAGGAGCCGGTGCGTGCCGGAGCTGGCGGCACTGGTTACCGGGCCGGGCACGGCGCCGACCGGGCGTCCGAGCTGCGTAGCGCGGGCGGCGACGTTGAGGGAGCTGGAGCGATAGCCGGCCTCCACGACGACGGTTGCACCGGAGAGGGCACCGAGGATGCGATTGCGGGCGAGGAAACGCCACTTGGTCGGCGCGGAGCCGGGCGGCATCTCACTGGCGAGCAGGCCGAGGTCTCCGACTCGTGCCAGCAGCTCACGATTGCCGGATGGGTAGAGGCGATCCAAGCCGCCGACCATGACGGCGAGGGTCTGCCCGCCTGTGGCGAGTGCGGCTCGGTGTGCGGCGGCGTCGATGCCGTAGGCGCCGCCGGCCACGATGATCCGCTCAGCATGGGTCAGATTGGAGGCGAGTTCGCCCGTGACGTGCTCGCCGTAACTAGTGGCGGCGCGGGCTCCGGTGATCGTGACGCGATCGTTCAGCGGCGCGGTGAGGTAGGAGACAGCGCCTCGCAGCCATAGAGCGGTGGGGGCGCGGTTGCCCAGATCGTTGAGGGCGGTCGGCCACTCATCGTCGCTGGGGATGAGGATGCGCAGCCCGAGGCGGTCAGTCTCCGCGAGTGCCTGCGTGACCGTGCGGGCATCCATTCGCGGGGCGACCTTGTTGCGCCACAGCCTGGCCTCGACCGCATCGACGTTCTTCGGGAGTGCGCCGGCACCGGCTGCCAGGCGCACGGTCTCGACCGCGCCGACCGCGGCGAGGAGCCTGCCGGTCACGGCGTCGTCGGGCTCCAAGGTCGATGCCAGGGCGACCCGTGCGGAGCGTTCGTCCTTGGCGAGAGAAGTGATCGTGACCATGCCCGGCTCCCATCCGTGTGTGCCAGACAGGTGCGCGAGCGCCGCCCGAATCCCCGGGCGCACCTCTTACGAATGTCGCCGGAGCGTCGTACTCTGGAGGGGAGGCAGATTCCTCCTTGATGTGGCGTCCCTCGCGGACAGGCCCTCGGGCCACTCTCTACGCACTGTCTCGTCACCTGACCGTGCCACGAGAGGAAACGCCATGATCCGACTGCTCTGGGCGCTCAGCGCCCACGCCCGCTACTACCTGCGGCGTTACATGCCCACCAACATCGCGCTCGACGCGATCCGCACCCGCCGCGGCCTGAAGTGGGGCATCCTCGCGATGCTCCTCGCGGTCCCGTACTTCCTCGCAGCGAACTACTGCATCACGCTGATCGAGGGCGGCGGCCCGGGCTGGCTGAACCTCCTCGTGCTCCTGTTCTGCTGGAATGCGCTCAAGTTCCTCATCATGGGCCTGGTCAGTGTCATCTTGCTCGTCCGCGCCCGCGTCCAGGAGGCCGTCGAGCGTCGCCGCCCGCCGCATGAACGAGGCACAGTCCCTCAAGTACCCGATGGCGAGTGTGGCGTGATGGGCGCCGTGATCTACACCCGCAGCGCACGCCCGAACTGGGCAACCCACGCTCACCAGCGGGCCGCCTGCCAATGCCTGGCCGCCGAGCTCGGCTACGAGGTCAGCGGCGAGTTCCACGACAACGGCCGGACACGACCCGCGCTCGACCAGGCCCTCGCCACCATCCGCGACGGGCAGGCATCGGCGCTCATCGTCGCGGACCTCTACCGACTCAGCCGACCGTCTACCGAGTTCGCCCGCATCATCGAGGCGCTGGACGAGGCCGACGTGCCCCTCTACGTCGTCGGGCAAGGCCGCGTGAGCCTTCCCGCGACTCCCGAGCTCGGCATCATGCTGGCGATCGCCGAGTACGAGGCCAAGCACTCCGAGGAGGACTTCACTCTGTAACCGCCACCCGACGTCCCCGAGGGCGGATGGTCGCACCTGCTGCGGCCACCGCCCTCTTCACTGCCCCCTGACTCACCCCGAAATGCAGACCAACCTCCATCAAGGTCATCCCGCCCTCGTAGAGCCTCACAGCCTCGCACGTGTGCTCCTCAGCCAGCCCTCGCACGCGCATCGGGACGGAACGGCGGACGAGGTGCGCGGCCACCGTTCGGTGGTAGACGCCGAACCGCTCACCGAGCTGCGCTAGCGTCATGCCCTGCTCGTACAGCGCCACCAGCTCATCAACCTCGGCGGCGCTCAGAGAGGTTTGAGTCTTCCCAACTGACCGCACCACACGACCCCGCGAGTCGGTCACCGAGGGTTCGGATGGCCGTTCGCTACGCTCGTAGGCACCCCGAGACAGGCGAGAAGCCACGGTTTTCAGGGCCGGGCCAGGGTTCTCAAACTCTCTACGGAGGTGCACGGTGCGGGTGGCCGAGTGTGACCCGTGACACGATGGCGAGCATGCAGATCGCAGACCACATCACCGACCTCATCGGCAACACCCCGCTGGTGCGGCTCGGCCGCGTCACCCCGCCCGGATCAGGCCTCGTCGCCGCGAAGGTCGAGTACCTCAATCCCGGCGGCAGCGTGAAGGACCGGATCGCGCGCAAGCTCGTCGACGCAGCCGAGGCCTCCGGCGAGCTCAAGCCCGGCGGCACGATCGTCGAGCCGACCTCCGGCAACACCGGCGTCGGCCTTGCCCTCGTCGCCCAGGAGCGCGGCTACCGGTGCATCTTCGTGTGCCCCGACAAGGTCGGCAAGGACAAGATCGACGTGCTGCGCGCCTACGGCGCCGAGGTCCAGATCGTGCCGACCTCCGTCGCGCCCGACCACCCCGACAGCTACTACTCCGTGAGCGACCGGCTCACCGAGGAGATCGACGGGGCCTGGAAGCCCAACCAGTTCTTCAACCTCAACGGGCCGCAGGCGCACTACGAGAGCACCGGCCCGGAGATCTGGGAGCAGACCGACGGGAAGATCACCCACCTCGTCGCGGGCATCGGCACCGGCGGCACGATCACCGGCACCGGCCGCTACCTCAAGGACATCAGCGACGGCCGGGTCAAGGTCGTCGGCGCCGACCCCGAGGGCTCGGTCTACTCCGGAGGCACCGGCCGCCCGTACCTCGTCGAGGGCGTGGGAGAGGACATGTGGCCCGGCGCCTACGACCCCGACGTGCCCGACGAGGTCATCGCGGTGAGCGACGCCGAGTCCTTCGCCATGACCCGACGCCTCGCCCGCGAGGAGGGTCTGCTCGTCGGCGGGTCCTCCGGGATGGCCGTCGTCGCCGCCCTCAAGGTCGCGGAGCGCGAGCCCGACGCGGTGATCGTCGTCCTCCTGCCCGACGGGGGCCGCGGCTACCTCGCGAAGATCTTCGACGACGAGTGGATGGCCAGCTACGGCTTCACGGCGTCCGGCGAGGACACTGCGACCGTCGGCGACGTCCTGCGCGGCAAGTCCGGCGACCTCCCTTCGCTCGTCCACACCCACCCGACCGAGACGGTCCGCGACGCCATCGAGATCCTGCGCGAGTACGGCGTCTCGCAGATGCCGGTCGTCAAGGCCGAGCCGCCCGTGGTCCTCGGCGAGGTCGCCGGCGCGGTCACCGACCGCGACCTGCTCGACGCGCTCTTCGAGGGCACAGCCAGCCCGGCCGACCCGGTGAGCAAGCACATGGGCGCGAAGCTGCCGCAGATCGGCGCCGGCGAGTCCGCCGCCGCCGCGGTCGCCGCGCTCGAGCACGAGGACGCGCTGCTCGTCGTCGAGGGCGGCAAACCGATCGGCGTCGTCACCCGCCAGGACCTCCTCGGTCATATCTCGACCCGGACGAAGGGGGCGCAGGCGTGAGCGAGCGCAAGAGCGCGGTCGACGCGCACGCCAGCCAGGGCTTCTCGACCCGGGCGATCCACGCCGGGTACTCCCCGGACCCGCTCACGGGAGCGGTCAACGTCCCGATCTACGCGAGCTCGACCTTCGCCCAGGACGGCGTCGGCGGGCTGCGGGGCGGCTTCGAGTACGCCCGCACCGGCAACCCGACCCGCCAGGCCCTCGAGCTCAACGCCGCCTCCATCGAAGGGGGATCGTTCGGCCGGGCGTTCGCCTCCGGCATGGCCGCGACCGACGCGCTGCTGCGGGCCACCCTTCGCCCGGGTGACCACCTCGTCATCCCTGACGACGCGTACGGCGGGACCTTCCGGCTCATCGACAAGGTCTTCTCGCAGTGGGGGATCGAGCACACGCCGGCGCCGGTGAGCGACCCCGACGCGATCCGCGCGGCGATGCGGCCCAGCACCCAGCTCGTGTGGCTCGAGACCCCGACCAACCCGCTGCTCAACATCGGTGACATCGCCGCGGCGGCCGAGGTGGCGCACGCCGGCGGAGCACGTCTCGTCGTCGACAACACCTTCGCCAGCCCCTACCTCCAGCAGCCGCTCTCGCTCGGCGCCGACGTCGTGCTCCACTCGAGCACGAAGTACCTCGGCGGGCACAGCGACGTCGTCGGAGGACTGCTCGTCACCGCCGACGAGCAGCTCGACGCCGACATCGCCTTCCTGCAGAACGGCTCGGGCGGCGTGCCCGGCCCCTTCGACGCCTACCTCACGATGCGTGGCATCAAGACGCTCGGCGTGCGGATGGAGCGGCACTGCGACAACGCCGAGGCGGTCGTCGACATGCTCTCCGAGCGGTCCGAGGTTGCGAGCATCCTCTACCCGGGGCTGCCCGAGCACCCGGGCCACGAGATCGCCGCACGCCAGATGCGCCGTTTCGGGGGGATGATCTCGGTGCGGATGGCCGGCGGCCGCGACGCCGCGCAGCGGCTGTGCGCCCGGACGGAGATCTTCACCCTCGCGGAGTCGCTCGGCGGCATCGAGTCGCTCATCGAGCACCCGGGCGCGATGACGCACGCGTCGACCGCGGGCTCGCAGCTCGAGGTCCCGGACGACCTCGTGCGGCTCTCGGTGGGTATCGAGGACGAGGCCGACCTCCTCGCCGACCTCGAGCAGGCGCTCGACGGCATCTGAGGCCACGAGCGAAGGGGTAGGCCCGGGGTGCCGCGGAATGTCTGCGGCCCTCTGGGCCTTACCCTTGTCAGCAACATCAACGGACCACACGAAAGAGGCCCGCCATGTCCAACCCCATCCTTGGCCGCGTCGAGCAGGACGCCCGTAACGGGTACGTCGGCTTCCGCGACCACGCCCAGACCCCGCAGGGCGGCTACCAGCAGGCCCCGACCCAGACCTACGGCGGCCAGCAGGGCTACGGCCAGGGCTACCCGCAGGGTGGCTACCAGCAGACCCAGCCCGGCTTCCCGCAGGACCCGACCGTCCAGCACGGCGGCGGCTGGGGCGGCGACGGCGGTCGCTCCGTGACCCTCGACGACGTCCTCATGAAGACCGGCGCCCTCTTCGCGGTCATGCTCGCCGTCGCGATCCCGTCGTGGTTCCTTGCGCCCACCTTCGGTCTGGCGATCTGGGGTGTCGGCCTCGTCGGCGGTCTGGGCATCACGCTCTACCTCATGTTCGCCAAGCGCCCGGTGAGCCCCGCGCTGGCCGTCGCGTACGCCGTCTTCCAGGGCATGTTCGTCGGCGCGATCAGCGCGACCTACCACCGCCAGTTCGATCAGGCGATCACCGGCACGGCGGGCACGAGCATCTTCCAGAGCATCGTCGTCCAGGCGGTCCTGGCGACTCTGTGCGTCTTCGGCGCGATGCTCTTCCTCTACAAGAGCGGGATCATCAAGGTCACCCAGAAGTTCCGCGCGATCGTCTCGATGGCGGTCCTCGGCTACTTCGTCTTCGCGCTCGTCAACCTCGGCTACGCGCTCATCACCAGCACCCCGTTCGGGATCGGCGGCAGCAGCATGCTCGGTATCGGCATCTCGCTCTTCGCGATCGGACTGGCCGCGGTGACGCTGACGCTCGACTTCGACAACATCGAGACGGCGATCCAGACGCGGGCTCCCGAGGCGTACTCGTGGACGCTGGCCCTGGGCCTGCTCGCGACGCTCGTCTGGCTGTACCTCGAGATCCTTCGTCTCCTCGGTCGCCTGCGCAGCGAGTGACACCCGTGCTGCGCTCGCCCGTCCCGGACGACGTCGCAGCCGAGCTCGACCGCGCGGTCCGTCGGTGGCATCAGCTGCCGCTGGACCGCGCGGTCGCTGCGTCCGCGGGCGTCCACGCCGTCCTCGCCGAGCTGGCGGGGGAGACGCTGCCCGACCTCAGCCCGGCGGTTGTCATGGACCAGCTCCGGGTCGTCGTCTACGACGCCTGCGCGAAGGGGGAGGTGCCGGGTCTCGCCGACCGGCTCGCCTCCCTTCGCCTCACCTGGGCGTGACGACGAAGGCCCCCGGACCGTTGCGGTCCGGGGGCCTTCACCGCGAAGGGGTCAGCTGAGGCGCTCGTAGATGCT
>JBHWSH010000248.1:0-11780 GCA_043427135.1 Marmoricola sp. | reverse complement strand
TGCTGCGAGGTTCTCCTCCCAGGCACCGGTGGTGGGGTTGAGGTACCAGCCGCCGGTGGTGTTCTCGTTCACGGTCACCACGCGGTACTCGCCGCCGATGGTCACTGCGATGATCTTGACCTTGCCACCATAGGTGTCGGTGTCCTTGTCGTAGGTGCCGACGGTGAACGTCACCTGCGAGTTGTCGACCAGCTGGTCACGGACGGCGTCGGCGGCATCCTGGTCGATGCCGTTGCCGGTGACGAACGACATGATCGAGTCGGAGATGCCCTGTGCCCCGGAGTAGTCGAGGTTGCCGTCCTCGTCGCGGAACGAGGTCGAAAAGGCCAGGTTGAAGGTGCCGCCGGCATCGAGCTCGGGCAGGCCCGGCAGCTCCCACTCCCAGTTCGGCTTGCCCTTGGTGCCGTTGGGTCCCGCGGTGTCCTGGCTGCGGTCGCGGTCGCCGAAGCCGATGCCGCCCTCGACCTCCACGACTCCACTGACGTCGCTGGCGATCGAGACCAGGTTGCCGTCCTTGTCGAACCGCACGGCCGCGGTGATGCCGAGGGAGAGGTCCCCGCTCGCCTGCGCCTCGAGGAGCGTGTCGGGAATCGGGAGACCCAGGTCGGCCGCCGCGCTGGCGGTCAACGCGAGATTGAAGGTGGTGTCGCCGTTGCGATGGGTCTCGACGCCCAGGACCGCTTGGCCCCCGGCTGAGCCGCTCAGCGGGCCGGCCTCACCACGGACCTCTGCGCCGCCTCCAGCCTGGTAGTAGGTGGACTCCGGCTCGACGCCGTCGGTGGTGCCCAGCACGCCGCCGAACTTGTTCTTGTTCTTGTCGGCGAACTCCTGCGCCTCGGCCAGGCTGTCGAAGTGGAAGGTCTGACCGGTCTCGATCTCGCCGTTGACCGTCACGGTGGCGCCGGCACCGGCTTCCTTGTCTCCGGCCTGCACGCCACCGCCGGGGCCGAACTCGTAGCTGCCGCTGACCTGTCCGGAGGTCTTGACGATGTAGCGGTCGCGGTACTGGCCGGGACCGATGCGCTCGCGGACGCGCAGGATCGTGTAGCCGGTGTCGCCGCCGACGGAGGCGACGATCGAGACCTCGCCGCCGCGGTGCTCGGACTGCGAGGACAGCGTGCAGTCGGTCGGGACGTAGCCGGGGAGGTCGGCGTTCTCACAGCCTCCCCCGCCGAAGGCCTCGCCGATCTTGCAGAACGCCCGGGAGATGATGCCGTCGGCGCGCTCGGCGAACGGGTTGTTGAGGGTGAAGAGCGCGACCACGAGCAGCGCGACCACGGCGACGATGCCGACGTACTCGGCGGTGGTCGCCCCGACCTCGGTACGGCGCCAGACTCGGCGCGCGGACCCGGGACGGGACCGGGTGGCGCTGCGGCGGATCATCATGGTCGTCCTCACTCTTCGTGCGGGGGTTGCGGGGTGGCTGGTCACTCCACCAGGCGGATTCGCCAGTCCAGGCCGGAGAGCAGGTCTTCCACGCCGAAACTGCACCAGCCCGCGGGCTGGAAAGGCGGAGGCGGTGGCGGCGGCGGCGGGCCGTTATCGTCGTCTGGGTCCGACGGAGGCGGCGGCGGCGGTGGTGGGGGTGGCGGTGGCGCGGCGCAGTCGGTTACGAAGTCGGCCGGGGTCCGGCAGACGCCGTCGATGCGGAGCCCGCCGGCGCAGAAGAGATTCAAGAGCTGCACTTCTACGGTCGAGGAGCTTTCCGAGCGCGCTGTGCGTCCGCCACCCTTGACGGTGTCCTGCTGTCGGGTAATCGCCGTGAATCTCCAAGCAGGCGCGAGACCTGGCGCGAGTTGCGGGCCGTTCAGATCAGCGAGGTCGGCGCCGTTGGCATCGGCGTAGTCGCGTGCGGCATTCGTAATCCGCATCATGGGAGGCGGCCCCAACAGGTTGCCTCCGCTCAGCAGCCCAGGGACGCCCTGGGCGCGGATGAGCTCCTCGACAGCCCGCTTCTGCTCCCGGCCCGCGGCAAGAGCCGCCCCGTCCGCCGCCGTGTCGGCGCGGGCGGTCTGGTCGAGCAGCGCCGGCAGCGCGAGGAACAGCACCGCGATACCGAAGCCGCCGATGACGGCCAGGAGGAGGGCCGGGTAGACCTGGCCCTCCTCCTGTGCACGCCGGGAACGAAACATCAGAAGCCGCTGGCGATCTTGTCGAAGGCCTTGCCGATGATCTCGCTGACCTTGCCCTTGATCTCGGTGTCGAGGGCGAACAGCGCCACGACGACCAGGGCGACGAAGGCGACGATGCCGACGTACTCGGCGGTGGTCTGGCCGGCCTCGCGACGGTCGGCCAGACGCTGACCGAAGACGTGGAGAAGGGCCTCGAAGTGGGCGGCGGCGGTGGTGATCATGAGGTGCTCCTTGGGAGAGAGGTGAGAGTCCTGGTCCGGTGGGGCGTCTGGTGCGCCCCTGCTGACAACCAGAACGTTATGGCGCTCCCGCCGGGCAGCAGAGGGTCGCGGGACCCAATGTGGGGCCCAATCATCGGGCCCAATCCGAGGACCCCATCGAGGGGCTCGACAGCACGCCTCATCGGTGCCCCGTCGCGTCGGAGCCGAGGAGGACCGCGATCGCGGCGCCGCGATGACTGACGCCGAGCTTGGCGAACAGCCGGTTGAGATGGTTCTTCACCGTCTTCTCCTCGATGAAGAGCTCCGCGGCGATCTCGGCGTTGGTGCGCCCGCGCACCAGCACAGCGGCGATCTCACGCTCCCGGGGAGAGAGCCGGTGGGCGTCGGCGACCTTCAGGGAGAGCGACGGCCCGGTGTCGGCGACCCGGACGTCCGCGGCGTCCGTCACCGTGGCGGCCCCAGCGACCAGCACGGCGGCGGCTGGAGGCGACAGGCGCACCTGACCTCGGGCGGTGTCACGGATGGCGAGCGCGATCTCGGTGCTGTCGAAGGCACCGTGGACGAGGTAGCCGGTGGCACCGGACTGGAGCGCTTGGCGGACGATGGCCGGCTCGTCGGAGTAGGTGAGCATGAGGACCTTGGCGAGGGTGGTCAGCTCGGGCAGCACGTCCAGCCCGCCGCCGCGGGGCATGCGCACGTCGAGCAGCACGACGTCCGGCGCATGCTCACGGGCCAAGGTCAGCGCCTCCGGCCCGGAGTCCGCCTCGGCGCATACGATGATGTCGTCCTCCAAGGCCAGCAGGCTGCGAAGACCCATGCGCACAACGGGGTTGTCATCGGCGATGAGCACCGAGACCTGGTCGCGATCCATCAGATCTCCTCCTCTGCGAGCGCCTGGGGGACCATGACCGAGGTGGTCAGGCCGCGCCCCGGCGTCGAGCTCGTGGCCAGACGGCCCCCCACGCGGTGCGCCCGCTCCTCCATGCCGAGGAGCCCGAAGTGACCGGTGCGTTGGAGTTCCTCGGCGGAGACGCCGTCGGGCAGTCCGGGGCCCTCGTCGGCCACGACGAGCTCGACCCAGCCGGGCTGGGTCCGCAACTCGACCCGCACCGGAGTCTCCGGCGGCGTGTGCTTGCGGATGTTCTCCAGCAGCTCGTCGAGGATGGCGACCAGCTCGTACGCCGACTCGACTGCGACTGCCGCCTCAGGCTCGAGGTCCAGGTCGGCGGTCCGTGCCGTGCCGGCCTCCCACCGCTGGACCGCTCTGCGCACCTGGTCGGCCAGGTCGCCGGTCGCATTGGCTCGCCGCATGGCCAGCACCAGGGCCCGGGACCCGGCAGCGGCCCGGGAGACCTCCTCGGCGACGACGCGCGCCTGGGCCTTGGCCTTCTCGGGCTCGCGGTCGATCCACGCAGGCAGCGACTGCACCATCATCGTGACGCCGTGCAGCGACTTGACCAGCGAGTCGTGCATCTCCCGCGCCAGCCGGGCGCGTTCTTCCGCGACCCCGAGCAGTCGGATCTGGCGACGGCGGTCGCGCTCGAGCTCGTCCGCAGTGAGCACCACCCGGCGTACGCCGACGCCGAGCACGAGGCATCCCAGGAGCAGCCCGGGGATCACCGCCCACAGCACCACCGCCCCCACCGATGCGCTGACCTCCGGTCTGGTCGCGATCACCGTCCATCCGACGACCATGAGTGCGCCCAGGACGGCTGCGCCGCGCTCGCCCAGGCATACCCCGATGAGGACGGCGCCGCTGCCCAACAGCAGGAGAGCCGGGCTGACCGGCTGCACCACGAACAACAGGAGCAGGCAGGCCAGCACATCGAGGAAGAGCAGGAGCGGATGGGTGGTGAGTACGACGCCGAAGGTCTCCCAGCGCAACAACGCCACCAGCATCCACACGCCGCCCAACGCCACCAACACGGCGAGCGGGCGATGCTCCGGCACGCTGAGGAGCCAGGCGGCCACGACGGACATCGCGATCAGGCGCACGTCGATGACGATGCGGGCGATGCCGCGCAGGGCGGCGACCCGCTCCAGGTCGTCGGAACCGGCGACCTGCTCGCCCAGAGTCATCATCGGCTCACCCCATGAACGCCATGATCACCAGTGAGCCGACCAGGAACAGCGAGATCGCGGGCATGATCATCAGGGTCAGCAACAGGCTGATCTTCGGGTTCGCCCGCGCAGCTGCCGTGCGGGCACGCTGGCCTGCGGATCGGCGCATCTCCTTGCTGTAGCTGTCGAGGAATCCCGACAGCGGGGTGCCGAGTTCCTCTGCCTGCACGAACGCCGTGATGAAGTTGTGCAGGGACGGCGCCCCGGTGCGCTCTCGCATCTCCTCGAACGCCGAGCGACGGCTCGCACCGACGTCGATCTGACGCAAGGCGATCAACATCTCGTCGCCGACCGCACCGCCCACCAGCGTCGCGACCCGCCGCAACGCCGAGCGGAAGCCCAGGCCGGCGCTGATGGTCACCGCCAGGACGTCGAGGAAGTCGGGCAGCTCGCGCTCGATCGCCTGGTCGCGGCGTCGCTTGGCGGTGAAGAGCCCGAAGCGCGGCAGAAACCAGCCGACGAACGGCAGCACCACGGCGATGAGTCGACCCTGCAACACCAGGAGCAGGGTCGGCACGAGAGCGATGGCAGCAAAGGACGCCTGCCGCTGCACCAGGGACTCCACCGTCAGGCCCTGCGGGTTTCCCGCCTGCGCGATGACGTTGCGCAGCTTCTGCCGCGACGCGGGGCTCATCTGGCCGAGGACGCGACCCCCGATGACGCGATCGAGGAACTGCAGCAGCCGACCGACCAGGGACTGACGCCGCTTGGGGGCCAGGCTGACCGCGTCGGTCCGCAGCGAGACCGCGACCGGGGAGGCCGTGCGCACCAAGCGATAGCCGTGCAACCCCAGCACGAGGATCATCGCGGCGGCGACGCCGAGCAGCAGCGGCATCATCAGATCTCCACCTTGGTCGCGCGGCGGATCAGGATCATGCCGAAGGAGAACAGCGCCAGGCTCACCACGAAGACCACGACTCCGAGCGGGGTGGCGAGCAGGCCGCGCAGCCCCCCCTCGAGGGTGCTGTGCACGAGCCAGACCATCATCGCGCCGAGGAACGCCACCGCGATGACCGTCGCCTTGGAGCCCGCCATCAGGGTGTTGACCTCGCGGCGCAGGTCGCGCCGGATCTCCAACGCCTCGGTGATGCTGGTGAGGGCGGTGACGATGCGGCCGCCCGAACGGGACTGGATGACCAAGGTGTTGACCAGCACTGCCAGCTCGCGGGAGGGCAGCCGGTCCCCCATCCGGGTCAGGGCCTCGTCGATGGTGACACCGAGCGCGAGCTCCTCGTTCACCTTCTCCAGCTCGCCCCGGGTGGGCTCCTGGCTCTCCTGTGCGGCGACGGCCAGCGCCGCGCGTAGCGAGAGACCTGCGCTCGCGGCGTTGGCCAGGAGCCTGGCCAGATCGGGGAGCTGGTCGACGAAGCGGGCGAAGCGTCGCTCCTCGCGATAGGACACCAGAGTCCGCGTCCCGATGTAGAGCAGACCGGCGGCCAGCACGGTCAGGATGGGGCCACCGACGCGGTACGCCGTGATGAGCGCGACCGCGAGCAGCGCTCCGTACCCCAACAGGGTGTCGGCTACCGGCCACGGCACGTCGGCGCGATCCAGCTGGCGGCGGAGACGGCGTCCGAGCGGAGTGTGAGTGACGCGTTGCTCGACGGACCGCCGCAGTCGACGAAGCCGCGACTGACCGGACTCGGCGATGACGAACCGCATGGTGCGCCGGCGTTCGCGCTCGCCGAGGAGCACGCCGATGCCGACCACGATCATCGTGAGCGTGGCCAGCAGCAGCAGCACGATGGTGGTGATCGTCATGTGACGATGTCCGTCTCCACCGGCTGAGGTGCGTCGCGGAACGCCGCCGGCAGCTCGTACCCCGTGAGCCGGATCCGGGAGGCGTAGCGGTCGGGCAGGGCGTAGTGGCGCACCTGCCCGGTGACGGGGCCGTCCCCCAGCCACGGGTCGGCTTCGAAGACGTAGACCGGATGCATCCGGTAGTGCTCGCGGTGGCGCGACACGAGCGTCACGATCTCGCTCACCCGCCGGCTTCCGTCGGGGAGCCTCGTCAGCTGCACGACGACGTCGATCGCGCTGTTGATCTGGTCGCGCAGCGTCGACTCCGGCAGCTGGAGCTCTGCCATGGTGCAGAGCGTCTCGAAGCGCAGCAGGGCGTCCTCGGCGGTGTTGGCGTGGATGGTGGCCAGAGAGCCCTCGTGGCCGGTGTTCATCGCCTGCAGCATGTCGAGTGCTTCGCCGCCTCGGGTCTCGCCGACGATGATGCGGTCGGGTCGCATGCGCAGCGAGTTGCGGACCAGGTCCCGGATGGTGACCTCGCCACGGTCCTCGACGTTGGGCGGGCGGGTCTCGAGCCGGATGACGTGGCGCTGTTGCAGCTGCAGCTCGGCGGCGTCCTCGATGGTGATGATGCGCTCGTCGCTCGGGATGAAGCTGGACAGCGCGTTGAGCAGGGTGGTCTTGCCGGAGCCGGTGCCGCCCGAGACGACGATGTTGAGCTCGGCCTTGACCATCGCGTCCAGCAGGTCGGCGCTGGCCTGGTCGAGGGTGCCCAGCTCGATCAGCTGCCGCATGGAGTACGGCCGAGGGAACCGTCGGATGGTGATCGCCGGCCCGTCGATCGCCAGCGGCGGGACGATCACGTTGACTCGCTCTCCGCCGGCCAGACGCGCGTCGACCATCGGGCTCGACTCGTCGACGCGGCGGTTGACCCCGGCCACGATGCGGTCGATCGCCTGGTAGATCTGCTCTTCGGAGGAGAAGCGGATCGGCAGCTCCTGCAGGCGACCGGCCCGTTCGACCACGATGTGGTCGACGCCGTTGACCATGATCTCGGTGATCGACTCGTCTCGCAGCAGTGGTTCGAGGACACCGAGCCCGAGCGCTTCGTCGACCACGCGGCGTACCAATGTGGTGCGTTCGCGGTTGGTCAGCAGCGGCCCCTCGCGGGTCAGCAGTGTGCTGACCACGCGCTCGAGTCGTGCGCGCCGCTGGTCCTCGGTCAGCGCGGAGAGCTCGCGGAGGTCGACCTCCTCCAGCAGCTTGCTCTTGAGGTAGGCGACGCCATGGTCGTCGACCACGGAGTCGATGTTGAGGTCGCTCTTGCGCGCCCGTAGCGACATCTCACTCCTCCAGGTCCGGCAGGACGGCGTACCGCGTGACGGTGATGTTCAAGCTGTCCACCCCGATGCCCAGGAACGGCACCGTGAGCCTGGCCTCGGCACCCGCTCCCGCGTCCACGGAACGGCTGCCGACCGCCGGCTCGTCACCGGAGGCGCTGAGGTTGCCGCCGACATCGACCTGTGGTTCGAAGATGGAGTTGACCGACGCCTCCGCCTCCGCGGCGGCCTGGTGGGGCGAGGCGCCGCCTGCTGCCTCGCGTGCAGCCAGGCGCGCGGCCGACTCGGCCGACAACGCGGCGTACCCCACCAGGAAGAGCTGCAGGATGGAGCCCGCAATCAGAACGGCGACCGGGATGATGCCGATCATCTCGATCGTGGCGACCCCGCGCTCATCGCGAGACTGCCGACCGGCGCGCATCAGTCCTCCTCCGCCGCTGTGCCCTCGGCGCGCAGGGGCCGGTTGAGCCACGGCACCACGGTGGGGGTGCGCAGGGTGACGCGGTAGGTGTTCGAAGAACCCTTCTGCTGCGCGGTCACCTGGAAGAAGCCCGGGACGGCGTCGCGCGCCGCCTCGTTGTACGCCGCGTGGTCGGCTCCGCGAACACCCACGCGTGCCGCCGCATCGGCGGCCCGCTGGGCCGAGACGGCACCGAGACCCAGCACGGTGACTTGGATCAGAACCAGCAGGATCACCACGGCCACGACGATGCCGACGAGCGCTTCGATCGTGATCTGGCCGGCGCTGTCGCGCTGCCCGCGGCGACGCCTCCGACTCGGCCGCTTCTCCTCGCGCGAGACGGTCGCGCTCGACGACTCGGCTCCCCCCGCGAGGACCAGGCGCAGCTCGCGTCCGAGCGCCATGATGGCGCGACGGAAGGGGCCGTCCTCGAGGTCGGGCGGGCTCATCGCGTTGACGACCGTCTCGAGCCGGCGGTAGTCCTCGGGGAGCGCGGCCTTCATCGGGGTCAGCGAGGTCATCCGCGCGCCGAACTGCGGCTGCACCTCGTGCTTGGGGCTCGCCCGGTTGAACAGCAGCTGGACGTCCTCCGGTTTGGCGACCTGGAGGCGGTTGAGCAGCTCGGCCTTGTCCTGGACCGCGCGGATCGCCGGGACATCCGGGGTGGCGACCATGACGATCGAGTCGCTGAACTCCATCGCGACCGCGTTGGCCTCGGTGACCACCGACCCGGTGTCGACGATCACCAGGTCGTAGTGGCCCTTCGCGGCGGCCAGGATCTGACGTGCCACGGCGGCGTTGATGTCCTCGGACTGCTCGGCCTGCTCGGGCGCGAGCAGCAGCCGCACCCCGCTGGGGTGCACCGTCACGGCCTCGTCCAGGTTGCGGCCGGTCAGGTTGTCGGCGATCAGCACCAGGTCGCTCATCGTGCGCCGGGCGCTGAGGTCGAAGAACTGGCGGACACCGTGCTGCTGCAGGTCCATGTCGATGAGGCAGACCCGCCGCTCCGGGTTGCTGGCCGCGGCGAGCAGCGCGGTCTGGATGGCGATCGTGGTGGTGCCGACTCCGCCCTTGGCGCCGGTGAACGCGATCATCCGGCCGGCGCGGTCGTGCCCGGCGCCGACGCCGAGAGCACCGGTGCGTTCGCGCAGCAACCGTTGCCAGTCCACGATCTGCAGGAGCCGCTCCTGCACCTCGTCGTGGGTGGGCGGGGAGTCCACGACAGCGCGGCCACCGGCGTCCATGACCGACTGGTAGGTGGCGACACTGGGGGCGGAGGTCATCACCACGACACCGAGATCGGGCACGCGGCCGACCAGCTCGCGGATCACCGCGAGGTAGGGCAGCGGGCCGAGCTGGTCGTCGAGCACGACCAGGTCGATGTCGAGGTTGGCTTCGAGACCGAGCAGAAGGTCACCGGTCGTCTCGGCCACGCCGGCGACCTCGAACTCCTCGGCGAACTCCGCGAACGTCGCCAAGGCCTGGTTGCGCAGGTCCTCGGACGCGACGCCGAGCAGTAGACGCGCGACCATCAGTCCCTCCCGAACGTCTCGACGTAGGTCTTGCGGTCGGGCGGCACGAGCGACTCGTCGGCCGGCGGCCGCAGCACAGCCCGGGTCTGGAGCGCGAAGCTCTCCGCAAAGGCCAGGCGCTTCACCTGGTTCTCATCGGTCGCGAACGTGATCGGCACCGCCGCCGACTCCGAGAAACCGCCCTCGGGGCTGGGCCGCTCACGGCTCTGCTGCACACCGACGTCGATCACCAGGAGGTTCTCGGCGATCACCTTGGCGCGGGGGCCCACCCCGGTGACCTCTGAGCTGAAGGTGGCCCAGATGTCGACTCGGTCCCCCGGACCGATCTTGCCGGCCACGCCGGTCTCGGCGTCGATCATGATGGCGATCTCGCGCTGCCCGTTGGCCAAGCTCGGCCGCGGCACGAGGTTGGCCTGCTGCAGCAGCGTGCCCTCGGTCAGCCGTCCTGCCGCGACCTGCCCGGTGAGGTCGTTGAGGTTCTGGACAGCGCCCTCGGGCAGCCAGCGCTCGGGGATCTCCACCTCGGCGAAGTCTCCGGGGCGCAGCGGTTGATAGGGATCCAGATCGCGGCCCGCGACGTACGCCGGGACACGGTCCCCGACCTGGCTCTCCACGTCGTTCACATAGGTGACGACGCCGAAGAACACGGCGACGGCACCCACGATGGCGATCGCGAGAAAACCGACCCCCATGCGCTGGCGCGGATTCATGCGGCGTACTCCTGTCGGTTGGTGCAGCGGGGGCATCCCCCGGACGTCTGGCCACACCCGCCACAGCGCTCGGTGGTGGGCTCGAGCGCCCGGGCGACGAGCGCCTCGGGATCGGCGGGGACGAGGCTCTGCTCGAAGAACTGTCCCCGGACCCACCAGCGGGTCGCCGGTGACACCTCGTCGAGGTCGGCAGTCTCGCGGACCGGGGGCAGCGCGGCAGCAAGCCTGTTCTCGAGCGTCGGGTTGCCGAGTACGACGCGGTCCAGCGGGGTGGGCAGAGCCGGGAGGGCGGGGAGCTTGTTGACCGCGACGGCGATCTGCTCACGGTGGGCCACGACGCCGGCGTTGACGCCGGGCACCTTGGTCGCGGCGTGCAGGCGCAGGCCGATGCCCGGCAGGTCCACACCCGCGAGCGTCGAGACACATGCCAGCGTGACGATCCCTGCATGCTGGTCGACCGCGCGGACCGCGTGCTCGGCGGCGACGCCTTGCTCGGCGAGGTGGGCGAGCAGCGTGGCTCTGGCAGCCAGGGCAGTGGGCGGAGCCATCGACGGCGCGGGGACCACCATGTGGGTCCTGGCGAGAGCCCGCAGGAGCCGAGCGCGTCGCGTCGAGGACGCCCGGGAGGCGTGCAGCAGGACCACCGGCACGTCGGGATCCAGCCTGCGCGCGAGGTCGGCCCCCGCATCGAGGAACTCGGCCTCGGCCGGGTCGGGCAGCCGGACGACGCGAGAGTGCGCCGGGTAGGCGTGCAGCTGCGCCGCAGGCGTCCCGCACACCGCCACTTCGTACACCGAACCGCCCCCGCCTCACTCGCCCCGACAACGGGGCAAACCGTACCTTCTGCACCTACGCCCCGAGAAGGGAGGTCGGTGCGTCTCAGCGCGTGAGCAGGGCGAGGAGCAGCAGGACCACGCCGACGGCGATCAAGAGCCAGCCGAGCGCCGGCGACTTCACCTTCGAGCGAGCTCGCGGCGGGGCCTTCGGGTCGACCGGCGGCGGGTCCGGTTGGCGCTGCAGGACGCGGGTGTCCGGCGAACGCGCCGGTACGCCGGGTGGTGGCGACCCTGCGACGTCGTCCCGCGCGTGGGCAGCACCTCCGACACGGCCGTGCTCTGCCCACCCGGGAGGCAACACCGGCAGGTGGTCGAAGACCTCCGGGGTCTCGGTGCCGGCGTCGGCTCGTCCGAGGTGCTGCTCCATCGTCTGCAGCTGTTCGGCGACCTCATGCGCCGTGGCCGGCCGCTGGGCCGGGTCGGGATCGACCATCCGCTGGAGCAGCTCGAGCAGCACACCAGCCGTGGACCCTCCAGCGCCGCCGTCGGCCGCCGGGACCTCGGAGTGTGGTTCCAGGCCCAGCATCTCCAGACCGGTGACACCCAGCGCATAGATGTCCTGTGCCGGATGCGGCGGCGTCCCGCGCAGCGCCTCGGGCGAGAGGTATCCCGGTGTGCCGTGCACGAGATGGGGGGCGGTCAGCCTGGGGCCGTCGATGCGCCCCGCCGTACCGAAGTCCGACAGCCA
>JBHWSH010000247.1:0-4307 GCA_043427135.1 Marmoricola sp. | reverse complement strand
AAGTAACCCCGCCTCGTCAGCAGTCAGCACCCCACACCTCCTTCACCAGGCAGAGACGTCTGCCGTCGCGCAGAAGGTTGGCACCTCCCGCCGACTTCTTGGAGGGCTGTCCGAAATGCGCGAAGGGCGAGGATCTCTCCTCGCCCTTCACGTGAGTCAGGGGGGTCAGCGCGCGCGCTTGCCCAGACGCTCGATGTCCATGATGACGACCGAGCGGGGCTCGAGGCGGATCCAGCCGCGCGAGGCGAAGTCGGCCAGCGCCTTGTTGACCGTCTCGCGAGAGGCGCCGACGAGTTGCGCGAGCTCCTCCTGGGTGAGGTCGTGGTGCACGTGCACGCCGTCGTCGGCGGTGCGGCCGAAGCGGTCGGCCAGGTCGAGCAGCGCCTTGGCGACGCGGCCCGGCACGTCGGAGAAGACCAGGTCGGCCACGACGTCGTTGGCTCGGCGCAGGCGCGAGGCCAGCTGGGAGAGCAGGCCGTGGGCGACGGCGGGACGGCCCTCGAGCCAGCGCAGCAGGTCGTCGTGGGACAGCGAGTAGAACGACGAGTCGGTCACGGCGGTGACCGTGGCGGAGCGGGGGCCCGGGTCGAACAGCGACAGCTCGCCGAACATCTGGCCAGGGCCGAGGATCGCCAGCAGGTTCTCGCGGCCGTCGGCCGACGTGCGACCGAGCTTCACCTTGCCGTCGGAGACGATGTAGAGCTTGTCGCCGCTGTCGCCCTCGTGGAACAGCACCTCGCCGCGCCGGAGCTTCACGGTGCCCAGCGACGCGTGCAGCGCCTCGGCGGCCTCGTCGTCGAGAGCGCTGAAGAGCGGCGCCTGTCGCAGCACGTCGTTGTCCACCGTTGCCTCCTCGTCCCAGTGCGTCAGGTCACATCTTTGCGCATCGGGCGTGAAGATGCCCCACCCGGCCTCCGCGCCGCGCCGCTCGACCGCGTCGACGTACCCTGGCGGGGTGCCCGACACCGCCCTGGTCCGCCGCGCCCGGAAGATCAACCGGGTGCTGGCCGAGACCTATCCCGACGCGGGGTGCGAGCTCGACTTCTCCAACCCGTTCGAGCTCCTGGTCGTCACGGTCCTGAGCGCCCAGACCACCGACCGGCGGGTCAACTCGGTGAGCCCCACGCTGTTCGCGGCGTACCCGGATGCGCACGCGCTCGCCGCCGCCGACCGCGAGAAGGTCGAGCAGATCATCCAGCCCACCGGGTTCTTCCGCGCCAAGACGCAGTCGATCGTCAAGCTCGCGCAAGCGCTGGTGGAGAAGTACGACGGTGAGGTCCCGCCACGGCTGGAGGACCTCGTCACGCTGCCGGGGGTGGGCCGCAAGACCGCCAACGTCGTGCTCGGCGATGCGTTCGGCATCCCCGGCATCACCGTCGACACCCACTTCGGCCGGCTGGCTCGCCGCTTCGGCTGGACCGAGGAGACCGACCCGGTCAAGGTCGAGCACGAGGTCGGCGCGCTCTTCCCGAAAAGGGACTGGACGATCCTCAGCCATCGGCTGATCTGGCACGGCCGGCGCATCTGCCACGCCCGCAACCCCGCCTGCGGCGCCTGCCCGGTGGCGCGCTGGTGCCCGGCGTACGGCGAGGGGCCGACCGACCCGGAGACGGCGCGCAAGCTGGTCCGCACCGAGGGCCGCGCGTGAGACGACGGTACGCCGCCGCGCTCCTCGCTGTCGTCGCTCTCCTCACCGCGTGCACCGAGGACGGCAGCGTGATCCCCGAGGGGCCCCGGATGGAGTCGAGGGTGGAGGTCGACACCCCTGAGCTGCGCCAGTTGCGCACCGACGCCGGGATCGCCGACTGTCCGAAGCTCGAAGGTCCCGGGTCGGAGTTGCCGGACATCGAGCTGCCCTGTCTCGGCGGCGGACCAGCTGTGCGCCTGTCGGAGGTGTCCGGGCCGGCGGTGGTGACGGTGTGGGCGCAGTGGTGCGGGCCGTGCCGCAAGGAGCTGCCCTGGTTCGAGCAGCTGCACCAGCAAGCGGGTGATCGGCTGACCGTGCTCGGCGTGAACTGGCAGGACGTGCAGCCGGCGGGTGCGTTGGAGTTCGCCGCCCACGCCGGAGTCACCTTCCCGTCGGTCGCGGACCTCGACACCGAGCTGCCCGGCGTGCGAGGACTGCCGGTCCTCTACCTCGTCGACGGGGCCGGTCAGGTAGAGACGCGTCCAGGGCAGGTTGCGGACTACGCCGAGCTGTCCGACCTGGTGGAGCAGCACACCGGCGTACGCGTAGGCCGTCGGTAGGCTCACGCCCGTGTCGACCGAGCCCTCCCGCGCCGACGAGCGCGAGGACAGTCCCTGGCTGCCCGAGTGGTTGCGGCCGCTGCGGGACCGGATCGGCGACATCCGCGCGGAGGACCTGACGGCGTATGTGCCTCCCAAGGACTTGCGCCCGCGGGAGGGCGCGGTGCTCGTGCTCTTCGGCGACGGACCGGACGGCCCCGACCTGCTGCTGACCGAGCGGGCTCACACCATGCGATCCCAGCCCGGGCAGGTGTCCTTCCCTGGAGGCTCGCTCGACGAGGGCGAGGACGCTGTCCAGGCGGCGCTGCGCGAAGCCCACGAGGAGGTGGGCGTCGACCCCGACGGCGTCGACGTCTTCGCGCAGCTGCCGCGGCTGTGGATCCCGCCGCGCAACTTCGCGATCACTCCGGTGCTCGCCTACTGGCGGCACGACGCCCCGCTGTCGGTGGTCAACGAGCTCGAGGTGCACGCGGTGTTCCGCGTGCCGATCGCGGATCTGCTCGACCCCGCGCAGCGGTTCTGGGTGCAGCACCCGCTGGGGTGGAAGGGCCCGGGCTGGCTGATCGGACCCGAGCGCGACGTACTGCTGTGGGGGTTCACCGCCGGCGTCATCAACGCGATGTTCGACTTCGTCGGCTGGACCCGCCCGTGGCAGGACGCGCCCGTGCGGGGACTGCCCGAGCAGATGATCGAGTGGAACCGTGTCGCCGAGCTGCTCGGCATCGACGTGCCCGAGGGACAGACGTTCGACCCCTACGAGGCCGGACTCATTCCCGATCCGTACGACGAGGAGCGGCCCTCGTTGATCGACCGCGACGTCGACCGTGACCCCCGTCCGAGCGGTGACGGTGCATGAACGCCCTCGACGTCGTACTCCTGCTGCTGGTGTTGGCGTACGCGATCTCGGGCTACTGGCAGGGCTTCATCACCGGCGCATTCGCCACCGCCGGCCTGCTTGCCGGCGGTTTCTTCGGCATCTGGCTCTCGCCGCGGCTGCTCGGCGACGCCGAGCCCTCGGTCTGGATCTCACTCGGCGCCCTCTTCATCGTGCTGCTGTGCGCCTCTTTCGGCCAAGCGGTGCTGCAGTTCCTGGGCACTCGCATCCGCGCGCGGATCACCTGGCAGCCGGTGCGCGCCCTCGACGCGATCGGTGGAGCCGCGCTCAGTGTCACCGCAGTCTTGGTGGTCTCCTGGGCGCTGGGGGTGGCGGTCAGCGGCGCCCGCCTGCCCTGGGTCTCCCAGGAGGTGCGCACCTCGGCCGTGCTCGGCCACGTCGACGGGGTCATGCCGCAGCGTGCGGTCAGCCTGCTGGAGTCGTTCAACGACGTGGTGGGCGCGAGCTTCTTCCCCCGCTACCTCGAGCCGTTCGCGCCCGAGCGCATCGTCGAGGTGGGACCGCCGCCAGCCAAGATCGCGTCCCGGCCCGAGGTCGTGCTGGCGGGGCGCAGCGTGCTGAAGGTCCGGGGACAGAACGAGTGCGGCCGCGGCGTCGAGGGCACCGGGTTCCTCTACTCGCCGGCTCGCCTGATGACCAACGCGCACGTCGTGGCCGGCGTCGACGAGCCGCGCGTGGTCGTCGGGGAGGAGGAGGTGCAGGCCACCGTCGTGCACTACGACTCCGACCTCGATGTCGCCGTGCTCGCGCTGCCCGACACCGGGCGTCCCTATCTCGCGTTCGACCGCGACGGGCGCGACGGCCAGCCGGGAGCCGTGCTGGGTTTCCCGCAGGACGGGCCGTACGACGTGCAGGCCGCCCGCATCCGGCAAGAGCAGCGACTGCGCAGTCCCGACATCTACGGCCAGGGGTCGGTCGTCCGCGAGGTCTTCTCGGTCCGCTCGCTGATCCGTCCGGGCAACTCCGGTGGACCGCTCGTGTCCCGTGGCGGGGACGTCCTCGGTGTCGTGTTCGCCGCCTCGGTCACCGACGCGGAGACCGGCTACGTGCTGACCGCCGACCAGGTGGCGGAGTCGGCCGCACGCGGCATCGCGGCCAACCGTGCGGTCGACACCGGCCCCTGCGCCTGAGTCTCCCGGTCGCGCTTGTCGAGACCCGCCCACAC
>JBHWSH010000246.1:0-12382 GCA_043427135.1 Marmoricola sp. | reverse complement strand
TTTGGGGGGACCGGTCGTGCCCGAGGTGTAGACGAGGGTGATGACGTCGTCGGGTCGGATCTGGTCCATGAGGGCCTCGACCGCACCCGGGTGGGCTGCGCGGTGCTGGGCGCCGAGCGTGTGCAGCTCTTCCCAGGACATCAACCGGCTGCGGTCGTAGTCGCGGGTGATGCCGCGCGGGTCGATGTAGACGACGCGCTCGACGTTGGCGACCTCGGCGGCCACCTCGACGTACTTGTCCAGCTGCTCCTGGTCCTCGGCGAGGTGGATCTTGGTGCCGCTGTCGGTGAGGAGGTACTGCACCTCGGCGGCGGGGTTGGTCGGGTAGAGACCGACCGTGATCGCCCTGATGGCGACGGCCGCGACGTCGAAGTAGAGCCACTCCGGCCGGTCCTCGCTGTGCACCGAGACCCGGTCGCCGGGCTCGACTCCGAGGGCGAGCAGGGCGTGCGCGGTGGTCAGCACCTCGTCCCAGTAGTCGGCCCAGGTGATCTCCTGCCAGATGCCGAGATCCTTGTGCCGCATGGCGATCGCCGCAGGCATGGACTGCGCGCGCTCGCGGATCAGGTGCGGCAGCGTGCGTGCGCGGGTGGCGCCGGACGCGGTCGGGGGAACGGTCTGGGTGGCGGTCATGCCGACGCCTCCGTCGCTTCGGCGGCAAGCTCGCTGGCGAGGTCTTCGGCGCCCTCGGCGCCGCCGAGGTACGCCGCGATCACGCGCTCGTCCTGCTGCACCTCGGTGGGTGTGCCGCAGGTGATGGGGGTGCCGAAGTCGACGACCAGCACCCGGTCGGCCAGGTCCATCACCAGGCCCATGTCGTGCTCGACCATGATCATCGCGGTGCCGAGCTCCTCGCGGATGTCGAGGATGTAGCGCGCCATGTCCTCGGTCTCCTCGAGGTTCATGCCCGCGACCGGCTCGTCGAGCAGGAGCAGCTTGGGGTCCATCGCGAGGGCGCGGCCGAGCTCGACCCGCTTCTGTACGCCGTACGGCAGCATCCCGACGGGGAACTTCCGCCACTGGGCGAGCTCGAGGAAGTCGACGATCCGCTCCACCTCGTGACGGTGTCGGACCTCCTCGTTGCGGGCACGGCCCAGCCACGCAAAGGCCGACAGGGCGCCGTAGCGAATGTGCTGGTGCCGTCCGAGCATCAGGTTGTCGAGCACCGTCAGGTTGGCGAAGAGCTCGATGTTCTGGAACGTGCGGGCAACGCCGCGACGGGCGATCTTGGAAGGGCGCATCCCCAACAGGGACTGGCCTTCGAGCTCCACTCGGCCCTGCTGGGGACGGTAGACGCCGGACAGCACGTTGAAGATGGAGGTCTTGCCGGCGCCGTTGGGGCCGATGATCGCGAAGAGCTCGCCGGGGCGTACGTCGAAGGAGACGCCGTTGACGGCCTTGACCTGACCGAAGGAGAGGTGGACGTCGTCGAAGACGAGCAGGGGCTGGTCCGCCGGTGGTCGAGCTTGTCGAGACCCAGGCCCACCCGCGCTCATGACACCCACCTCTTGCGCCGGCGGTAGTGCTTCACGTCGCGAAACGAGCTGCGCTCCGCGCCGTCGCTGCCGAGGCCGAGATAGAACTCGCGCACGTCGTCGTCGGCGAGGAGCTCCGCGGCCGGCCGGTCCATCACGACCCGTCCGGTCTCCAGGACGTAGCCGTGGTGCGCGATCGACAGCGCCATGGTGGCGTTCTGCTCGACGAGCAGCACACCGATGCCCTGGCCGTTGATCTCGACGATGATCTCGCGGATCTGCTCGACGATCTTGGGAGCGAGACCGAGGCTGGGCTCGTCGAGCAGCAGATAGCGCGGCCCCGACATGAGGGCCCGACCAATCGCCAGCATCTGCTGCTCGCCGCCGGACAAGTAGCCCGCCGTGCCGCCGGACCGCTCCTTCAGCCGCGGGAACAGGCCGTAGACGCGGTCGAGGTTCGCGGCGTACTCGCTGCGGTTGGAGTAGGCGCCGACGCGGAGGTTCTCCTCGACGGTCAGCTCCTTGAAGACCCGGCGGCCCTCGAGGACGTGCTTGATTCCCGCCCCCGTGATCGCCGCCGGGCCGAGGTTGCCGATGTCCCGGCCGTCGAGGGTGACCTTGCCCTTTCGGATCTCGCCGTTGTGCACGTCGAGCAGTCCCGAGAGGCTGCGCAACAGGGACGACTTGCCGGCGCCGTTGGCCCCGAGCAGCGCGATGATCCGGCCGTCCGGCACCTCGAGGCTCACCCCGCGGAGGGCGAGCACGACCTCGTCGTACACCACCTCGAGGTTCTTGACGCTCAACATCTCGGGCTCCGGCCAGGGCGACCCGTGCGGCACACGGTGTCCCTGCTGGGGTCGGACATGCTCTCCCGATCGTCCGGCGACATAGGCGTCCCGTCGCGCCGCCCCCCTCCAGCCAGTGTGACGGGGCTAACAGTGTGGCGGGGGTCACAGCGAGCGTCAACGACTGCAGCCCTAGACTCGCCGGATCGTTACCTGGCCGTGCCCGCGGCCGATGGTCGGCTGGGAGGTGGTGGCCGCGTGGCTCGCGCGACGCTGATCGAACGCGCCAAAGGTCGGGTCTTCCGGCGTGCCATGTCCTTGCCGCCGCACGTCGTACGCCGTCTGGCCGGGCCGCCCGTGCAACGCGACGGCCTGACGCTGTCGCCCCACACCCAGTGGATGCTGCGCCTGCAGCGGATCGTCCGCGAGCCCGCCGCCGAGAGCCGGCCCCTCCCGCAGGGGCGCAAGATCCTGCGGCAACAGGCAGCCATGGCGGCCGGCGAGCTGCCGGTCGGGTCGGTGCAGGACCGGACCGTGCGCTGTGCGGAGGGACCGCGCGACGCCCGCCTCTACGTGCCCTCCGGCGCCGGCGCACCGGGTCCGATGCTGGTGTTCTTCCACGGCGGCGGGATGATCTACGGCGATCTCGACAGCCACGACGCGCTGTGCCGCTTCCTGTGCGAGCAGGCCCACGTCCGGGTGCTCTCGGTCGACTATCGCCTCGCCCCCGAG
The DNA here is from genome assembly GCA_043427135.1 of Marmoricola sp. GTDB lineage: Bacteria > Actinomycetota > Actinomycetes > Propionibacteriales > Nocardioidaceae > Marmoricola_A. Next base: position 9,390 of record JBHWSH010000246.1, on the reverse strand, counting down.
CACCCCTTCCCTGCGGGCGTCGAAGACGCGTGGGCGGCGTACGCCTGGATCTCCGCCAACGCCGGTGACTATGGCGCCGACCCTGAGCGGCTCGCGGTCGGCGGCGACTCGGCGGGCGCCTACCTCGCCGCGACGGTTGCGCTCCGGGCCGCCGAAGAGGATGTGCCGCTCGCGCATCAACTGCTCATCTACCCCGTCACCGACATGCGCGGCGGCACCGCCAGCCGGCGCGAGTTCGGCCAAGGGTTCTTCCTCACCACGGAGTTCATGGGGCTCGCGACGACGCACTACCTGCAGGGTCACGACCCGACCGACCCGCGGGCGTCCGTGCTGTTCGCCGAGATTCCCGCTGGCCTCGCCCCGGTCACACTCGTCACTGCCGGCTTCGACCCGTTGCGCGACGAGGGCGAGGCGTACGTCGAGAAGCTGCGCGCGGCCGGCGTACCCGTCGACTTCACCCGCCACGACGGCGAGATCCACGGCTTCGCCAACATGCTCGGCTTTCCCTCCTCGGCGTACGACGCGATGACCGACCTCGCGCGCAAGCTGGCTGCCGCCCTTTAGCGCGAGCCGGCGCTACTTCGGCAGCAGATCCCGCGAGTCGGCGCTACTTCGGCGAATTGGCGCCGACTCGCGGGAGTGGATGGTCGAACTGGCGCCGACTCGCGCGAGGGGTGGGTCAGGTGCGGTACTGGACGTGCGTGTCGGCGGCGGAGTGCGTGAAGCCGAATGACTCGTAGAGCTTGATCGCCCCGGTGTTGTCGGCCTCGACGTAGAGCACGACCTCGCCGAGCTCCTGCTCCTCCAGATGTCGCAGGCCGGCGACGAGTAGGGCGCGACCGAGGCCGCTGCCCTGCGTCGAGGGGTGTACGCCGATCACGTAGACCTCGCCGTGAGGCGGGGCGGACCCCTCGGCCGGATGCACCTTGGTCCAGTGGAACCCGACGAGCTCCCTGTCGCGCTCGGCGACCAGGAAGCCGTCGGCGTCGAACCACTTCTCACTCATGCGTTGCTCGAGCCCAGCCTGATCGAGCGCCCCCTGTTCAGGGTGATCGGCGAACGCCGCTGCGTTGACCGCGAGGAACGCCGCGTCGTCGGAACCGGGGCGGAAGGAGCGGATCGAGTACCCCTCGGGCACAGGAGCCTCGGGTAGGGGGGCAGGGCTCGGCCGACGCATCACCCACAGCTCCCGAGCGGCGCGCAGACCGAGCCGGGCGGCCAGGGCGTCCGCGGCCGGACTGCCCCCGTGGGACCAGGCCGTCACCACATCGACCAGTGTCAAAATCTCGCGGCCGAGCGCTGTGCCGACGCCCCGACCGCGCGCGGCCGGCTCCACGACGAGCTCGACGGGCGTCGGCCCCGGCTCGGACAGCTCGTGCGCCCACGCGAATCCGACCGCGTCGTTGTCGTGACGCGCGATCAGCAGGATCCCGTCGGCCAGACCGCGGTGTCGCAGCGTGAGGCGCGCTGCTTCGTCGAGCGGGTCGGTGCCGTCGGCCTGGCGCGCGGACTCGGCGATGCGGCGTACGTCGGCAGCCGGCCCCCCGTCGTCGTCCCAAGAGAACGAGTCGACACGCTCCACACGCAGCTCGGACATGGGCCGAACCTACGACACGCCCGCGTCAGCGTGGGGCCGGTGTCCGCCCGGTGGCTGACTCGGCTGGCGGGGTGACGAACCGGTAGCCAACGTTGCGCACAGTGCCGATCAGCTGCTCGTGCTCCACGCCGAGCTTGGCACGCAGGCGGCGTACGTGGACGTCGACGGTGCGCGTGCCGCCGAAGTAGTCGTAGCCCCAGACCTCCTTCAGCAGTTGGTCGCGGGTGAAGACGCGACCGGGGTGCTGCGCGAGGTACTTCAACAGCTCGAACTCCTTGAACGTCAGGTCGAGTGTGCGATTGCCGACCTTGGCGGTGTACGCCGCGTCGTCGATCGTGACCTCGCCGCGGCGGATGACGTGGGAGTCCGGATCGGCGGACGACCCGACATCGCGCCGTCCTGCAGCCAGGCGCAGCCGGGCGTCGAGCTCGGCGGGGCCTGCAGTGCACAGCACGATGTCGTCGACGCCCCAGTCGGTCGCGACGACGGGAAGGCCGCCCTCGGTGACGACGAGCACGACCGGGGTCGCGCCCCCGAGCGTGTGCATCAAGCGGGTGAGGTCGCGGGTCCGGACGAGGTCCTGGCGGCCGTCGACGAGGATGACATCGACCGGCGGCGCATCCACCAGCGCGCTCCCTTCGGCGGGAAGCACCTTCACGCTGTGCGGCAGAAGGGCGAGCGCGGGCAGCACCTCGGTCGAGGCCTGCAAGGCGCTGGTCAGCAGCAGCAGGTCGCTTCGCATCGCACCTCCTCCCGGAGGTCACCGCTGGGTCTCTGTTGACACGGGTCTCGCCGTTGAGCCCGCGGTCGATTCGGGCAGGATAGCGGACATGCAGCAGGTGGAAGCGTCCCGACAGAACGGCGATGGTGTCCGCGTGCGATTCTGGGCGTCCGCGCGGGCGGCGGCGGGCACCTCGGAGCTTCGCGTGACGTTGCCTGAGCCCGCCAACGTCGGCACCGTGCGCGATCTGGTGCTGGCCGAGCTGGGCGGTCGACCCGGGCTCGAGCGCGTGCTCCGTGTCTGCTCGGTGCTGGTCGGCGAGAAACCCGCTCACGACGACCAGGTTCCGGTGGCGCGCGGGTCCACGGTGGAGTTCCTGCCGCCGTTCGCCGGAGGGTGAGACCCGCATCACCGAGAACGTGCCGACAAAGCGCGTAACCCCACCGGCCGGGCGTCGTTGAATGGCTCGTAGTCACACAGCGGACCTCCCAGCCGCTGAGTTCCTACGTCACCCGTGGGGGGTGACGCCGGTACGCCGGCACAACCGATCCGCTGCATCCCTCCCAATGCGCGCGGACCGGAGGCTCCGACCGAGTTCCTCCCAGCTCGACGGACCATCCGGATGGCAACTCCCAGAGCCATCCGGGATGAAGGGCCCTGGCTTCGGCCGGGGCCCTTCGCCGTTCCCGGAAGCCCGGCGAGTTGCGCGCAAGGACGTGACCTCCTCGGGGCGGTCTTCGTTGGGATGAGTGCGGCCGTCTGGCCCCGGCGGGGGATCGGGGCGAGGCGGCCGTGCTTGTATCCGGGCATGGACCCACAGCACCCAGACGTACCCCTCGCGCTGCGCGACAGCGGCGTTGCGGTGCCCCTGGGTGAGCGGGCGACGCTGTTGCAGTTCTCCTCGGCGTTCTGCGCGCCCTGTCGGGCCATGCGCCGTGTCCTCGCCGACCTCGCCGAGGTCGTGCCCGGCGTACGGCATCTGGAGGTCGATGCCGAGCTGCACCTCGATCTCGTGCGCCGACTGCAGGTGCTGCGTACGCCGACCACGCTCGTGCTCGATGGCGCGGGACACGAGGTCACCCGGGCGAGCGGTGTCCTGCGCAAGGAGCAGGTCATCGCCGCGCTCGGTCAGGCGATCCCGGACTGAGGGTCTCGACAAGCTCGACCGGCGACCGAGGCTCGGTCAGGCGATCCCGGACTGAGGCTTAGCCGAGCATCTCGCGGTCGGCGTCGACCATGATCCGGGCCAGGTCGGAGGCGTGGGTCTGCGCCTTCCAGCCCAACAGGCTCTGCGCCTTCGATGCGTCGCCGATGAGCGAATGCACCTCGGCCGGCCGCTCGAGCTCCTTGTCGTAGCGGACGTGGTCCTCCCAGTTCAGCCCCGCGTGCTCGAACGCCGTCTGGCAGAACTCGCGCACCGTCGTACCTGTGCCGGTGGCGAGCACGAAGTCGGCCGGCTCGTCGTGCTGCAGCATCAGCCACATGCCTTCGACGTACTCCGGGGCGTAGCCCCAGTCGCGGACCGCGTCGAGGTTGCCGAGGTGCAGCTCGTCCTGGAGACCGGCCTTGATCCGCGCTACCGCCTTGGTGATCTTGCGCGTGACGAACTGGTCGCCGCGGCGGGGCGACTCGTGGTTGAAGAGGATCCCGCAGGAGGCGTAGAGGTCGTAGGCCTCGCGGTAGTTGATCGTGCACCAGTGCGCGAACAGCTTGCTGGTGCCGTACGGCGAACGCGGGTGGAAGACAGAGTCCTCGTCCTGCGGTGGCGCGGTGAGGCCGAACATCTCCGAGGTCGACGCCTGGTAGTAGCGGCAGTCCAGCTTGGCCGCGCGGATCGCCTCGAGCAGCCGGACCGTGCCGCCGCCGTTGGTGGACGCGGTGTACTCCGGCATGTCGAACGACACACGCACGTGGCTCATCGCGGCGAGGTTGTAGACCTCGTCCGGGCGCACCTCGGCGACGAGCCGGCTGACGCCGATGCCGTCGTTGAGGTCGCCGTGGTGCACGAACAGCCGCTGCTCGGCACCGTCCGGGACCTGCAGCACGTGGTCGATGCGATCGGTGTTGCCCGACGAAGAGCGCCGGACGATGCCGTGCACCTCGTAGCCCTTGGAGAGCAGGAGCTCGGCGAGGTAGGAGCCGTCCTGACCGGTGATCCCGGTGATGAGTGCGCGCTTCATAAGGCGGCCAGGATAGGTCACCCGGCGGTACGCCGCCCGCGGCAGCAGGGCGCGTAACCCGCGGTGCGAGCGGCAGTTGGGGGTCGCGAGGATCAGCGGCGACGAGCAGGAGGCAAGCGATGGCAGGACCCGGACGAGGTGCCGTACTCGCCGCGCGGCTGCGGTCCGCGACCCCCGCGCGCGTCGTGCCGCTGATGCATCGCGCGCGGCTGGGCCGCGACCTGCGCACGCCGAGGAAGCTGCAGCAGGCCCGCGAGCACATGGAGTTCCTGGTGGGTGCCGCCCGCCCGGAGATCACCTCCGACGAGCTCGACGACCTCGCGCGGCGCTACCTCGACTGGACCCGTTGGCGGATCGAGACGCGTTGGCACATCGACCGCTGGCACCGGCCGGTCCCGGTCGAGGGTGTCGAGCATCTGGCTGCCGGTCGCGACGGTGCGGTCGTCAACTTCCTGCACCACGGGCCGTTCGAGCGCGTGGGCATGTCCCTGGCGCAGCACGGCCACCACATCCACATGATGATGGCGCCCTGGTTCTTCGAGGAGCCGGTCAAGCCGTGGCTGCAGCAGCATCGACGGATCACCGAGGAGGGCTGCTCGATCTTCAGCTCCGCCGAGGGTTCCGACGGCGTACGCCGACGCTTGCGCGAAGGTCAGCTGGTCGCGATGGCCAGCGACATGCCGGGCAGCACGCCTGTCCGCTTCGTCGGACGCGACCTGCTGGGCACCTTCGGGGCGGCGCGGCTGCCGTACGCCGAGGGGCGGCCCGTGCTGGTCGTGACCAGTCACCGCCGTCCCGACGGCACGGCGTACATGCGGGTCCACGAACCCCTGCATCCGCAGGACTTCTCGGGGCCGCGCGAGTTGCTGGACCGCATGCTGCAGATCCACGAGCCGGCCGTGCTGGCGTGGCCAGAGTCCTACGAGGAGCCGCGCAGCAAGTGGGGCGCGGTCGACCACTTGGTGAGCGGGTCGTAGTACGCCTCCGGCCAGGCGAGCACCGCCTCCTCCTGACGGGAGAGCAGCTCCTGCAGCAGGTCCTCGGTGCTGGCGTAGTCGGCGGGGTCGAGCGCCGAGTCGAGCCGGTAGAACGGGCTGCCGTCCTCGTCGCGGTGCATCGTGCACCCGATCACCGGCACGCCCAGCGACCACGCGACCCGCACCGCCCCGGACGAGCCGACCACGTCGCGGCCGACGAACCGGACCGGGGTGCGGCCGGGCACGTCGCAGGCGACCACGACCGCCGCGCCGCGCTCGAGCCGGGCCTGGACACCGGCCGAGCCTTCGGCGACGTCGAACAGCTCGCATCCGCGGCTCGCGATCTCGTGGGTGCGTCGCTGCCAGGGCAGCTTGGGGTGGATCAGGTCGCTGGTGGCCACCACCTCCAGGCGCCGCCCGGCCGCCGCGAGCGTCGGACCGATGAGCGGGAACGGGCCGTGGTGCAGGAAGACGACAAGCGTTCCGCCCGTGCTGTCGCGCAGGTGCTCGGCGCCTTCGAGGGCCAACGGTTCCCACAGCTCGTCATGCCACCGGGCCTCGTTGAGCCAGCGCATCTGACGCAGGTAGGCAAGGACGGCCTGGTCGATATCGGCGTCCGGTCGGACCTCGCCGAGCACGAACTCCATGCTGCGTCGGGCCCGCTCCCACGTGCGCGGGTTGCGGGCGTCACGTGCTGCCCCCGCGCGGACGCGGGCGTCCAGCGTGGAGACCGGCAGCCGTCGTCGTAGCGCTGCCACCAGCTCGGCTCTGCCCATGCGACCCATGGCCTCCCCAACGACGTCCAGGCACCGAGGTGACGCGCGGGCTCGGGTCTCGACAGGCTCGACCGCCGAAAAGCGATCGACCGGCGAAAGCGATCGACCGACCAAAGAGGACGTGACCTCGGGGGTTGCGAGGCGTTGGATGGGGCGCAGGGACTTCTCGACCGAGGGACATCGATGATCAGCCGCGTCGCGCCGCCGTTCTCCGACCGCAGGCTGGCTCTCCAGCTGGCGCGTCAGGCCGTACGCCGCCCGCGTGAGCTGGGCAACCGCGTCAACGCGGAGAACCTGCGGGCCTGGCGGACCTACCGTCGCGTCGAGGCGCACTGCCCCGTCTGCGGTCACCGCGGTTCTCTGCGCCACGAGCTGCCCGACCTGAAGGCCCACGAGCGGCTGCACATCCCGCCGTTGCGCGAGACGCTGCGCTGTCGGGGATGCCACGCCAAGATGCGCGACCGGACCCTCGCCCTGGGGCTCCTCGAGACGTGCGCGGAGCGCTTCGGGACCACCGCCGCCACGCTGGAGGAGCTGGCTCGTGAGATCCCGGCCCACGTGCGCATTCTCGAGACCGACGCGCACAGCCGCATCAGCGCACGACTCCGGGCCCACCCGGGCTTCCACCGCTCGCTCTACCTGCCCGGCCGGCGCAACGGCGAGCAGCTCGACGACGAGCGCATGCTCAACGTCGACCTCGAACAGATGCCCTTCCCTGACAGGCATTTCGACATCGTGCTGACCTCCGAGGTGATGGAGCACGTGCGGTACGTCGACCGCGCCCACCGCGAGATCGCCCGCTGTCTCAGGCCTGAGGGCACCTACCTCTTCACCGTCCCCTACGACCCCTCGCTCGCGCGGACCTGGCACCTCGTCGACCCCGAGACCGACCGCGACCTGGTGCACCCGCCACACATCCACGGCGACCCGATGATCCGTGAGTCGGGCATCCGCTCCTACCGGGTCTTCGGCCGCGACATCGTCGACGACCTGGCCGGTTGGGGCTTGTCTGCTCGTTTCGAGCGGGTCGACCGGCCGGACCTCGGCATCTTCGGCGGCGACCTCTTCCGGGCGGCTCCTCTCCCCGTGGGCGCGACTCGTGGCTGAGTTGCGCGTGGCGTCGTTCGACGTCTTCGACACGCTGTTGGTGCGCCGGGTCGGCGCTCCCGAGGCGGTGTTCGACGTCCTGGCGCAGCGTCTGGAGCTGCCGGTCGCGCCCGACGTCTTCGCGAGCGCGCGCCACCGGGCGGAGGTGCGCCTCGAAGGGCTGCTCGGGCGTCATCCCACCCTGGCCGAGGTGTACGCCGAGGTGTCCGACGCGCTGCTGCTGCCCGCCGAGCGCGTGGCCGAGCTGGTGCAGGCCGAGGAGGCACTGGATCTCGAGCTGGTGACCCCGCTCCCGGGGGCCGACGCGCTCGTGGAGGCGGCGCGCGCGGCGTACGACCGGGTGCTGTTCCTCTCCGACACCCCGCATTCGGAGGACTTCGTCCGCACGCTTCTCACGCGTGCCGGGCTCGCGCGGACCGAAGACCTCGTCCGCACCTCCGCAGGGTGCCCGCACAGCAAGTCGCGCGGAGGCCTGTTCACCGCGGTCGCCCAGGAGCTCTGGCCGGCCACCTTCACCCACCTCGGCGATAACCGCCGCAGCGACGTCGCGGCGGCCCGGGCGGAGGGCTGGGCCGCGTCGTGGGCGCCGCTGGGGCGGCTAACCCGCTACGAGCAGATCCTCGAGAGGCACGCCGACGCCTCCGCGAGCACGACCTCGTGGCTCGCCGGTGCCGCGCGACTGGCACGCGCGGAGAGCGCGCGCGACGGCGTACTCACCCCGATCGCCGAGGTCGCCAGCGGCGTACTCGGGCCGATCCTGGTCGGCTACGCGCTCTGGGTGGCTGGCGAGGCACGGCGCCGCGGCATCAAGCGGCTCTACTACGTCGCGCGCGACGGGCACGTCATGCTGCAGGCCGCACGGCCGGTCCTCGCCCGTCTCGCTCCCGAGCTGGAGCTGCGCTATCTGCACGGCTCGCGGCAGCCCTGGATCTTCGGCGCCAGCGCGACCGACGAAGTGGCGCTGCAGCGCTGGGTGACCCCGCGGCGCGACTTCACCGCCCGCACGACCCTGTCGCGCGTCGGTCTCGCCGTCGAAGAAGCGCACGCCCTCAGCGGCCACCCGCTCACCGACCCGCGCCGCGCCGATGTCGCGTTGAGCGCCGACGAGCGCACCCAGCTGGCCGAGCTCATCCGGTCCGCTCCGCTCGATGAGGTCGTACGCCGCAACGCCGACCTCACTGCCCAACAGACGCTGGCCTATCTCGCCCAGGAGGGCATTCTCGACGGCGTGCCGTACGCGCTTGTCGACGCCGGCTGGGAGGGCCGGACGGCAGCCGCGTTCGACCAGCTCGTACGCCGCGGCGGGGGCACGCAGGCCGAGCACTTCGTCATCGGGATGCTGCCGTCGGCGGCCGACCCGCGCGAGGAGTCCGGCGTCCGCATGACGCCCTGGCTCTTCGACCGGCAGCGTCATCCGCGGGACTGGGCCGACTTCCAGGCGCCGAATCTGCTGATCGAGATGATGTGCGCCGGCACCACCGGCCGCACCCTCGGCTACAAAGTGGGGGACGACGGCGTACGTCCTGTGCTGGCGGCGCCCGACAACGATCCCGTGCTGCAGTGGGGCCTGCCCGAGATGCAGGCCGTCGCCGTACGCACGGCCGAGCTCGCCGCGGCGTACCTGCCCTCGGGGTCGGCGCACGTCGACCTGCGGCCCGCGGTCGCGGAGGTGATGCGTGCGTTCTGGCTGCATCCGACCGACGCAGAGGCGCACGCGTGGGGATCCTTCCCGTGGGAGGAGGAGATCTGGCCGCCGTTCGTGCCGGTCGCCCAGCGCCTGACCACGCCCGACGTCGTCGCGCGCTTGCGGCGGGGGGACCGCCAGATCCGGCGCAACAACTCCTGGCGGGCGGGATCGGCGGCGGTGAGCTCGCCCCCGTGGCGGATGCTGCTCAAGGCGCGTGCCTGGCAGGCCGCCCAGCGCGACCGGATCGACCGCATCCCCCGTCGGCTGCGCCTCGAGATCGCCGCCCGCCGCCGCGCCTGACGCCGACCCGCCCCTCGTGCAGGGTCGAGCCGCCCCTCGTGCAGG
>JBHWSH010000245.1:0-3775 GCA_043427135.1 Marmoricola sp. | reverse complement strand
ACGTCGTGGTTGGAGAGCACCCAGGTGGCGGGGGCGCCCACGGCGGGGAAGGCGCGCAGCGACTCGCTGATGATTTCGCGGAGCTGCTCGGCATCCCACTCGCTCATCGCGTACGGGAAGTTGAACGCCTGGTGCATCTCGTCGGGGCGCACCCACTTGGCGGTCTCGTCGACCGTCGGCAGCCAGGCTTCGGCGCAGAGCGCGCGGTCGCCCTCGTACTCGGCGAGCACGCGGTGCCAGTCGCGCCACACGTCGTGCACTCCCTCCTGACCCCAGTACGGCACCGGCTCCTCGCCGCCCATCGAGTCGGCATCCTCCGGCGGCGTGTAGTCGGGCAGGCCGTCGGCCTTGATGAGACCGTGGGCGACGTCGACGCGGAAGCCGTCCACCCCGCGGTCCAGCCAGAAGCGGAGGGTGCCGCGGAACTCCTCGCGGACCTCCTCGTTGTGCCAGTCGAAGTCGGGCTGCGAGCTGTCGAACAGGTGCAGGTACCACTGGCCGTCTTCGACGCGGGTCCACGCGGGACCGCCGAAGACCGACTCCCAGTTGTTCGGGGGCAGCTCGCCGTGCTCGCCCTGGCCGTCGCGGAACATGTACCGCGCGCGCTCGGGGCTGCCCGGGCCTGCGGCGAGGGCGGCCTGGAACCAGACGTGCTGGTCGGAGGAGTGGTTCGGGACGAGGTCGATGATGACGCGGATGCCGCGGGCGTGTGCCGCCTCGAGCATCGCGTCGAAGTCGGCGAGCGTGCCGAACAGCGGGTCGACGTCGCGGTAGTCGGCGACGTCGTAGCCGGCGTCCTTCTGCGGCGACGTGAAGAACGGGCTCAGCCACAGGGCGTCGATGCCCAGCGAGGCCAGGTCATCGAGGCGCGAGGTGATGCCGGGGAGGTCGCCGATGCCGTCGCCCGAGGCGTCGGCGAACGAGCGGGGGTAGATCTGGTAGATGACGGCGGTGCGCCACCATTCGGCGCCGGGACGGCTCTCACCGATGGGGGCGAGCGTGGAGGGGGAAGTCATGAGCGACAGCGTAGCGCAAGCGCTTGCGCATCGACGTCCGCAAGCCGGCGGATCGGGAACTGCGCGGGGTCGGCGCGGGTAGCCTTGACCGGTGACCTCTGCCGCCTCCGACGCCCTCCACCGTGCCGAGTCCCTGATCGCGACGATCCCCGACTTCCCGGAGCCGGGCATCCTCTTCCGCGACATCTCGCCGCTGCTGGCGGATGCCGCGGGCCTGCGCACCGTCGCCGAGGCGATGATCGAGCCGTTCGCCGGCACGTTCGACGTGGTCGCCGGCGTCGAGGCGCGCGGCTTCCTGCTCGCGGGCGCGGTCGCTGTGGCATCCGGCACGGGGCTCGCTCCGATCCGCAAGGCGGGCAAGCTGCCGCGGCCGGCGGGAGCCGTCAGCTACGACCTGGAGTACGGCACTGCGACGATCGAGATGAGCGATGACCTGCCGGCGGGCACCCGTGTGCTGCTCGTCGACGACGTGCTCGCCACCGGCGGCACCCTGCGTGCCGGGCAGCGGTTGCTCGAGCAGCTCGGGTACTCGCTCGCGGGGACCGCCGTGCTCATGGAGCTGGCGGCGCTCGGGGGGCAGCGTGTCTGTGGTCCCGTGCACAGTGTGTTCACGGTGTGATCGGTCCTGACGGCCGGATCCGCATCGGGTGGAGAAGTGGCCGCCGGCCGAATACGGCGGCGGACGTCACGACATGACCGGGTGGGAGACCACCCTTTCGACCGAGTGATCGAGGCCGGGGGGCACGATGGGGGAAGAGGAGAATGCGCGTCCGCGCGCAGAAGAAGACGAGCTGCATCGGTTCGCGTCGCTTCTGAGCGAGGCGCAGGTCGTCGAGCGGCCCGCTCCGGGGTCGGCCGCCGCCGCTGCCACACGGAAGAGGTGGCTCCGGCGGATCGCCCTGGCCGTGGCGATCCCGATCGTGGCGACGACGGTGGGAGCAGGCGGTTACGCGGCGTGGGCCCTGAACGCCCCGCTGCCCGAGCCGACGCCCGGACGGGTGACGGCGCCGGCGGTACCGGTGACCTCTGCGGTCGACGACCTGCTGCCCTCGCGAGGCTCGTCGGCCATCTCGGTCGCCGGCGCGGAGGAATTCTTCGGCGTCTCGGGGGATGAGATCTGGATGACAGCGGGCGATCAGGGGCAGCGGCCGATCGCCAGCATCACGAAGCTCATCACCGCCCTCGTCGTGCTCGACGCCCAGCCGATCGGTGCGGGCGAGAACGGCCCGACGATCACCTTCGGCGCTTCCGATCGCGCTCTCTATGACCGGTACTACGTGCAGAACGCAACGGTCGCTCCGATGCCTCGGGGCACCGCGCTGTCACTGCGCGACGCCTTGGCGACGGTGCTGATTCCGTCCGCCAGCAACTACGCGACCGCGGTCGCGCGGTGGGCCTACGGGTCGGAGGCGGCCTTCGTCCGCGCTGCGGGGGAGTGGCTGGACGAGCACGGGCTGGACGACACGACCGTGGTCGAACCGACCGGGATCGACCCGCGCAACCGATCCACGCCCGCCGACCTCATCGAACTCGGCCGCCTGTCGGCTGCTCACCCGGTCGTCGCGGACCTCGCCGGGACCAGGCGCACGGAGGTCGAGGGCCCGGGCGTCCTGATCAACACGAACGACCTGCTCGGTGTGGACGGGGCCACGGGATTGAAGACCGGGACGCTCTCCGACAGCGGATCGAACCTGATCTATACCGCGACACTGGACGTGGGGCTGGAACAGTCGCTCCAGGTGGTCGGGGTGCTGCTCGGCGGTGACACGCGTTCATCCGTGGCCGGGGCCAGCAGCCGCGTGCTCTCCTCGCTTCGGGCGGGGTTCCAGCAGGTGACGCCCGCGCAGACCGGTCAGGTCCTCACGACCTACACGACCCCGTGGGGCGACAGCGTCGAGGTCGCGCTGGGGACAGTGCCGTCGCTGCTGGTGTGGGGCGACACCCCGATCGAGGCCGACATCGATCTCTCGACGCCGGTGAACTTCGTGGACGGTGAGGAGGTTGGTTCCATCACCTGGACGGCGGGGGAGCGGACGGTGTCGGCACCGCTTCGGGTGGTCGGGTCGATCACCGATCCGGGCGAGAAGTGGCGGCTGCAGAATCCGCGCGCGCTGCTGGCGGGGGATCGCTGAGATCACGTCCGCAGGACGACGTTCTCGACATCCTCCTCGCGCCGCAGATGCGCGATCTGACGCCGCACGAGCTTCTCGACCCGGGGGAACATCGCGGTCGTCGCACCACCGACGTGAGGAGCGATGAGCACGCCGTCGAGCGTCCACAGCGGGTGGTCTTTCGGCAGCGGCTCGGGATCGGTGACGTCCAACGCGGCGCGGATCCGCCCCCGCTGCAGGTGCGCGACGAGGGCATCGGTGTCGACGAGCGACCCCCGTCCGACGTTGACCACGAGCGCGCCGTCCGGAAGCGCCGACAGGAACGCGTCATCCACGATGCGCCGCGTGGCGGCACCGCCCGGCAGCGTGAGGATCACGATGTCGACGGTCGGCAGGAGCGTCGGAAGTTCGTCGACGCCGTGTACGTGCACGCCGTCCTCCTCCCGCGTATGGGTCGCCACCGGCACGACCTCGACCTCGAAGGGGGCCAGCCGCGCGGCGGTCGCTTTCCCCACGCCGCCGTAGCCGAGCACCAGGACGCGGCGGTCGGCGAGGCTCGCGGCGCGCACCGGCGCCCAGTCGCCGGTCTTCTGCGCCCGCACGAAGCGGGGCAGTTCCCGCTGCGCGGCGAGGGTCAGCGCGAGAGGG
>JBHWSH010000244.1:0-3800 GCA_043427135.1 Marmoricola sp. | reverse complement strand
TCGTCTCGACCAGGTCGAGCTGCCCGACGGGTTCGAGGTCGTCCTCGGTCCCGGTCCTCTCGACCCGGTCGGCGACCCCGAACGGGCCCGTCGCCGCCTCGAGGCGCTCCGTGACGTCGGGGCGACTGCGGTGACCGTGGCCCTGCGCGCGGAGTCCGTCGAGCACCATCTCGAGCAGCTCGAAGCGATGAAACTGATCGCAGACGCTGTCTGACCAGGTTTCACCCTCGCTGACGCCTCTGGGCGTGAACCCGGTCACGATCCCCGCCTGAGCGGCCAGGATCGATTCGACATCGCCGCCGAGACGGTGTTGCACTCGTGAGGTCGCGGCACTGGAGCGTGCAGACCGCCCTCCCCTGGCCGCCCGGGCACACAACCGGAGCATCGTCGATGTCGCGGCTCAGCGCGCCTTCGGCGCGACGTCGATCGTCTAGGAGTCACCGCCTCGTGCGTCCTCTCGGCCTGCCCCGTCCTGACCATGCCCCGCGTCCTCGCCGCGTCGCCCTCCTCACGGCCGCGGTCGCCATGGGACTGTCGTTGCTTCCGACCTCCCCGGCCCTCGCCGTCGAGGTCGATGAGCCAGTGACCCCGGCCCCGTCCACCGACGTCGCTGCAGCACCCACGGCCGACCTCGTTGCGGTCCGCCTGCGTGTCTCGGACCGCCCCGTGGAGCAGGTCACGGCGCGTCGTGGGGCCTGGCCCGCGACTCTGCTGAAGCAGCACGGCGTGCGTACCGACGGCGACGACCTCGTCATCGTGAAGCGCAACGGCCGCACGCTGAAGGGCGAGAAGCGTCGCCTCCGCGAAGGAACCCTGGTCCGGGTGATCGACGTCGAGCACCGCACCCGGGTGAAGAAGGTCAAGGTCGCGCAGCGCACCGTCACGAAGGCGACCACCTCATTGAAGCCGGGGCGGCGGAAGGTGGTCGCGCAAGGCCGCCCGGCCGTGCACCGGGTGAAGATCGAGCGGGTGTTCCACGACGGGCATCGCGTCGAACGCAAGGTCCTCTCGCGCAAGGTGGTCCGCGAGGCCAAGCCGAAGCGCGTGCTGGTCGGTCGCAAGGCTCTCTCCGTGGCCGGTGCCGATGGCCTGAACTGGGCCGGCCTGGCGCGTTGCGAGTCTGGGGGCAACCCGCGCGCGGTGAACGCCGCGGGCTACTACGGCCTCTACCAGTTCAACGTCGCCACGTGGCGCAGCGTCGGCGGCTCCGGCATGCCGCACCACGCCACCGCTGGGCAGCAGACTTTCCGCGCGAAGCTGCTGTACAAGCAGCGTGGGCGTCAGCCGTGGCCGCACTGCGGTCGCTACCTCTGACGAGGTGTGTCCCGTTCGCCAGCCTTCAGCGCATGTTCAGTCGGGCCATGGTCCCGTGCAACCGCCAGAACATCGAGGGCGGTAGAGCTGTACCGAGCGCCGCGGCCTCCAGATAGATCAGGTGAGCGCACCACCCATCGCGGTATGACGCCGCGAGCTCACCGAGCCCGCTGTGGCTCAGCCCGAGGTCTGTCTTTCCACTCGTCCCTTCCAGTTCGATGCGGACGTTCGAGGCCGGTTCATCAGGGAAGCGCCAAGTGAAATCGAGTCTCCTGGGCTCTGCATAGGACACGACCGTCGATCTGCATCGGTAGTCATCGCCATGGTCGACGATGAACTCGGACTCAGCTGCGACCGCCCCGCTGACCAACGTGCCGAGCCACTGGCCCAGCAGATCCGCGTGCGTCAGGCACTGCCAGACCCGAGCACGTGGCACGTCTATCTGCCACGTGAGGCTCACCTCCACTGACTCGTCGATGTGGACCAAAGGCATGACGGCGAGCCTATGGCCAGGCCCGCGCCGTGGTTGGGTCCGCGCTCGCCGGGAGGGTGCGACTCGGCGGCCGTCGCGCCCTCACCCAGCGGGACTCCGCCGCCCGACGGCACGGCCACGGTTCTACAGTCTGGCCGCATGAACGACAGCACCGAGACCCGGCTCGCTCGCCTCGAGGACCGCCTGCAGCGCGTCGAGGACGAGCTGGCGATCACTCAGCTGGTGGCGGCGTACGGCCCACGGGTGGACGCCGGCGACGCGGAGGGAGTCGCCGCCCTGTGGGCCGAGGACGGCAGCTACGACGTCGAGGGCTGGCAGATGAAGTCGCGGCAGGACGTGCGCGACATGGTCCTCTCCGACGGGCACCAGCACCTGATCACCACCGGCGTCGTGCACTTCCTCGGGCCCGCGCACGTACGGGTCGAGGGCGACGAGGCTGTGGCGGTGTGCCATTCGATCCTGGTGCGCCGTCGGGACGACGCCTTCTCCGTACGCCGGGCCGGCGCCAACCACTTCCGGCTGCGTCGGCACCCCGACGGCTGGCAGATCACCGAGCGCGTCACGCGCGCGTTGGACGGTAGCGCCGAAGCACGGGAGCTCCTCGTCCGCGACTGACCCACTTCCCGACGCCACGGTCATTGCAGGCCATCGTCACGACGCGTACGTCGGGAGCAGGGCGCAACTCTGCCGCAGCGACTCAGACGAGAGCGGCGCCGCGCTTCTCCAGCTCCTCCGTGAGCAGTGCGACCAGCGCCTCGAGCTGTACGTCGACGGAGGAGCCGATCTCCTCGTCCGAGCCGTCGAGGGCGCGGGCGGCGAGCCCGGCCTTGCTGTCGATGAGCTCGGCGATCTTGGTGTCGAGGGTCTGGGTGGCGATGATGCGCCACGCGGTGACCGGCTGGTCCTGGCCGATGCGGTGGATGCGGTCGATCGCCTGGGTCTGCTCGGCATCGGTCCACGACAGCTCCGCGAGCACCATGTCGGAGGCGACCTGCAGGTTGAGGCCCACGCCGGCGGCGGTCAGCGAGCACACCGCGACCGAGACCTCGGGGTCGTCGGTGAACGCGTCGACGTTGCGCTGGCGGACCTTGGGCGTCTGATCGCCGCGGATCGAGGAGTACTTGATGCCACGGGAGGCGAAGAGCTCCTCGGCCTGGTCCATCACGTCGACGTGCTTGGCGAAGAAGACGACCTTGCCGACGTTGCGGGCCAACTGCGCGGCGTAGTCGGCCGCGAGCCCCGCCTTGGCCTGGCCGATCCGCCGCATCATCGTGAAGACGTTCTCGCCGGTCTTGGTCGTGGTGGTGTCCTCGCGCTCCCACGTCGCCACGCGGCGTACGAGCTCGTGGTCGATGCCCTCGGTGACGGCACCCGCGTTGCGGCGCTCGAGCGCGGCGTCGTAGCGCGCGACCAGGCGGCGGGCGAGCTCGCGCTCGGCGGCGCGGATCGAGCGTCCGGCCTCGTCGTCGAGCTCCACCGGCAGGTCGGCGACGCGACGGGCCGGGATGTCGGCAGCCACGTCGACCTTGCGGCGACGCACGATGCCCATGTCCACGACACAGCGGCGCGCGCCGGCGTAGAAACCGGGATCGGTCGGCTCGAGACCGGTCTCCTCGAGGCAGGCCATCAGCTCGCCGGTCGGCTTCTTGTCGTCGATCCAGCCGAGCAGCTGCCAGATCGCCCGGAAGTCCTCGATGTCGTTGATCAGCGGCGTGCCGGTCAGCGCCATCAGCAGCGGCCGTGCGATGCGGCTGCGGATGCGCTCGGACAGCTCCAGCACATGCTGGGACCGCTGCGAGGTCTTGTTCTTGATGAAGTGCGCCTCGTCCACGACCATGCCGCGGAACCCGAGGTCGCCCAACCAGCCGATGTGCCGGTCGAGGATCTCGTAGTTGACGATGACGAAGTCGGCGAAGGCGTCGATGTCGGCGCCGTTGCCGTGGATGACGGTGCTCGGGTGATTGGGCGTCCAGATCTCGGCCTCGCGGGACAG
>JBHWSH010000243.1:0-4840 GCA_043427135.1 Marmoricola sp. | reverse complement strand
TGAGGACCGGGTTGTCACGGTAGTGCTTCGCGGGCTGTGATGCCCAGTGGTTGGCCTCGAACTCGGCGGGTGGGACGAGCCCGATCTCGCCGTGCAGGCGCCTGTGGTTGAACCAGTCGACGTATTCGGCAACGGCGATCTCGACGTCGCCGACCGACTTCCAGCCGCCCTTGGGTCGCATCACCGGGTTGCGGATGCATTCGGCTTTGAACAGCGAGTTCAGCGCCTCGGCCATGGCGTTGTCGTAGCTTTATCCGGCTAATTTTCGCCGCGACCAGCCCGTTGGCCGGTTAACGATGTCAGTCTCGGGTGAGCCGTCGGAGTTGTTCTTCGTGGCGTCGTACGCGGGCAGCGAGTTCGTCGACGACGGTGCGCAGGGTGGCGATCTCGTCGGTGAGCCCTGCCATGGTTCCGTCGGTCGCGCGGCGGTGGCGGTGCTCGTTGATCAGCGCGCGGATCGTGGTGTTGCGGTACAGCGTGCTGCGGGCGATGCCGGTGGCGGCAGCGACGGCGGTGAAGGTGACCGGCTGGCCGTCGCGGCGTAGCTGCACGCAGGCACGTTCGATGTCGTTGAGGACGCTCGCACTCATCCGGTCTGCTCCTGGCCGTCTCGGTGGGTGTGTTCGATGAGATGGTCGAGCCGGTCGACGAGCCGTTGGTGGCGTTCGGCTTCGGTGATCCAGCCTCGTTGTTCGGCGTCGCGTGCGAGCGCTTGGGCATCGACCCGCTGGGCGGCCAGGATCGGCAGCGAACTGGCGTCGGTGTGGAAGCTGGGGCAGTGCTCGCAGATGTTGGCGTAGGCGCAGGCTTGCTGAGCGGGTGCACGTAGGCAGAAGCCGCCGGCGAGCCGGGACTTCAGCAGCGGCGTGTCCTTCCAGTCTTTCCCGCCGGTGATGTCGACCAGGGGCAGCTGGACCCGGCCCGGGACGGGTGTCCGGGCCTGCTGCTTGGCCAGGTCCAGGGCTCGTTCGTACTCGGCGCGGACGGTGGCGTCGAACAGGCGCCCGTACCGCAGGCTCATCTCTGCCGAGGTGTGTCCCAGCAGCGCCATCAACGCCTGCAGCGACACCCCGGCGTTGACCAGGGCGGTGGCGTAGGTGTGGCGCAGTTGGTGGCTGGTGATGTGCCCGAGTCCGGCGACCGTCGCGGCCCGGTTGAGTTCGGCACGCACGGCCTGCTGGGTCAGGCGTCGGCCCAGGTAGGTGAACAGGAACTGGGCGGGCCGTCGGTAGCGGGGATGCGGCAGCGCCCTGCCCGGTGTGCGCAGCGTGGTGATGTGGTCGATCAGCTCGAGGATCTCGGCGTCGATGGGCACCATCCGTTCGGTGTCGAGCTTCCCGAGCGGGATCTTGAGCCAGTGACCGTGCTCGGGGACTTCATGGACGCAGTCCATCTCCCAGGTCGAGAAGCTCGCCGATCCGCAGCCCACAGGCCCGCTGCAGCCGCAGCGCCGCGGCAGCGAGCTGGTTGGTGGGTTGCTCGGTCAGCGCGGCGGTCAGTCGTCTGTCGACGTCGACTGGTAGGTAGCGCGGCAGGATCTGCGGGGTCTTGGGGATGTCGTCACGAAAGACGAGCTTGCGGGCCGGCGCGTCGGGCCAGCCCCACTCCGTGATGTCGGTGAGGAAGCCGGACAGTGCGATCACCCGGCGGGCGCGGTCGGCGACCGTGATCGGTTCCCCGGTCTTCTCGCTGACCGCGTCCAGCAGGGACGACAGGTAGGGCTCGATGTGCTGGCGGCGTTCCAATCCGGCCAGCGACTCCAGCCCCGGGTCGATCTGAGTGATGAACGTCCCGAAGTGCTTCAGGCGGGTCGCCAGCGCGGTGACGGTCTTGGGTTGGCAGGTGGCCAGCTTGCGGTCCAGGTAGGCCACCAGTGCGGTCTGGAGCGGCCTGCTGACCCCGGCGAGCCGTTCTGCGAACGGCACTGGTCCGCCGCTGCGGGGCAATTGATCGACGATCGCCAGGTGGTACAGGACCCGCTGGGCGTTGCTGAGTGCCGCCAGATAGTGGTGATGTCCCTTGCCGGTCCGGGCTTCCCGCTCGCGACATGCGGCCGCGAACTCGTCCAGGTCGCCGATGGTGAGCTGCTCCAACGGCCGACCTGTCTGGATCAGCAGCCGGATCGGGACCTGGGAGCTGGTCGCGAATCGAACCCGTTCGGTGAACCCCAGCTCGGCGGCCGCTGTCATGAACCGCTCAATGCTCGCCGCGTACGGGGAGGACTTGATCTCACGCCAGATGCTGGCCACCTTTCGATCCAGCAGGTAGTCGTAGCCCGGCGTCAGACCCTGATGAAGCATCAGGTAGGTGATGATCGGCCGGGTCGCACTGCCGGCCGACAAGCGCACTTCCAGCGGCTCGGCCGCCCACGTCCTCGGGTCCGACCACCGCTCGAAGAACCGCTGCGCAGCTCTGGTGTAGGACACGTTCCCGCGCCCTGTGGCGGTCAGGTACTCCAAGTACGACTCCAGCAGACCCGGGGACCCGCCAGATGCTTGGGCTGGTAGTTCAGGATCGGTCGCGGATGCGAGCGCGAGCGGCATCGAACTCTGCCTTCACATGAGCTGGGGCCAGATGGATGTAGCGCGCGGTGGTGTCGACGTGCGCGTGGCCGAGCAGCGCCTGCATCACCGCGAGGTCCACGCCGGCCTCGGCCAGCGCGGTCCCGAAGGTGTGCCGCAGCGTGTGCGGGTGTCCGGCGGCGACGCCGGTCAGCGCGCGGTGGTAGCGGAAGATGGTGCGCAGCCCGGCCGGCGTCAATGGGTGGCCGCGGTGAGCGCCCTTGGCGACCAGGAACAGTCGCGACGAGTCAGACTCGGGACGTTCGGTGAGCAGGTAGACCTGGATCACCGACCCCAAGTCGACGTCGAGCGGGACCCGGCGTTCGCGTTGGCCCTTACCCATCACGCGTAGCCAGCCGCCGCCGATGTCGACGTCGGCCACGTCCAAGCCGAGGACCTCGGCTGACCTCAGCCCGCAGTAGAGCATCAGCCCGGCGATGGCCTGGTCGCGCCAGGACTTGAAGCTGCCCAGCAGTTTCGCGGCCTCGCCCTGGGACAACGCGACCGGCAGCCGCCGTGGTTCGCGTAGTCGCAGCGAGGACCGCTTCGCCGGTCGACGTCTGGTGTGCGCCAGCAGCCCGGAGCGTTCCCCGGCCACGACCCAGCGGGCCTCCTTGCCCTTCGGCACCGGACTTCTCAACTCGGGATCGCGCAGTGTGAGGAACCCGAACATGCTTGAGATCGCCGCCAGCCGCCGGTTGATCGTCGATGGCGCGTACCGGTCGACCCGCCGTCCCGACATCGCGACCACGTTCGGTCCCGGCCTGCCTGGGACCGTCGCGTCGCGGCAGGCGCGTAGATACCGAAGCAGCACATCGGTGTCGATCGCATCGAGTGGGCTGCCCGCGTCGTCGCGGAGTCCTGTGGCGCTCTCTTCCTGGGCCAGCCACCGGCAGAAGCTCAGCAGGTCATAGCCGTAGGCCCGCACCGTCTTGGGCGAGTAGTTCCGATCGACCAGATGCGCCAGGTACTCATTCACAACGACGAACCGGGCGGCGTCGGCGCCGGCCAGCACCCACCCCTCGTCCTGCTCAACGAGCCGAAGATCAACGTCTCTGCCCATAGGACAGGTGTAGCCCCGATGACCCATCGGAGCCGTCAACCACAGTCGCCCGGCGTGTCGCTGACCTGGGAAGATGCCTCGTTTAGCCGGTTAAGAGGGAGTCGCCCTTGGACCCGACGGAGGCGACGGCCTCGGCTTCGGCGAGCCGCTCGGTGTAGCGGATGGCTCGATATTGAACGCCGCGGTCGCTGTGGTGCGTCAGGCCGGTGACGTCGCGGCCGGCGCGCTGTCGTGCCCATAGCCCCATGTCGAGGGCATCGAGGGCCAGGTCGGTGCGCAGCGAGGTGGACACCTGCCAGCCGACGATCATCCGGCTGAACACGTCGAGGACGAACGCGACGTAGGTCCACCCAGCGTGGGTTCTGACGTAGGTCAGATCGGCCACCCAGAGTTGATTCGGCGCGGTGGCGATGAACTTGCGGTTGACGAGGTCCCCGGGTCGTTCGGTCTCCGCCCCGTCGCCGATGGTGGTCTTGCGGGTCTTCTCCCGCCGGATCCCACGCAGATCCTCAGCTCTCATGAGCCGCTCGACGGTGCAGCGCGCAACCTTGACGCCTTCGCGGTTGAGTTCGGCATGGATCTTGCGGGCGCCGTAGACACCGAGGTTGGCCATATGGGCGATCTTGATGTCCTCGACCAGGGCGGCGTCGCGCACGCTGCGCGCCGAGGATGGCCTGGTCTTGGCGGCGTAGTAGG
Source organism: Marmoricola sp. (assembly GCA_043427135.1). Lineage (GTDB taxonomy): Bacteria > Actinomycetota > Actinomycetes > Propionibacteriales > Nocardioidaceae > Marmoricola_A. Next base: position 520 of record JBHWSH010000243.1, on the reverse strand, counting down.
TGCTCGGGGCGATCTGCACGCCGGCCTCCTTGAGGACTGCGCAGATCGGCTCGACCCCGAACCGGTCGCGGTGGCCGTCAATGTAGTCGACGGCCACCGCGGTGGGCACTGCTACTTGATCTTGCGGTCGAGCTCCGCGGCCGCGAAAAAAGCTGCGCTTGTCTTCAGGATCTCGTTGGCTCGACGCAGCTCGCGGACCTCGCGCTCGAGCTCGGCCATCCTGGTCGCATCGTCGGTGGTCGTGCCGGGCCGCACACCACCGTCGATCTCGGCTTGCCGTACCCAGTTCCTCAGCGCCTCGGGGTGAACCCCAAGCTGGTCAGCGACCCGCTTGATCGCCCCACGCGCGGACTCCGGGTCCTTCCTAGCGTCCATCGCCATCCGCGTGGCCCGCTGCTGGAGCTCGACGCTGTACTTCCTCGGTGCTGCCATGACTCTCATCCTTCCGTGCAATGAAAGCCTCCATCAGACCCGGGGCGATTCAGACACCAAGCGAGACATCTACACCATCTCGGACAGT
>JBHWSH010000242.1:0-2522 GCA_043427135.1 Marmoricola sp. | reverse complement strand
CCCTACGCGGAAGATTGTTGTCGGTCTGGTGATCTTCGGACTGGCTTCCCTGCTGGAAGCGTTCGCTCCGTCACCCGAGGTCCTGATCGCTGCGCGTGCTGTGCTCGCTGTCGGTGCGGCAGCGATGATGCCGGCCACCCTGGCGCTGATCCGCACCACTTTCACGGTCGAGCGTGAGCGCAATATCGCCATCGCGGTCTGGGGAAGTATGTCGGTCATCGGGTTCGCCCTCGGCCCGATTATTGGCGGCACACTCCTTGAGTTCTTCTGGTGGGGCTCGGTGTTCTTGATCAACGTGCCCGTTGTGGTGCTGGCGCTGGTCGCTACCTGGCTGATCCGCCCGGCCAACGACCCGGATCCCTCGAAGCGATGGGATGCCATCTCCTCGATCTTGGTGATGATCGGGCTTGTCGGAACGGTGATGGCCATCAAAGAGATCGGCCACGCGCCGCCCTCGGCAACGACCATCATTGTTGCGCTGCTCGTTGCTGCCATCGGGTTCTGGCTGTTCGTGCGCCGTCAGCGAGGTATGGAGCAACCTCTGTTGGAGTTCTCCATCTTCGGCAACCCGGCGTTCACTGCCGGAGTGCTGGCCGCGTCGTTCGCGATGTTCGCGATCGGGGGCATCCAGCTCGTCACCACGCAGCGATTCCAGCAGGTCGCCGGATTCAGCCCGCTGGAAGCTGGGCTCTTGGTCGCCGCGATCGCCGTGGGCACGTTGCCGACAGCGCTCCTGGGGGGCGCGTTCCTGCACCGCACCGGACTGCTCGCGCTCATCACCGGCGGTCTCGCCTTCGCCACCGGCGGCGTCGTGGTGACGGTCATCGGATTCCAGTCGTCCTTCGGCGTGCTGATCCTCGGACTGCTGTTGACCGGAGCTGGTATCGGAGCCGCCTTGGCGGTCGCCTCCACCGCGATTATCGGGAACGTGCCGGTGCGCCGAGCAGGCATGGCCGCCTCGATCGAAGAAGTCTCCTACGAGTTCGGCAGCCTCATTGCAGTGTCCGTGCTCGGGAGCCTGCTCACGGCTATCTACGGCGCACGCGTCGTTCTACCCGACGGCGCCCCGGACGCGGCTGGCAACAGCATCGCTGAGGCACAGGCTGCTGCGCAGGGTGACGCAGAGATCCTCCAGGCGGCGGCGACGGCTTTCGACTCCGCCTACCTCGTTGTGATGCTGGTCGTCGCAGTCGTTCTCGCGGTGGGCGCAGTCATCACCGGAGTGCTTCTGCGCCGGTACCTGCCTGGCACCCAGTCACAGCTGCACTCCGAGCACTGACCGAGAAAGGACCGCCCATGCGGACCAGTAAACGGGACACGATCCTCAAGGCCGCCCTCAGCGTTGTCGAGACCGACGGCGTCACGGCGCTCACGTACGAATCCGTCGCCGCCGCCTCCGGACTCACCAAAGGCGGGCTGCTCTACCACTTCCCCTCGAAGGACGCCATGATGCTCGCGCTGCACGAACATCAAGCCCAGCACTGGGACGAGGAGATGATCCACGCACTGGGCAAGGACCCGGATGAGGCATCGCAGGATGAGCGACTCGCCGCCTATGCCCGAGTCAGCGCCCGCGGCGCCACCGGCGCGGAGTTACTGCTTATGCTCGAAGCGAGCACCGACAGCGAGCTCAGCAAGCCGTGGAAACGAGTCATCACTCGCTGGGTCCCCGACCCCGCCAGCATCGACCCGACCGACCCTCGGGCACTGCAGAAGATGGTCGCCTACCTCGCTGCCGACGGTCTTTGGCTCAGCGAATCCGTCGGCGCGATCCCACTACCCCACCAGCTGCGCGCCGCGCTGGCAGAGCACCTCGCCCGCTCCGTCGCGGACGCAGACGAACTCCCGAGCAACGAGGCGAACCAATGAGCGCAAGCACCCAGCAGCGTTATGGACTTCCGCTTGTGGCAAGAGTCTCCATCGTCGCGGCCTTTCTCGAAGCCTTCACCTGGGCTGGTCTGCTCGCGGGGATGTTCCTCAAGTACGTGACGGGCACAACCGACGTCGGTGTCAGCATCTTCGGCGCCCTGCACGGCGGCATGTTCCTCATCTACCTCGCCATAGCGCTCATCACCGCCATCACCCTGCGGTGGCCATGGCGGGTCACAGCTCTCTCGATCATCGCCGCGGTACCGCCACTGACGACCATTCCCCTGGAGATCTGGCTACGTCGACGAGGACACCTCAGCTGCTGACGATGACACTGCCGCCCTCGCATCGGCGGCAGGACTCTCGACCACGGACGGCCAGACCACGCTTGTCATCGGTACCACCAACTAAAGCCGCCACGGAGCATCGACAGAACACCGCCATTTACCGGCGAAGGTCACAGATTCTGGATACGCCGAGGTGGGCGGAAGCCTGGTCTGTAGCGGAACCCAGTCCCGGAATCTGTGTTTCTGATCTACCCACAAGCGACGGGTATTGCTACATTTATCGGTATGGGCCACGCTTTCGGGTACGCGCGGGTGTCGACTGGCGATCAAGACGCTCGTCTGCAGCACGATGCTCTTGAGGCAGGT
>JBHWSH010000241.1:0-6168 GCA_043427135.1 Marmoricola sp. | reverse complement strand
GTCTGCGGGGGTCTCGTCGTGACGACGGGGGGATATCAGGAAGCGAGCACCTCGTCGAGGAGCGCCTCGGCCTTGTCCTCGTTGGTGCGCTCGGCCAGCGCGAGCTCGGAGACCAGGATCTGACGAGCCTTCGCGAGCATGCGCTTCTCGCCAGCCGACAGGCCCCGGTCACGCTCGCGGCGCCACAAGTCGCGCACGACCTCGGAGACCTTCATGACGTCGCCGGAGTGCAGCTTCTCGAGGTTCGCCTTGTAGCGGCGCGACCAGTTGGTCGGCTCCTCGGTGTGCGGTGCACGCAGCACGTCGAAGACCCGGTCGAGACCGGCCTTGTCGACCACGTCCCGGACGCCGACCAGGTCGAGGTTGCATGCCGGCACGCGGACCACGAGGTCCTGCTGGGCCACGATGCGGAGGACGAGGTATTCCCTGTCCTCACCCTTGATGGTGCGAGTCTCGATGTTCTCGATCACGGCAGCGCCGTGGTTGGGGTAAACGACCGTTTCGCCCACGGTGAAAGTCATGTGCAAGTAGCCCCTTTCTAGGTGACCAGTCTAACACGTCCGTACGACGCGTGGCGGGGTGTTTGCCCAGGTCAGAGGGGGTGCGGGGGGGTTGACAACCGCTGGTCCGATGTGCCTGGCGCGGCTCGCGACGGCCGATCTCCCACCCTTTCCGGCGCTGGTGGCGTTTACTGCCACCCATGATGTTCCGCCGCAACCCGGGGACCGCCCTCGCGCTCCTGATCGCCGCGCATCCGCTGCAGGCAGCCATGATCGCAGGCGGTGTCGCGGTGGTCGCCGCCCTGGCCGGACGGCCGCTGCGCGACGTCGGACTCGTCTTCCTCACCGTCCTGGTCGGGCGCTTCACCGCGGGGTGGCTCAACGACGTCGCCGACCGCGACCGCGACATGGCCGTCGAGCGCGCCGACAAGCCGATCGCGCGGGAATGGCTCCACCCCAGCACGGTCACCTTCACCGTCGCCTGCGCCACCCTGCTGCTGGTGCCGCTCTCGCTTTCCAACGGGTACGCCGCCGGCGCCGCCCACCTGGCCTCGGTCGTCGCCGCCTGGCTCTACAACACCCGCCTCAAGCTGACCTGGGCGTCGTGGATCCCGTGGGCGCTCAGCTTCGGGCTGCTGCCGGCGTTCGTGACGTACGGCGGATGGGGCGGCGGTTGGCACGGTGGCCCCCCGACCGTCACGGTGACGATCCTGGCCGCCCTGCTCGGTGTCGGCGTACACCTGATGGATGCGCTGCCCGACCTCGTCGGCGACCATCACAACGAGGTCCGCAGCCTGCCGGTGCGGCTGGCGCTGCGTCTCGGAGCGGTCAAGCTGCTGTGGCTGTCGGGCACGTTCACCGCGCTCGTGCTCGCGGGGTTGGTGGTCGCCGGTCTCACCGTCGGCCTCGAACGCTGAGCCGTCCATGCTGCCGGGAGCGCCCGGAGGAACCCGGTCCGCGCTTCCCCTAGACTCGGGCGCGTGAACGCCACCATGACCCGGCGCCTCGCCGCCGCCGCGATGATCCTGGCCGCCCCTGCCCTCTCCTCGTGTCACACCAGCTTCGGCGCACAGACCGACCAGGTCTACACGCCGGGCGTGGGCGTCAACGACCGCTCGGGCATGGTCGACGTGCTGCATGCGCTGGTCGTCACCGACGGGTTCGGCGGCAACCGCGTCATCGCCGGGCTCGCCAACAAGCACCAGACCGAGGCCGATGAGCTGATCGATGTCAGCAGCACCGAGGAGGGTGTGCTGGTCGACCTCATGGACGGCGAGACCGAGATCCCGCCGGCCGGGTTCCTGCAGCTGGCCGACGCGGCGTTCGTCGGCATCGCCGGGGACGGGGTCAAGCTCGGCGGGTTCGTCGAGGTCACGTTCACCTTCCGCAACGCCGAGCCGGTCACGCTGAACATGCCGGTCGTCGCCAACGTCGCCGAGTTCTCCTTGATCGACCTCTCCGGCGGATCTGCGGCGCCGGACGCCTCGACAGACGGCGGTGACCCGGCCGCGATCGACGAGTCGGAGTTGGACGAGTCCGAGCTCGACGAGAGCGAGTGACGGCGATGACCGCCTCCGCGCCGTACACCCTGATCCTGCTCCGCCACGGCGAGAGCGAGTGGAACGCACTCAACCAGTTCACCGGCTGGGTCGACGTCGAGCTGACCGAGAAGGGCCGCGGCGAGGCGGTCCGCGGCGGTGAGCTGTTGGCCGAGGCGGGACTGCTGCCCGACGTACTCCACACCTCGCTGCTGCGCCGCGCGATCACCACCGCGCAGCTGGCGCTCGACGCCTGCGAGCGGCACTGGATCCCGGTCAAGCGCACGTGGCGGCTCAACGAGCGGCACTACGGCGCGCTGCAGGGCAAGAACAAGAAGCAGACGATGGAGGAGTTCGGCGAGGAGCAGTTCATGCTGTGGCGCCGCTCCTACGACACGCCTCCGCCGCGCATCGACGACAACGACGAGTGGTCGCAGGTCGGAGACGCCCGCTACGCCGACCTGCCTGACGAGATCGTGCCGCGCACCGAGTGCCTCGCCGACGTGCTCGAGCGCATGCTGCCCTACTGGTACGACGGGATCGTGCCGGACCTGCGCGCCGGCAAGGTGGTGTGCGTGGCCGCGCACGGCAACAGCCTGCGCGGGCTGGTCAAGCACCTGGACGGGCTGAGCGAGGACGAGGTCGTCGGACTCAACATCCCCACGGGCATCCCGCTGGTCTACCGGCTCGACGAGAACTACCAGCCGCTCGAGCGCGGCGGCCAGTACCTCGACCCGGCCGCCGCCGAAGCAGCCATCTCGAAGGTCGCCTCCCAAGGCAAGTAGCGCGAGTCGGCGCCAGTTCGACCCGCTGCGAGCGCGAGTCGGCGCCAGTTCGCCGAAGTAGCGCCGACTCGCGGGGAAGGCCTGCCGAAGTAGCGCCGACTCGCCGGAGGGCCCGAGAGTCGGCCTGGTCAGAGGGTGGTGTCGACCTCGGTGGTGAACGTTTCCCCGGTGACCAGATAGACCACTCGGCGGGCGACCGAGACCGCGTGGTCGGCGATCCGCTCGTAGTAGCGGTCCAGCAGCGCCATGTCGATCGCGGGCTCGACCCCGTCGGCCCACTCCGGGCTCAACATGATCCGGAAACCCCGGCTGCGGAGCTGGTCCATCTCCTCGTCGGAGTCCTCCAGCGCGCGAGCCGCGGCGACGTCGCGGTTGGCGATGATGTCGGCGGTCTGGCCGACCATCCGCTCGGCGACCTCGGCCATCCGCTCCATGGTCGGTCGCATCTGCTCGGGCACCGCGACCTCGGGCACCCGCAGGCGAGCCACCTTGGCGACGTGCACCGAAAGGTCGCCCATGCGCTCCAGGTCGGAGACCATCCGCACCGCGGCGAAGAGCATGCGGAGGTCGCCGGCGACCGGCTGCTGCAGGGCGAGGAGCTCGAAGACGTCCTCCTCGATCTGCTCCCGCAGACGGTCGACCTCGTCGTCGGCGGCGATGACCTCGTCGGCGACTTCGAGGTCGGCGTGGAGCAGGGCGTGCGTCGCGCGGCGTACCGACGTCTGCACCAACCGCGTCATGGTGACCATGTCGGTCACGCTCCGGTCGAGGGCATCCTGGTAGGCGTCGCGCATGGTCCCCATCATGTCGCGCCCCGGAACCAGGCCGCCAACACCGGTTGAACCCCGGGTGAACAGCCCCGGAAGCCTCGGCTCCCAGGCGTCCGTACGACGGCCGGCGGGTTTCGCGGGCCCTACGATCGGCCTCATGGACCCGACCACGCAGGGGATCCTCCTGCTGCTTCTCGGGGTGGTGATCGGCGCCGTGCCGGTCGCCGCCTGGCGGGTCAGCGACGCGCGGCTCCACGGCGACCGGTCCCGGCCGGAGGCGCCGCAGGACCGGCCCGTCGTACCTTCCGGTGTCGCCTCGGTCCTCGGGGTGTTGAAGTCCGCCGCGGTCGTCCTCGACGAGGAGGACGACGTGCTGATGGCGACCGCGCCGGCGTACGCCCTCGGGCTGGTGCGCGACGGCCGGCTGCGCGAGGCGGAGGTGACGGAGCTGGTCGGGCAGGTACGCCGGGACGGGGAGATCCGCCGCACCGACCTCGACCTGCGGCGCGCCGGCCGCCGGCCGGTCTCCGTCCACGTGCGGGTCGCGCCGCTGAGCCAGCGGATGCTGCTGGTCCTCGCTGAGGACCGCACGCGCGAGCGGCGGGTGGAGGCGATCCGCCGCGACTTCGTCGCCAACGTCTCCCATGAGCTCAAGACCCCGATCGGGGCGATGACGCTGCTGTCCGAGGCGGTCGGCGAGGCCGCGGACGACCCGGAGGCCGTGGAGCGGTTCGCGACGCGGATGCAGACCGAGGCCGCGCGGCTGAGCAACCTGGTGCAGCAGATCATCGAGCTCTCCCGTCTGCAGGACGTCGAGCTCGAGGTGCCCGAGATCGTCCCGGTGGACGACGTCGTGGCCAAGGCGCTGGACGCCGTACGCGTCGAGGCACGGGCCAAGGAGATCGAGCTGCTCGACCAGAGCCGGCACGACCTGCGGATGCTCGGCGACGCCAAACAGATCACGCTCGCGTTGAAGAACCTGGTGTCCAACGCGATCGCGTACTCCCCCGAGCGCAGCAAGGTCGTCGTGCAGGCGCTGCCCGGCGACCTCACCGTCGACATCACCGTCAGCGACGAGGGCATCGGCATCCCCGCGCACGAGATCGACCGCATCTTCGAGCGGTTCTACCGCGTCGACCCCGCCCGGCACCGTTCGACCGGCGGCACCGGCCTCGGCCTCTCGATCGTTAAGCACGTCGCCGCCTCGCACGGCGGCGAGGTGACGGTCTGGTCGGAGGAGGGCGAGGGGTCGGCGTTCACCCTGCGCCTGCCCCGCGTCGTCGAACCCGTCCCCCACCCCAAGGAGACCCCGTGACCCGAGTGCTCGTCGTCGAGGACGAGGAGAGCTACAGCGACGCGCTGGCCTACATGCTGCGCAAGGAGGGGTACGACGTCGCCGTCGCCGCCACCGGGGACTCCGGGCTCGCGGAGTTCGAGCGCAACGGCGCCGACATCGTGCTGCTCGACCTGATGCTGCCCGGCCTGCCGGGCACCGAGGTGTGCCGTCGCATCCGGCAGACGTCCAACGTGCCGGTGATCATGGTCAGCGCCAAGGACGACGAGGTCGACAAGGTGGTCGGGCTCGAGCTCGGCGCCGACGACTACGTCACCAAGCCCTACTCCCCGCGCGAGCTCGTCGCCCGCATCCGGGCCGTCCTGCGCCGCGGCGCCGACCCCGACGTCGCCGCCGACACGATCGAGGTCGGGCCGGTCCGGATGGACGTCGACCGGCACATCGTCTCGGTCCGCGGCGAGGAGATCTCCCTGCCGTTGAAGGAGTTCGAGCTGCTCGAGTTCCTGCTCCGCAACGCCGGTCGCGTGCTCACCCGGGGACAGCTGATCGACCGCGTGTGGGGGTCGGACTACGTCGGCGACACCAAGACCCTCGACGTACACGTCAAGCGTCTGCGCAGCAAGATCGAGCCCGACCCCGCCCAGCCCGTGCACCTCGTCACCGTCCGGGGCCTGGGCTACAAGTTCGAGGCCTGAGAGCCGTCCGAATGGACGGGATGTGCTGTCCCCGCGCCGTTTCCGGTGCAACTTCCGTCCAGGCGCCGGTCTCAGTCCGAGGCGGCGGCACCTGACTCGAGCCAGCCGCGGAACGCCTCCAGGTTCTTCGTCGACTCGCCGCGGGCGATGCGCCACTCCCACTCCTTGCGGATCGAGGAGGCGAAGCCGAGCTCGAGGATCGTGTTGAACGACTCGTCGGCGTACGTCAGCACCGACCCCAGCAGCCGGTCCAGTTCCTCAGGTGTCACCGCCGACAGCGGTAGCCGTCCGTCGAGGTAGATGTCGCCGTGATGATCGACGGCGAAGGCGACGCCGTACAGCCTCAGGTTGCGCTCGAGGAGCCAGCGGTAGACGCGCTCGTGGTTCTCGTCGGGGTGCCGCGCGACGAACGCATGCAGCGCGAACGAGTGCGGCCCCACGTCGAGACGCACGGGCGTCTGCAGCTTCTTCTCGCCGGGCAGCGTGACGGTGAAGACGCCGTCGCCGATCTCCTCCCACTCCACGTCCCAGTCCGCGAGCGTCGAGCGCACGACGTCGAGGGCGCGGGGGCGGGGGTCAGCCACCT
>JBHWSH010000240.1:0-3946 GCA_043427135.1 Marmoricola sp. | reverse complement strand
TGTCTCGACGGCCCCCAGGACGGCGGCATCTCCTACCCGCCGCCGCCCGGCAGCAGCACCCCGCCTCCACCTCCGCCCTACGGTCCCCCCGGTGGCGAACCTCCGTACGACGGCGGCCAGGGGTACGGCGGCCCGGGCGGTTACGGAGGTGGTTACGGGGGCGGTTACGGAGGAGCGCCACAGAGCAACTCCAAGGCGCTGTGGGCGATGATCATCGGCATCATCTCGATCCCGCTGGCCTGCTACGCCTGCCTCGGCTACGTCGGCATCGCGGCGATCATCATGGGCGGCCAGGCCCGCAAGGAGATCGCGGCCAGCGGCGGCATGCAGACCGGGGAGGGACAGGCCAAGGCCGCCGTCATCCTCGGCTGGATCGGCGTCGTCCTCGGCACGCTGGTGCTGATCGCCAACATCGCCTTGCTGGCGACCGGCAACAGCACGTTCGACTACAACTTCGACACCGCTCCCTGAGCCGGAATCGACTCGAAGGGCCGGTCCTACGGGGCCGGCCCTTCGCCGTTGTGCGACGGCCGGGTCACGGACGCAGGAAGTCGGCGAAAGGAAGGTTGCGCACCACCCAGAACACCAGGATCAGGGTGAGCGACGAGGACGCGAAGAAGGTGACCCAGCGCGAGGGCAACTGCCGCAGGTGCCCTCGCCAACGCTGGGTCACCGACCGTCCCCACATCACTGCGAGAGCGGGGAGCATGGCCACGAACAACGCGTTGCTGGAAAAGGCCGCGGCGAGGTCGCCGCGGGTCAGGTCGTTGACCGCCCGAAGGCCACCGCAGCCTGGGCAGTAGGTGCCGGTCAGCATCAGCCAGGGGCAGAAGCCCCATGCGCCCTGCTGGTGCGGGTCACGGACGTGCAACGCCACGCTGGCGGCAATGAGGCCACCGGCGATCAGCAGCGGCGGCCGGAGGCGGCGGAGCCGGGACTGCTCCGCCAACGGAACCGTCGGACGGTCCGGCGCCGCGAGGCTCATGGGCCGAGATCCGGCGCTCAGTCGCGGACCGGCTCCGCGCCGTACCCCATCTTGGACATGGCGACGCCGATGATGGTGCCGATGGGGCCGAGCGCCACGCCGATCCAGAAGACGGGCATGGACTCGATGACCAGGCCGATGCCGCCCACCACGAAGCCGATCAGCACGATCGTGACCGCGGTCCAGGCCGCGGGGGTGTTGCCGTGGTGCGCACTCATCTGTGGAACCTCTTCCTCGAGCTCATCGACGTCGAGCAGTCTCTAGCCGGACGGGGCCCATCCTAGAGGCTCAGCTCGTCGGGTCCTCGCCCTCGTCCAGTGCCTTCCAGAGCTCGCGCGAGTCCGGCTCACGTCCGTCGGCGCGCGATGCGGTGGTTGCCCCCCCGACGGCGCTGCCGGCAGGGGCGTCGTACTTCGCGCTCATCTCCGGCCAGTCGGGGGCGGCCCACCATGTAACGGCGAACGCCGAAGCGGAGACGACGGCCGCGACCAGCGTCAGCCATGGCCAGGGCGTGGTGGCGACATCGGCGGGCAGGTGTCCGAGGTGTTCTCCCGCGACGTCCGGGATGGCGGGCAATCCGACCGCGACCGCGACACCAGCAGCGGCCGAGGCAAGCACCCCGAGGACCGCAATTGCCCGCCGACCGCGTCGGCGCAACACGAGGACCGCTCCCCACGCGGCAAGCGCGACCAGTCCCAACGGAATCGCCAGCGGCGCCACGTCGGCGCCGGTAACCTCGCCAGGAATGATCGTCCCGGCCTCGGCGATCCCGGCGCGCGTCTCACCCTCGGCCCAGGCCCGACCGGCAGCGAACGCCGTGAGCCCGCTCGCGGCTGCTCCGAGCACCAGCACCGGACCGAAGAGCCGGCGGCGACCGGCGCTCATCGGCGCCCTTGTGGTGACCGTGGCAGCGAGCAGGACGTCGTCCTCGAAGCAGGTCCGGGCGCCAGTGTGACAGGCCGGCCCTTCCTGGTCGACGAGCACGAGCAGGGTGTCGCCGTCGCAGTCGAGGCGCACCTCGCGAACCCACTGCCGGTGCCCGGAGGTCTCCCCCTTCACCCAGTACTCCTGCCGGGAGCGGCTCCAGTACGTCGCGCGTCCGGTCGTCAGCGTGCGGTGCAGCGCCTCGTCGTCCATCCAGCCGACCATCAGCACTTCGCGGGTGTCGTGTTGCTGAACCACTGCCGGCACGAGTCCGTCGGCGTCGCGCTTGAGGCGGGTGCCGACGGACGGGTCGAGAGCGCTCATGCGCCCGATCCTCCCCCAGAAGCGTTCTGGCCGCCGTGTTGGGCGACCCAGGACGCGTGCAGGCGACCGTAGACGCCGCCCTCGGCGACGAGCTGCGCGTGCGGTCCCAGTTGCGCTACGTCACCACGATCCATCACCACCACCAGGTCGGCCCGTTCGGCGGTCGACATGCGGTGCGCGATGGTCAGGGTCGTCCGGCCACTCGAGAGCCGGTCGAGCGCGGCGTTGATCCGCATCTCCAGCGCAGGGTCGACCGCGCTGGTGGCCTCGTCCAGCACCAGCACCGCGGGGTCGGCGAGCCGGGCACGGACCAGCGCGACGAGCTGGCGCTCCCCGGCGGAGAGCGACTCGCCCCGCTGCCCGACGCGGGTGTCCATGCCGGCGGGGAGCCCGTCGAGCCAGTCCGCCAGGCCGAGCTCCTCGACCGCGCGTCGCATCGTCTCGTCGTCGGCATCGAGCCGGCCGTAGGCCAGGTTGGCACGCAAGGTGGAGTCGAAGAGGAACCCCTCCTGCGGCACGAGCACGACCCGACGGCGCAGGTCGGCGAAGGCCACCTCTCGGAGGTCGACCCCACCGAGGCGCACGGCGCCGTCGCTGGGGTCCATCAGCCGGGTCAGGAGCTTGGCGAGCGTGGTCTTGCCCGACCCGGTCTCCCCCACGACGGCGACGCGAGTCGTGGCCGGGATCCGCAGCGACACGTCGTGAAGTACGTCGGGGCCGCCCGGGTAGGCGAAGCGCACCCCGTCGAAGACCAGGTCGAGCGGCCCGTCGGGCAACACGGTGCCGTCTGCGCCCGGGTCGGCGACGTCGGCCGGAGTGTCGAGGATGCCGATCACCCGCCGCCATCCGGCGAACGCGTTCTGCGCGTCGGTGAGCACCTGCGTGCCCATCTGGACGGGTCCGACGAACAGCGTGACCAGGAAGGCGAACGCCAGCACGCGGCCTGCGGTGATGTCGCCGTCGACGCCGAGGAGGACGCCGACGATGATCACCCCCGCGTTGGCCAGGCCCGCGCTGATGCCACCGAGCGAGAACGAGAACGCCGTCAGGCCCTGGGCTCGCCGGCTGGCGACGTAGTGCCGGTCCACCGATTCGTCGATGCGCTGCTGGGTGCGGCCTTCCACGGCATAGCTGCGGACCACCGCGGCCCCGACGACGGGCTCGGAGACCGCCGACAGTAGCGCGCCGACCTGGCGGCGTACGGTCGCATAGGCCTCCGAGAGCCGGCGTTGGAAGTAGCGCAGGCTGAGGAACAACGGCAGGAACGCCAGCCACACGACGAGGGTCAGCTGCCAGCTGTAGACCAGCATCACCACCGTCGCCACCGCGATCTGACCGATGCTCACGATCGCGATGACGCCGCCGAAGATGAGGAACTGCGAGACCTGGTCGACGTCGCTGGTGACGCGCGCGACGAGCGCACCACGGCGTTCGGTGTTCTGGGTGAGCACCGGCAGGTCGTGCACGTGCCGGAATGCCTTGACCCGCAGGGTGGCCAGGCCGCGCTCGGCCGACCGGAAGAGCCGCGCGGTCATGAATGCCGACGACGTGCCGGTGAGCAGGATGGCCGCCCCGACGAGGGCGACCATGCCGACGACGAACCCGACATCGGGTCCGGCGGCAGCGCCCACGCCGCGGTCCACGGCCTGCTGGACCGCGATGGGCACCAGCACGCGACCGAAAGTCGCGAGCGCGGCGAGGAACGTGGTGAAC
>JBHWSH010000239.1:0-6953 GCA_043427135.1 Marmoricola sp. | reverse complement strand
CAACTGTCGTGACCCTCCCCGAGGGCCCCGAGATGGTCATGCCGGGCGACAACACCGAGATGACGGTCGAGCTGATCCAGCCGATCGCCATGGAGGAAGGCCTGAAGTTCGCGATCCGTGAGGGTGGCCGCACCGTCGGCGCCGGCCGGGTCACCAAGATCACCAAGTGATCCTGCTGGACTGAAGCATCATCACGAAGGGCCCCGACCACACGGTCGGGGCCCTTCGTGCGCGGCGAAGGCCATTCGAGACGAGGAGTGACGTGCGGTGAGCGAGCCAGTGCGCCCTGCGCGTCCGGAGCAGCTGACCCTCCCGGATGGGCGTCGGATGCAGGTGTTGACCACGTACACCCGCCGCGGGAGCCGGCTGACGCCCAAGCAGCAGGACGCGTGGGACCGCCGGGCGGGCGACTGGCTGATCCCGGACGCGGCCGTCGACGAGCCGGACTTCGACGTCGCGGCCTGGTTCGGCCGCGAGGCGCCGCTGGTCGTGGAGATCGGGTCCGGCAACGGGGAGGCGGTGGCGGCGCTCGCAGCCCAGCGTCCCGCGGTCAACGTGCTGGCCTTCGAGGTCTGGCGACCGGGCGTCGCCTCCACCTTCCTGCATCTGGAGCAGGAGCGCGTCGACAACGTGCGGGTGCTGTCGGTCGACGCCGTGTGGAGCATGGAGCACGTGTTCACTCCGGGCCGGCTGGCGGAGCTGTGGACCTTCTTCCCCGACCCGTGGCACAAGAAGCGGCACCACAAGCGTCGGCTGATCACGCCGCGCTTCGCCTCACTCGCCGCGTCCCGGCTCGCCCCGGGAGCGCCCTGGCGCCTCGCAACCGACTGGCCGGACTACGCGGAGCAGATCCGCGAGGTGCTCGCCGCCGAGCCGCTGCTGCAGGGCGGCCCGACCGAGCGCTGGGCCGACCGCCCGGTGACCAAGTTCGAGCGGCGCGCCATCGCCGAGGGTCGCGCGATCGCGGACTTCTGCTACCGGCGTACGTCGTAGCGCCGAACTGGCGCCGACTCGCGCTACACGGCTCTAGGAGAGCAGGGCTTCCACAGCGGCGCCGAAGACCTCGGTGTGGCGGTCGACGTCCGCCTCGGTGTGGTGTGGGGAGAACAGCGCCATGTTGTGGAACGGGGCGAGCAGGACGCCCCGGTTGAGTGCCCACAGGTGCAGGAACGCCTCGAGCTCTTCGTCGACCGCGGCCGCCGCGCCAGCGCCGTCGCGCGGGAGAGGGCAGAACCAGTACTCGGCGCGGCAGCCCAGCTGCTGCACGTGCCAGCCCAGCCCTGATTTCTCGATGACCGCGGCGACCCCCTCGGTGAAGCGGGTGGCCAACGGGATGGCGACGGCGAAGTCCTCCTCCCGCAGTGCGTGCGTGAGGGTCGCTTTGGTCGCCGCCATCGCCCAGGCACTGCCGGTGAGCGTGCCGCCCACGCCTGCGACGTCGATCTCATGGCCGCGCATGGCCGGCTCGATCCGACTGGCGACCTCGGCGCTCATGCCGTACGCCGCCACTGGAACCCCTCCGCCGATCGGCTTGCCGACCACCAGCATGTCCGGCTCAAGGCCCCAGGCTCGGGTGGCGCCGCCGGGGCCGGCGCAGAGCGTGTGCGTCTCGTCGATGACGAGGAGTACGCCGTGGCGTCGCGTGACCTCGCGGACCGCGTCCAGGTAGCCGGGCTCCGGCAGCACGATGCCGATGTTGGTCAGCGCCGGCTCCATGAGGAGTGCCGCCACGTCTCCGTGCGCGAGTGCGCGGTCCAGTGCGTCGGCGTCGTTGAACGGGACGACCCGGGTGGTCTGGGCGACATCGACCTGGGGGCCCAGCGCTCCGGGGCGGGGAACGACCCTGTCGCCGTCGAGCACCGCGAGCGTCTCGTCGACCGTGCCGTGGTAGCACCAGTCGATGACCGCGACCTTGGGTCGGCCGGTCAAGTGCCGAGCGAATCGCAGCGCGAATCGGTTGGCGTCGGTTGCCGTCATCGCGAACTGCCATCGCAGCAGGCCGAATCGGCGGGTCAGCTCTGCGCCGACCCAGGCGGCGTCGCTGCTGGGAAGCATCGTGGTGAATCCCCGCTGCGAGCGCTCGCGCAGCACCTCGGCGACGGCGGGCAGCGCGTGCCCGGTCATCGCCCCGGTGTCGCCCAGGCAGAGGTCGACGTACTCGTGACCGTCGACGTCGGTGAACCGCGCTCCGCGGGCGTCGTCGACGAACAGCGGGAAACGGCCGGGCCATCGCGTCATCCAGGGCATCGGCACACCCGCCAGGAGAGTGGCGTCGGCCTGCTCGGCGAGAGCCGCGGAGCGGGGATGGGTGCGGACTAAGGTCTCCTCCTCGGTGGCGAGGAGCTCCCACCAGACGGTCCCTCTCCCAGTCGCGATCGATCATGTGCGTCACACTAGAGCGCCCGGATTTGATATGGGCCCTGCCCTTCTGACAAGATGTGCAGGTTGCTCCGGCGGGGTCGCCGGGGTGCGGCACATTTGACTGCTGAATCGGTGCACCTGGTCGAGGCAGTTCGTTGTGTGCTCGCACCGCACCGTGAGGCCCTTCTTGTCCCGGCGTCGTGTCGGGCACCATCCCAGCTCCGCGAAGGGATCGGGAATCCGTGTGCGCCAGAGATTGGCGACACGCCCGACCGCGGGGGTCGGACATGGGGAGCAGTCAACGACGAAGAGACAAGGATGGCTGATGGCGGGACAGAAGATCCGCATCAGGCTCAAGGCCTATGACCACGAGGTGATCGACACCTCGGCGCGCAAGATCGTCGACACGGTCACGCGCACTGGTGCGAAGGTGGCCGGGCCGGTGCCGTTGCCGACCGAGAAGAACGTGTACGTCGTGATCCGGTCTCCGCACAAGTACAAGGACTCCCGCGAGCACTTCGAGATGCGGACGCACAAGCGCCTCATCGACATCATCGACCCCACGCCGAAGACCGTCGACTCCCTGATGCGGCTGGATCTGCCTGCCGGCGTCGACATCGAGATCAAGCTCTGAGGCTCGAAATCATGACTACTGAACGCAACGTCAAGGGGCTGCTGGGCAGGAAGCTCGGCATGACCCAGCTGTGGGACGAGAACAATCGGGTCGTCCCGGTGACCGTCGTCGCCGCCGACACCAACGTCGTCACCCAGGTCCGCGGTCCCGAGAAGGACGGCTACAACGCCGTGCAGATCGGTTACGGCGAGATCGAGGGTCGCAAGGTGAACAAGCCGAAGGCCGGCCACTTCGCCGCCGCCGGCGTCACCCCGCGCCGCCACCTGGTGGAGATCCGCACCGCGGACGCAGCGTCGTACAACATCGGCCAGGAGCTCTCTCCGGAGGTCTTCGCCGCCGGTGACATCGTCGACGTGAGCGGCACCAGCAAGGGCAAGGGCTTCGCCGGCGTCATGAAGCGTCACGGCTTCGCCGGTGTTTCCGCCTCCCACGGCGCGCACCGCAACCACCGCAAGCCGGGCTCGATCGGTGGCTGCGCCACCCCGGGTCGCGTCTTCAAGGGTCTGCGCATGGCCGGCCAGATGGGCAACGTCACGGTGACCACCCAGAACATCTCGGTGCACTCCGTGGACGCCGAGAAGGGCCTGGTGCTCCTCAAGGGCGCTGTCCCCGGCCCCAAGGGCGGGCTGCTGATCATCCGCTCCGCCGCCAAGAAGGGTGATGTCCAGTGAGTGCCAAGGTCGTCAAGGTGGACTTCCCCGCCGAGCTCTTCGACGTCGAGGTCAACGTCCCCCTGATCCACCAGGTCGTCGTCGCCCAGCAGGCTGCGGCACGTCAGGGCACGCACGCCACCAAGACCCGCGCCATGGTGCGCGGCGGTGGTCGCAAGCCGCACAAGCAGAAGGGCACCGGCCGCGCCCGTCAGGGCTCGATCCGCGCGCCGCAGTTCACCGGCGGTGGCATCGTGCACGGCCCGCAGCCGCGCAGCTACGACCAGCGCACGCCCAAGAAGATGAAGGCCGCCGCTCTGCGCAGCGCCCTGTCCGACCGGGCCCGCGGTGGTCGGGTGCACGTCGTGGACGGGCTCGTCAGCGGTGACAAGCCGTCGACCAAGGCCGCCATCGCCGCACTCAAGAGCGTCGTGGAGAGCCGCCGTGCGCTCGTCGTCCTCGAGCGGGGCGACAACCTCACCTGGCTGTCGCTTCGCAACGAGCCGAGCGTGCACCTGCTCGCCGTCGACCAGCTCAACACCTACGACGTGCTGCTCTGCGACGACGTGGTCTTCACCCAGGGTGCGTACGACGCGTTCGTGGCCGGGCCGCGCACCGGCAAGTCGGTCAAGGCGACCGCGACCAGCGAGGAGGCTGGCCAGTGAGCAACTTCCACAAGGACCACCGCGACGTGCTGCTCGCGCCGGTCGTGAGCGAGAAGAGCTACGGCCTGCTCGACGCGAACAAGTACACCTTCCTGGTGCACCCGGACGCCAACAAGACCGAGATCAAGATCGCGGTCGAGAAGGTGTTCAACGTCAAGGTCACCTCCGTCAACACGCTCAACCGGACCGGCAAGACGCGTCGCACGCGCAACGGGCTGGGCAAGCGCAAGGACACCAAGCGAGCGATCGTCAGCCTCGCCGAGGGACAGCGGATCGACATCTTCGGGGGTCCGGTCTCCTGACCGGGCTACGAGGGACGAGGACTGAGTAACCATGGCAATCCGTAAGTACAAGCCGACCACCCCGGGCCGTCGCGGCTCGTCGGTCGCCGACTTCGTCGAGGTCACCCGCACCACGCCGGAGAAGTCGCTGACGCGTCCGCTGCCCAAGAAGGGCGGCCGCAACAACCAGGGCCGGATCACCACCCGGCACCAGGGCGGCGGTCACAAGCGTGCCTACCGCGTCATCGACTTCCGTCGCTACGACAAGGACGGCATACCGGCCAAGGTCGCGCACATCGAGTACGACCCGAACCGCACGGCCCGCATCGCGCTGCTGCACTACGCCGACGGCGAGAAGCGCTACATCGTCGCGCCGAAGGACCTGCGTCAGGGGATGAACGTCGAGGCCGGCCCCAAGGCCGACATCAAGCCCGGCAACAACCTGCCCCTGCGCAACATCCCGGTCGGCACGACCGTGCACTGCGTGGAGCTGCGGCCCGGCGGCGGCGCCAAGATCGCCCGCTCGGCCGGCATCTCCGCCCAGCTGGTCGCTCGTGAAGGCACCCGCGCCACGCTGCGCATGCCGTCGGGCGAGATGCGCTTCGTCGACGTGCGCTGCCGCGCCACCGTCGGCGAGGTGGGCAACGCCGAGCAGTCGAACATCAACTGGGGCAAGGCTGGCCGCATGCGCTGGAAGGGCAAGCGCCCCTCCGTCCGCGGTGTCGTCATGAACCCGGTCGACCACCCGCACGGTGGTGGCGAGGGCAAGACCTCGGGTGGTCGCCACCCGGTGTCCCCCTGGGGCAAGCCGGAGGGCCGCACGCGCAAGCGCAAGGCCTCCGACGCCCAGATCATCCGTCGCCGCAAGTCCGGCAAGCGCTGAGCTCGAACAGGTAAAGGACGACAGACGAGATGCCTCGCAGCCTCAAGAAGGGTCCCTTCGTGGACACCCACCTGATCAAGAAGGTGGAGGCCCAGAACGACAAGGGCACCCACAACGTGATCAAGACGTGGTCGCGCCGCTCGATGATCGTGCCCGAGATGATCGGTCACACCATCGCCGTGCACGACGGCCGCAAGCACGTCCCCGTCTTCGTGACCGACGCCATGGTCGGCCACAAGCTCGGTGAGTTCGCCCCGACCCGCACCTACCGCGGGCACGTCAAGGACGACCGGAAGAGCCGCCGCCGCTGAGTGCGGTGGCCGAACGGAGTAGAGAGATCATGAGCACTATGGAGCGAGGGCGCATCAGCGCCCGCCGCGAGAGCCTGCTGGGCGACGAGCCCGGTGCGTTCGCGAGCGCCCGCTTCGTCCGCATCACGCCGATGAAGGCGCGCCGTGTCGTCGACATGGTCCGTGGGCTGGGCGTGGACGATGCGTCCGCCCTGCTGCAGTTCGCGCCGCAGGCTGCGTCCGAGACCGTCCTGAAGGTCCTGGAGAGCGCCGTCGCGAACGCGGAGACCACCGAGGGGCTCGACCGAGCCACGCTGGTGATCTCCAAGGCGACCGTGGACGAGGGCCCGACGATGAAGCGGTGGCGCGCGCGCGCCCAGGGCCGGGCATCCCGGATCAACAAGCGCACCAGTCACATCACCCTCGTGGTGCAGCCGGCCGTGGACGGCCAGGCACGGAAGGCGGGACAGAAGTAATGGGTCAGAAGATCAACCCGAACGGCTTCCGCCTCGGGATCTCCACCGACCACAAGAGCCGTTGGTACGCCGACAAGCTCTACAAGAGCTACGTCGGCGAGGACGTCGCGATCCGCAAACTGCTCAGCAAGGGCATGGAGCGGGCCGGCATCTCCAAGGTCGAGATCGAGCGCACCCGTGACCGGGTCCGCGTCGACATCCACACCGCGCGCCCCGGCATCGTGATCGGTCGCCGCGGTGCGGAGGCCGACCGCATCCGCAGCGAGCTGGAGAAGCTCACCGGCAAGCAGGTGCAGCTCAACATCCTCGAGGTCAAGAACCCCGAGATCGACGCGCAGCTGGTCGCCCAGGGCGTCGCCGAGCAGCTCTCGGGCCGGGTAGCGTTCCGTCGCGCGATGCGCAAGGCGATCCAGACCTCGATGCGCTCGGGAGCCAAGGGTGTCCGCATCCAGTGCTCCGGACGCCTCGGTGGCGCCGAGATGTCGCGCTCGGAGTTCTACCGCGAGGGCCGCGTGCCCCTGCACACCCTCCGCGCCGACATCGACTACGGCTTCTACGAGGCCCGCACCACCTTCGGCCGCATCGGCGTGAAGGTGTGGATCTACAAGGGCGAGGTCGCCGGCACCCGCGCAGAGCGCGAGGCACAGGCTGCTGCTCGCGCCGGGGCTCCGGGTCGCGGCCGCCAGGGCCGTGGCGGCGAGCGTCCGAAGTAT
>JBHWSH010000238.1:0-13586 GCA_043427135.1 Marmoricola sp. | reverse complement strand
ATTCTCGGAGCCGGCGGTGACGGCCGAAGCGAGCTCGAGCACCACACCGTCGGCCGACGGTGAGCGCCCCAAGCGCCGCCGCAAACGCCGACGCTCCGGGTCCGGCGGAGCCGCGCCCGCCTCCCCCGCAGCGGAGTGATGCGCCTCAGACGGTGACGACGGCGTAGCCCGACTGCACCGCTCGATGCTTCACGAGGCTGCGTCCGTCTCCCCCACCCGCCGGAGCAGGTTGCGCGCGACCTCGCGGTAGGCCTCCGCACCGCGGTGCGTGCGGGTCGTGCTGAGGATCGAGCGACCGGCGGCGGGCGCCTCGGCGAAGCGGATCGACTTGGGGATCGCCGGCTCGACCACGTCGAGGTCGTAGCTTTCGGAGATGTTCGCCAGGACGGCGCGCGCATGGTTGGTGCGCCCGTCGTACATCGTCGGCAGCACTCCCCACACCTCGAGATCGCGGTTGGTGAAGCGACGTACGTCGTGGACGGTGTCGAGCAGCTGGCCCACGCCGCGGTGCGAGAGGGTCTCGCACTGCAGCGGGATGAGGACCCCGGTGGCGGAGGTCAGCGCGGCGACGGTCAGGACTCCCAGCGACGGAGGGCAGTCGAGCAGCACCCAGTCGTAGTCGGGCAGCTCCTCGACCACCGCGCGCAGGACGTACTCGCGGCCGGTGCGCGTGAGCAGGTCGGCCTCGGCACGCGCCAGGTCGATCGTGGCCGGCAGCAGGTCGACGCCGTCGTCGGTGGTGACGATGACCTCTGTCGGATCGAGGCCCTTGGTGAGCACGTGGTGCACCGACAGCTCGAGGTCCTCGGGGTCGATGCCGACCGAGAATGTCAACGATGCCTGGGGATCGAGGTCGACCAGCAGCACGCGAGCACCCAGCTCAGCGAGAGCAGCACCCAACGAAGCGACGGTCGTGGTCTTGGCCACGCCGCCCTTCTGGTTTGCCACGGCGAGAACGATGCTCATCGCGGCCATTGTGCCCGAGCCGGCACCACGCTTGCGGGACGGTCCATGGAATGCTGGCCCGCATGTCGCGTCCCGTCGCCCTCGTCACCGGCGCCAGCGCCGGCATCGGTCTGTCGTTCGTCCACGAGCTCGGCCGTCGCGGCTACGACCTCGTGCTCGTCGCCCGCGACCGGTCGCGGCTCGAGCACCTCGCCGCCGAGGTCGGTGAGCAGTACGCCGTGAGCGTGGACGTGCTGTCCGCCGACCTGTCCCTCCGCGACCAGCTCGCCGAGGTCGAGCGTCGTGTGGCCGCCACGGACCGACCGGTCGACCTGTTGGTCAACAACGCCGGCTTCGGTCTCAAGCACGGCTTCCTCGACAACGACATCGAGACCGAGCAGCAGATGCTCGACGTACTCGTGACCGCGGTGCTGCGACTCACCCACGCCGCCCTCGGGCAGATGGTCGAGCGCGGCACCGGCGGCGTCATCAATGTCTCCAGCGTGGCCGACTACCTGCCACGCGGCACCTACTCCGCGGCGAAGATGTACGTCACCTCACTGTCGCAGTGGGCCGACCTGACCTACCGCGACCGAGGTGTCCGCACGATGGCGCTCCTTCCCGGCTTCACCAAGACCGAGTTCCACGCGCGGATGGACGTCGGCCGTGATTCTGCCCCGAGTTGGTTGTGGCTCGACAGCGATCGCCTCGTCCGGGAGGGCATGGACGACTTCGTCCGCGGACGCACGATCTCGGTGCCGTCGAGGCGCTACAAGGCGATCACCACTGCGGCTCGCTACATCCCGCCGGCGATCCAGGCGCGGTTCCAGTCCCTCGGCCGCAAGTGAGCCACCGGCGTACGGGCTAGGCCTGCCCGGTCACGAAGACCCGCACGCCGTCGGCGACGAGCTGCACCGCGATCGCGGACAGCAGGAGTCCTGCGATGCGGGAGATCAGCATGACGCCGCCCTCGCGGAGCACCCGCAGGATCGGCAGGGAGAACCGCATCGCGATCCACAACGCGACGTGCACGAGCACCACGCCCAAGGCCACCGCGACGAAGGTGCCCCGGTCGTCGACTCGTTGCGAGAACACCATCGTCGCCACGATGGCGCCGGGCCCGGCCAGGAGCGGCGTGCCCAGGGGAACGAGCGCGACGTTGACCTCTCCGGATGCCGACGGCGCCTGTTCCTTGCCGGTCAACAGCTCCAACGCGACGAGCAGCAGCAGCAATCCACCGGCGACCTGCAGTGCTGGCAGCGAGATGTTCAAGTAGTTGAGGATCTGCTGGCCGAAGAAGGCAAAAGCGGTGATCACGCCGAACGAGACCGCCACCGCCTGCCACGCGAAACGCCGGATCGTCTGGGCAGAGCGGCCGCGGGTCAGCGACAGGAAGATCGGGATCGTCCCGATCGGGTCCATGATCACGAAGAGGGTGACGAAGACCTCCGTCATCAGCGCCACGGCCAGCCAGTCGTTCACCTGCGCAGGCTATCGATCACCTCGTCCGAGGCGGTCAGCAGCCGCAACCCCAACAGGAGACCGCTCATGCTCGTCGCACGACCGGGGGCGTCGCACGTCCCGACGCCGTCGCCAGCGCGGACGCCTCCGCGATCAGTCGTTCGAACTCGTCGGGAGCGGTGGTGTTGCACCCGAGCTCGTGACTGACCTTCCCGCTGCCGTGGAAGTCGCTCGATCCGGTCGCAACCAGGCCGAGCTCGGCGGCGATACCGCGCAGCTGCTCGCGATCCTCCCGGTCGTGGTCCTCGTGGTCGACCTCGATGCCGACGAGTCCGGCGTCGCGCAGATGGGCGATGCCATCCAGCTGGAGGGGCGAGGTGTCGGTGCGCCCCCACGGGTGGGCAAGCACGGGCGCGCCGCCCGCCTCGCGGACGACCCTGATCATCGCGTCCAGCTCGGGGGCGTAACGCTCGACGTAGGCAGGACGGCCGGGCTTCAGGTAGCGGTCGAACGCCTCGTCGCGGTCGGCCACCTCCCCCTTGGCCACCAGCGCGTCGGCGATGTGCGGACGTCCGATCGCTGCAGCGTCCTCGGCCTGGCGGCGTACCTCCTCCTCGGCGAGGTCGATGCCGAGCTCGCGAAGGCGCGCCAGGACGAGCGGCATCCTGCGGTCACGTCCTTCCAGGATCCGGACGAGCTCGGCCGCCAGCGGCGGGTACGTCGGGTCGGGAAGATAGGCGAGCAGATGCGCACTGGCTCCCGCGTGTGTGCAGCTGACCTCCATGCCCAGCACGAGACCGATGCCGCAGTCGTCTGCTGCGGCGATCGCCTCGTCCCAGCCGTCGGCGGTGTCGTGGTCGGTCAGCGCCAGCACGTCGAGGCCGACTTCGGCTGCCTCGCGCACCACCTCACCGGGCGACATCGTCCCGTCCGAACGGGTCGAGTGAGTGTGGAGATCGATGCGCACCCGGTCAATCTAGCCAGCGTCGCGAGGGGCTCACCACGACCGGGGCAGCTCTCCGAACGGCATCTCCAGCAGCTGCGGTCCCAACGCCGCGACGTCCTGCATCACAGCGATCTCGGGGACGAGGAGCGTCGCGGACGCCGGTCGCAGCACCAACCACAACCAGCGTCCCCGCGCCTCTCCCACGAGGACGGCATGCTCGAGCTCACCGCTCGAGTCGCTCGTGGACACCTGCCACAGAGCAGCACCGTCGCCGTCCATCCGCACCCGCGCGACCGGTGGGCCCGCCAGTGTGTCCGGGCTCGGGGCAGTGGAGGGTACGCCGGCGCACCGCGCTCCCAGCCCGGTGCCGGGCTCCTCGGTGACGATGGTCAGCTCCACCACCCCGTCGGCGGCACTCAAGCCGGCGCAGGTCGCGAAGGTCGCGCGCGGCGTACCGCTCTCGACGACGCAGCCGAAGTCCGTCAGCTGCCAGGTGTGCGGCAGCGGCCACGGCAGCCAGGTCGGGAGCGGCGCAGCGAGCGCGAGGTGGTCGATGAGCGCGTCGTACTCCCCTGAGCCGGCGCGCCACAACGGAGCGACCGTGCCGTGGGTGGCGCAACGGCCAGTGTGGGCAGGGCTTTCGGGTACAGCGGCCAGCTCGTGGGGACAACGGGGGCACTCGGCAGCCAGCCTCATGGCTTCACCGTGCGGCAGCAGGACCCCCGCGTCAACCGATCCGTGCTGTGGCGCGCACTACTCTGCGCAGATGGAGCGACCCGGCGGCCGCCGCATTCCCTGCGTGGGCGCGATCGTGCTGGACGACCGCGGGCGGTTGCTGCTCGTACGCCGAGGACGCGAGCCTGCGCGCGGGCTGTGGTCCGTGCCGGGCGGCAAGGTCGAGCCCGGGGAGGCCGCTGGCGATGCCCTGGTCCGGGAGGTGCTGGAGGAGACGGCGCTGTCCGTCGTGCCCGACGTCTTCGTGGGGACCGTCGAGAAGCCGGCACCCGGCGGAGACGTCTTCGTCATCGAGGACTTCGTCGCCCGCCTGGCACCCGGCACGCTTCCCGAGGACGCCCGGGCCGGCGACGACGCGGCCGACGTCGGGTGGTTCACCCGCTCGCAGCTCGACTCGCTTCCCGTCGTCGACGGGCTGCTCGAAGCCCTGACGACCTGGGGCGTCCTCGACTGACGAGGCCGCCGACTCAGGCGTCGGGGCTCTGCGGGCCGGGCCAGTTCTTGTCGGGCTGGGGCACAGGGCGACCAGGCTGCTCGCCGCCGCGCGCCTCGAGGTAGTTGTTCTTCGGCACCATCACCTTGCGGCGGAAGATGCAGACCACCTTGCCGTCCTGGTTGTAGCCGATCGTCTCGACGTGGACGACGCCACGGTCGTCCTTGGACTTCGACTCCCATTTGTCGAGGACTGTCGTCTCGCCGTACAACGTGTCGCCGTGGAAGGTCGGCGCGACGTGGCGCAGCGACTCGATCTCGAGGTTGGCGATCGCCTTGCCGGAGATGTCGGGCACCGACATGCCGAGCAGGATCGAGTAGACGTAGTTGCCCACCACGACGTTCTTGCCGAACTGCGTGGTCTCCTCGGCGTAGTTCACGTCGAGGTGCAGCGGGTGGTGGTTCATGGTCAACAGGCAGAACATGTGGTCGTCGAACTCGGTGACCGTCTTGCCGGGCCAGTGCTTGTAGGTGGCGCCGACCTCGAACTCCTCGTAGCTGCGACCGAACTGCATGCTCACTCCTCGCCAGGCTAAGTCGACAGGGTCGACACGGATCGACCGGGGTCGATGACGGGAGCCATCCTGCCAGCCCAGCGCAGGCAATCGACCGCGCCCTCAGGAGCCTCCGCCGCCGGCCTTGCGGCGGTGCATCTGCTTGCCGCCGACCGGGCCCTGTGCCTGAGGCCCACGGCCGCGTCCCTTGCCTGCGCCCGGGCGTCCGGATCCCTCGACGTCGTCGTGCGGCTTCTTGCGATCCAGAGCCGCCCGCATCTTGGCTTTCAGGTCGTCGGTGCTGTCTTTGCCCTGCTCGTCCTGGTTGTCGGCCATGACCACTCCTCGGATTGCGGGCCGGTGTTCGGTCCTAGCCTCGCACCCCCGGACCGCGACGGTCGAGCGGGTTTCGCCCTGCCTCGCCTCACGCCCAGGTCGTCGGTACGCCGTGCGGATGGGCGTTGCCGAGCACGCGCTCCTCGCACCCGGGCCAGGTCGTCAGGGGGACCAGGAACTCCCGCCGACCGTCGGAGCGACGGCGCTGCGGCTCGAACCGCAGGTGAGCGAAGCGCGAGGCGGCCGTCGCCGCCGAGCCCAAGTCGTGCACACGAGCACGCACGTGCTCCTGATGGGCTCGCGAGAGGTACTGCCACATCACGGAGTGCATGAGGACTGTGGTGACTCCCTCTCGCAGTTGCAGCTGATCGACGAACTGGCGCGCGTCGACGGGGCGCAGTTCGACCGGGTGCCGCTCGGCGACGCTGAACGCATGCCGGAGGCGCTCGAGCCGGTGCCGCTGGTCCGGCCAGACGTACGCCGTGAGGGCCAGCCGTCCCGCGGTGGACCCCATGTCGATGGGCCTCGGGTCACTGCCGACCCGCTCCTCGATCCACAGCTCCGGCCAGGGCTCGACTCGCCGTCCCGACCAGGCGTCGTCGATCTGCACGGGACTCTGCGGGTCGCCGAACACCTGTCCGTCCCGGTCGCGGTAGCAGTAGAGGTCGGCGCGAAGGTTCAGGCCCGCCGAGGAACCGATCTCGCACAACCGCAGAGGCTGGTCGCGGTCCAGGTGCAGCAGTCCGCCGTACAGGGCCGCAGCGCGACCGACCTCGTTGGTCTGCGGCGAGCGGTCCAGCCACTGCCGGACCAGCTCAGGCTCGGCGCCGGACAGCTCGCGGAAGGCGATCCACCCGGGACGGCTCTCCCAGCGGCCGCCGACCGAGGGGTAGTACGCCGCCAGCTCGCCGGCCCTGCGTTCCAACACGAGTCGGTGCACCGAACCGAGCAGACGCAGCGCCAGTGCCGACGGACCAGGATCGTCCTCGTGCCCAACCAGGACGTCAGCCACCGGGCCACCGGCTGCGATGTCGTCGGCGCAGCGATCCGCCAGGTCGGCGTACATCGGCGAGCCGAGCTCCGCGCACGCCGCGCTCTGCACCCGGAAGGCCTCGGCAGCGTCCATGGGTCGACTCTGACACGCGACCGAGTGCCGTCCCGTGCCCGACTCTAGGATCGGCGCATGACTCGCACTCCCCTTCGCTGTGGCGCCGCAGCCATCTCAGCCCTGTTGTTGTCGGCGACGCTCGCGGCGTGCGGGGACGACGACACCAAGACCGCGCCGCAGACACCGGAGACGACGACCGCGTCCCCCACCGATACGCCCGAGACGGCAGAACCGACCGAGTCGGAGACGAGTCCCGGCACCACCACGGACGGCCGTATCAGCGGCCAGGGCTACGAGTTCGCGATCCCCGATGGCTGGCACGACGGGACCGAGCAGATGGGCAGCATGAGCCCGATGCTCGACACCGCCGCCATCGCAACCGACGCGAGCGCGCAGTTCGCCGACAACCTCAACGTCCTGCGCAACCCGGACTACCCCGAGATGGCGCCCGCCGAGGCTGAGGAGCAGTTCGCCGATGAGGCCCGCACGGTCTCCAAGCGCGTGCGGGTGCACGACCAGGTCGATCTCGACGGCCTCACCGCGGTGCACATCTCCGGGTACACCCCCATCGGCCAGACCGAGGCACGCAGCGAGCAGTACGCCGTGTACGCCGACGACGCCTGGTACGTCCTGACGTTCTCGCTCGGCCCCGACACCGCGGACGAGGAAGCCCAGTCGGTGATGGACGGGGTGCTGGACAGCTGGCGGTGGAGCTGAGGGTCAGCCCTTGAGC
This sequence comes from Marmoricola sp., assembly GCA_043427135.1. Lineage (GTDB taxonomy): Bacteria > Actinomycetota > Actinomycetes > Propionibacteriales > Nocardioidaceae > Marmoricola_A. Next base: position 6,336 of record JBHWSH010000238.1, on the reverse strand, counting down.
TGGTAGTCCTGCAGCAGCCGGCGACCGATGATCATCTTCTGGATGTCGGAGGTGCCCTCGCCGATCAGCATGAACTTGACCTCGCGCATGATCCGCTCGATCTCGTATTCCTTGGAGTAGCCGTAGCCGCCGTGGATGCGGAAGGAGTCCTCCACGACCTCGTTGGCGTACTCGCTGGCGAGCATCTTGGCCATCCCGGCCTCGACGTCCATCCGCTTGCCGGAGTCCTTGAGCCGAGCGGCCTTGACCATCATGGTGTGGGCCGTCTCCACCTTGGTCGCCATCTCGGCGAGGCGGAAGAGAATCGCCTGGTGCTGGGCGATCGGCTTGCCGAAGGTCTCGCGCTGCTGGGCGTAGGAGATGCCGAGCTCGAAGCCGCGGATCGCCAGACCGCACGCACGGGCGGCGACGTTGACGCGGCCCACCTCGACGCCGTCCATCATCTGGTAGAAGCCCTTGCCGGGCTCACCGCCGAGGATCTGGTCGGCGGAGATCTTGTGGCCCTCGAGGATCATCTCGGTCGTCTCGACGCCCTTGTAGCCCATCTTGTCGATCTTGCCCGGCACCGTGATGCCTTGCGCGACCTCGCCGAAGCCCGGCTCCTTCTCGACGAGGAAGGTGGTCATGTTCTTGTAGACCGAGTCGGCGCCCTCGTCGGTCTTGGCCAGCAGCGCCACCAGCGTCGAGGTGCCGCCGTTGGTCAGCCACATCTTCTGGCCGGTGATCTCGTAGGACTCCGGCTGACCGTCGGTCGAGCTTGTCGAGACCACCGCCTTGGTGCTGATCGCGGACACGTCGGAGCCCAGCGACGGCTCGGACATCGAGAACGCACCGCGCACCTCGCCGGCCGCCATGCGCGGCAGGTACTTCTGCTTCTGCTCCTCGGTGCCATGCTGCATCAGCATGTAGGCCACGATGAAGTGGGTGTTGATGACACCCGAGACGCTCATCCACCCACGCGCGATCTCCTCCACACACAGGGCGTAGGTCAGCAGAGACTCGCCGAGACCGCCGTACTCCTCGGGGATCATCAGGCCGAAGATGCCCAGCTCCTTGAGACCCTCGACGATCTCGGTGGGGTACTCGTCGGCGTGCTCGAGCTCCTGGGCCACCGGGATGACCTTCTCGTCGACGAACGTGCGGACCGTCTTGAGGATCTCCTCCTGGATGTCGGTGAGGCCTTCGGTCTGGGCGAGCCGAGCCATGCTGGGTCCTTCCTGGACGGACGTACGACAAGGGCGACGCATGCGTGCCGGTGGATATTACCCGCGGGTAGGACAGCGGCCCTATGCCTTGGGCCACACCCGCACAAGATAGGCCAGCGCCGCCAGCGCGGCGTCGAGCTGCTGCTCTGTGCGTACGGCGGCCGGGTCCAGCCCCTGCTGGCTGACGGGGTCGAGCTCGCGCAAGTCGCCGACAACCCGGACGCCGAGCTCCTCGAGGCGCGCCACCTGCTCCTGCGCGCGTTGGCGCAGCCAGCGGGGCACCTCGAAGCCGATCGGTTGCTCGTGTCCCTTGCGTTCGGCCATGCCCTGCTTGGCGAGCTTGTGCTTGACGACCTGTGGGTACTGCGGGGGGAACCCGTCGACGGCCAGCCGCTCGTTGACCGCCCGGATCACCTGGGCGGACGCGGCCGGGACGGACACGTTCGCAGACGTCGCCGGCTCGAAGCCGGTCGGGTCGAAGCCGACGACGGAGGCGAACCGTTGCAGCAACAGGTCGCGCGGCGCGCCCGGTGGGGGGACGGTGACGAGGTGGACGTGATCGGCCCCGGCCGCCTCCATCCACTTGCGGACGATGAAGGGGTAGTTCATGTGCCGCCAGAACTTCCGCGCGTAGCCGGCTACGTTGGGGTCGCCCGCACGCACCGCCTCGAGGTAGTCGGCCCAGGTCCAGGCGTCGGTGTTCTTGAGGCCCTCCTGCCACATGGCCGGCACGTTGCGACCGAGATCGCGGACGGTGAGGACCACCTCGACCCGCGCCGGAGCGAGACTGTCGACGACCCGTTGGATGGCCGGACGCGGTGAGGCGCCGAGGAACTCCATCGAGATCAACGAGGTGTCGGGCCACTCGGCCATCTCGTCGAGCAGTTTCTGCCAGGCGCCGACCGATCCCTTGACCGGCTTGCCGTCGCGGGTCTGGCCCAAGATGTCGAGGGCCCCGAGGACCTGGCGCCGCCACCGCTTGCCGGGGAAGAGCACACCCTGCTCGTGCAGTGCCTCCTTGTTGGCCGACATCGTGCGCTGGAGGAAGCTGGTGCCCGACTTCATCGCGCCGACGTGCAGCACCACGGTCCGCGACATCAGACGCCGTCCTCGGTCGCTGGCACTGCCCGGTCCGCGGCGAGAGCAGCGAGCACGGGCAGCAGACTCTGCTCCAAGGCCGCCACCTGGCGCTCCAGCGGGTCGAGCAGCGTGCGCTCCTCCGCGACAGCGGTCTCGAGGAGCGCCAACCGGTCGCCGAGCATGAGCAGCTCGGCCCGCCCGACACTCTCGGAGAACCGTGCCCAGAGTCCGCTGCCCCCGGTCACAGCACCCCCTTGCGGTAGCGACGCAGCGCCTTGTCGGTGATCTCCACGTCCCGGGCGTGTGCCGGGAGGACCAGCTCGGAGACGACGTCGGTCAGCTCGGCGACCCGCAGCTGCAGTCGGCGGTAGTCCTGCAACTGCGACTCCAAACCCTCCACGCGGGTGCGCAGACGGTCGGTCTCGCGACGCAACGCAGCCGCGGAGACATTGCGGACCAGCTGCTTGCCCTTGGCGACGACCGAGCCCCCTCCCTGCTGGTCGAGCTCGGCCCGCAGCTCGTCGCGCTCGCGGGTCCGCTGCCGGGTGAGCAGGAGGAGCTCGGCGAGGGTGGAGACGGCTGCCTCGAGGAGCTCGGCGTCGGCCACCTCGCCAGGGGTGCGGGCGTGCGGGCGAGTGGCGGCGATGTCGTTCAGATCGCCGTGGACGGGGTGCCCGGCGATGCGGAGGCGTTCGATGCTCTTGGCGCTGCGTGCCGCCGCGTCGGCGTACTGCTGCTCGGTGATCCCGATGCGCTCGCCGGGCTGCGAGGCCAAGATGCCGTGCGCCAACGTGTCGCGGATCCAGACTGCCTGCTCGCGGCTGCCGCGCAAGGCGTGCTGCAACCGGGTGTTGACGCGGCGCAAGAGTTCGCTCTGCACGACCCCGAGGGACTCGTTGCGCCGCTCGGGGTGCAGGTCGAGGCCGGGTACGTCGATGCCGGTCGCCTCGGCGAACCGGCGCCACAGCTCCTCGGGGTCGGCGCTGGACGTCGGCACCGTGACCACATGGACCCGGTCGGGAGGCAGCGCGGCACCCCAACGCTTGGCCACCCCCGCGGGGTCGAGCGTGCGCCAGCCCCACTCCGCCCGGGGACCCGCGGACTCCGGTCGCGGCACCCACTCCTCCAGCGGCGTGGTCAGGGCGAACTTCAGCCGCTCCTGCCAGGCCGAGGGGACCGCCGCACCCAGGTCGCGTGCGGTGATCACGACGTGCACCTCGAGCCCGTCGAGGTCGCCCAGCGCGCGTTCGACCTGCGCGGCGGAGGCGCCGGCGAGCAGCTCGTAGCTGAGGACTGCGTCGCTGCCCGGCCAGTCCCGGACCTGCGCGACCAGCCGGGTCCAGGCCTGCTGTGCCCGTTCCGGCAGCTCCGCGAGACGCGGGTCCTGACGCACCGCCATGCCGGCGTGGATGCGGTCGAGATGGGTCTCACCCACGACCAGCACCCCGGCGTCGGCGAGCCGGGCGCGGTTGGCCTCCAGCACGCCTTGCAGGTAGGTGGTGCCGGACTTGGGTGCGCCCACGTGCAGGTGCACGCGCTCGGTCATCGGCTTCTCTCTCCCGTCCACTCCACGACCCATCGGTCGGTGGTCCCGCCGTCCGTCGTACGGCCTGGCTCGTGGGTCACCCGGGTCGCGCCGGCGACCCGGGCTGCGCTCTCGACCTCGCTCGGCGGCACCTTCCGACGTCGCGCGCCGCCGGGAGTCACCGTGAGGTCGTGCGCGTGCTCGAGGAGAGCCACGCCGCCGTCGCGCAACAGCATGCGCGCCATTCGCCAGAAGTTCTCCGCCCCGTCGGGGGCGAGCGCGGGCAGCAGGTCCCGCGCGACCAGGGCCTCCGGAGGCCGCGCCTGCCGCAGGAGCCGGGCCACCTCGGTGAGGACGTCGCGCAGGTCGTAGAGGTTGACGGCGGCGTACGACGCGGGCAGGTCGCGCCTCTTGGCTTGCTTGGCCGCCTCACGGGCGACGCCGCGGGCGTAGTCGAGGCCGATCACCTCGTGGCCCGCCTCGGCCAGGTGCAGCGCGTCCGCGCCGAGGCCGCTGCCGACCTCCACCACGGACGTCGGCTCGAGCAGCCGCGACCCGACCCACCTGGCGAAGTCGGAGACGGTCGACCCTTCGGTGTCGCGGACCGTCCGCAGGGTGCGTTCCCAGTCGCGCCGGTTGCGCATGAGGCTGCCGAACCATCCGTCGAAGCGCCGCAGGATCTCCGGTCCCGGCTCGTGCCGGAACGACGGGTCGGGGGTGCGCCAGTTCGGGCCGTACGACGCCACCAAGAGTGCGTGCGGGTCTGCCGGGGCCGGCAGGTCGCGGCCTTCGAACCGCAACGTGGTGAGCGGCTCGATCGCGGAGCGCGGCACGGCGGCGCGGACCGTCGCGGTCTCGTGGAGCAGGTCGCCGACGTAGAGGCAGGTGTAGATGTCGATGCTCGCGCTGCCGCCATCCGGCGCCGAGAACACCACCGTGATGAACGACCCGCTCTTGGGCAGGACCGTCAATCCGTGCCGCCGCAGTGCCCGGGTCATCGCATAGAGCTCGACCGTCATCGCCGCAGGTGTCGGCTGCTCGCTGACGTAGGCGAGGTCGATGTCGGAGTCGTGCCCGATCACTCCGCCGGAGCGGGCAGCGCCGAGCAGGGTGCCGAAGGCGATCCAGGCGCGGACGCCGCACTCCTCCTCCAGGATGCGGATGATCTCCTCGGCGACCTCGACCATCTGCTCGACGACCCCGCGGCCCCGCCCGGTGAAGGGCCGCTGGATGAGCCCCCATTTGTCGATCATGATCGGGATGCCGGAGCGGTCGCGGAACGCGATGCGCTCGGTGCCGTCGCCGAAACGGGTCTCGGCGTCGTACAGCACCTCCTCGCCGGACTGGATGCGGAACGTGGCCACTCCGTCGAGGAAGCGACGCATCGGCCCAGGCCACGGCACGAAGACCGGCGGCTCGTCGTCGGGGACGCTGGCCGACCACACGTGCTGGTCGTCGCAGTAGACGTCGAGCGAGAGCTCCTCGCCCTCCTCAAGGGCACGGTGGAAGGTCAGGCCCCGCTCGTCCAGCGTGATCGAGGCACTGCTCACCTGCGCTGTCACCTGTGTCCTGGGTCGAGGGGCCGGGCGTCCGCGCCCGACTCTAGCCCGGGCGGACCCTCAGTTGACGGTGACGTCGGTCCAGAGGAGGGCGTGGTCGGTGATCCGCCGGATGTCGGCCCCCTGCTCGTCGCGGTAGCCGGTCATGGTGGCGTCCGGAGAGCCGAAGATCCAGTCCACGCGCAGGCGCCCACCGGGCGGTGAGCAACTGCCGCCCGACGAGCCGCCGTTGGCCGCACGCAGGTCGGTGCGGCTGGTCACCTTGCAGAACAGCGAGGCCTTCTCGTTGAAGTCGCCGACGAGGAACACCGGAAGGCCGGACTCCTTGCGGAGCTGGGCGAGCACGGGCAGCTCGCGGTTTAGCGCCGCGTCACGCTCGGCCTGGCGACCCTGCGGGGCGTTGTGCACGTTCATCACGAAGAACTCGCGACCGGTGGTGCGTTCGCGTAGTTGCACCAGGGGCATCGGACGCTGCTGGCCCATGAACGGGATGGTGACGATTAGCCGGTCGACCGCCTCGAACATGCTGGTGCGCCACATCAGCGACGCGGGCACCCCCTTGGAACCGTGCGCGTGCCCCGGCCAGCCCTCGAAGGCGCCGCCGGTGGCGCGCATCATCGCGTCGTACTGGTCGGCCTGGATCTCCGACCAGCCGACGATGTCCAGGCCGCGGTCGATGACGGCGCGTGCAGCCCACTCGGCGCGGATGCGGCCGGGGGCGTAGCCGCGGGCGGTGCCGCCGGGGCGGGTGTGGTTGCTGCCGAGGATGTTGAAGGCGCTCAGCTGGAAGGAGTAGGACCCGCCGGGCGTGTTGCGGCCGGCGACCGGCGCCTTGAGGTTGCGCCCCGCTGTCTTCTTCGCCGCCTTCTTGGTCTGCTTCTTCTTGGCCTGCTTCTCGACGGAGCGGATGAGCTGCTCCATCTCGCGCTCGGCACTGGCGGGCCGCGCCGCCGGCTCCTGAGTGGCG
>JBHWSH010000237.1:0-2616 GCA_043427135.1 Marmoricola sp. | reverse complement strand
GGCTCCTCGATGGCAGAGCGCGTCAGCTGCTCGTCCGATTGATCGACGAACATCGCCACCGGCCTCTCTGCCGGCCCCGAGGCCAGCGCCAGTTCCTCGAGAACGTCGCGTGACGGGTTGGCAACGTCGATCAGCACAACGTCGGGGCGCAGTTCTGCCACCTGCCGTGCAAGCCCAGATTGCTCGGCGATGATGCGGATATCGTATTCCCCGGCTTCGCGGAGCCCATCCGCGATAGGCTGAGCGCGGTCCGGATCGGGCTCCACGACGACGATGACAAGCCGCTTGTTCATGGCGCATCCGTTACGGCGTCACTTGCGCCAGGAACTGGTGAATGGCGCAACTGCTGCTTACCAAGCCAGGGCGCTCATGCAAGTCGGCCGGGTGCTCAGCCAGCCGATGCGTGTGAAGACGACGCACGTCAATGTCAAAACGTCCGACTGCGGGCACGAAACCGGTCTCATGTCTGATGCCGCCGGCTACAGGCCGACGACGCTCCTCCAGTCGGACACCTCCGAAAACCTCGCACGGAGCGTCGGTTCGTGATTCACTTCGTCTGCGGTGAACGGGGGGGCGGCGATGGCGGGTCAGTTGGGGTTCTGGTCGATCACGGAGCGGCTGGCGGAGATTTCGGCGCAGGGTGATCCGCTCGAGACGCTGGCGGCGACGGTGGACTTCGAGATGTTTCGGCCGGTGCTGGAGAAGGCTCTCGGTCGGCCCCCGCGCTGGAAGGGTGGCCGGCCTCCGTTCGACCCGGTGCTGAAGTTCCGGATGCTGGTGCTGCAATCATTGCACGGGCTCTCGCTCGAGCAGACCGAGTACCTGGTGCGTGACCGGCTGTCGTGGATGCGTTTCTGCCGGCTCGGACCCGAAGACCGGGTGCCGGATGCCAATACCCTGTGGGATTTTCGCGAAGCGCTGATCGCGGCCGGAGCGCTCGACGCGCTGTTCGCCCAGCTCGACCGGGCGATCACGGCAGCGGGATATCTGCCGCGTGGCGGCCAGATCGTGGATGCGACCCTCGTGGCGGCGCCGCGGCAGCGCAACACCGACGGCGAGAAGGCGCAGATCAAGGAGGGTCGGACCGCCGCGGATATCTGGCCGGACAAGCCCGCAAAGGCGCGGCAAAAGGACGTCAACGGTCGCTGGACGGTCAAATATTCCAAGGCGAAGGTGAGGGCCGACGGCTCGAAGCCGATCGACATCGCGATCCCCGTCTACGGCTACAAGTCCCACCTCTCCATCGACCGGATGCATGGGCTGATCCGTCGGCAGGTCATCACCGATGCCGCCCGGCACGACGGCGGGCAACTCCGCGAGGGGCTGATCGCCAGAACAAACACGTCGCGCTCGGTCTGGGCCGACAGCGCCTATCGCTCGGCGGAGAACGAGGCGTGGCTCGACGCCCGCGGCATGGTCAGCCGCATCCACCGCAAGAAGCCCCGCGGCCGTCCGATGCCGGCGCGGACCCGCCGCGCCAATGCCGTCAAGTCGGCTGTGCGCTCGAAGGTCGAGCATGTCTTCGCGCAGCAGAAGGCCCGCATGGGCATGACCATCCGCACCATCGGACTGGCGCGTGCACGGGCGGCGATCACGCTGGCCAACATGGTCTACAACATGACCCGATGGAGGTGGCTCGACAGCCGAGCTGCGCCCGCCTGACGGCGATCGACCTCCGATCTGACCGGATCAGCAACAGAAACGACCCCGAAGGCCGCTGCCCGACTGGCATTGCCCTCTTCCTCAGGGCCAGAGCGTTGCTATGGGGCGGTAAGCGGAGGTGTCCATCTGATGAACGCCGACGTCATTCCCACCTTCGAGGACCACGGCGGCAGGATCGAGACGGTGCTTTCCGACAACGGCCGGGAGTTCTGCGGGCGTCCCGACCAGCATCCCTACGAGCTGTTCCTGCAACTCGAGGAGATCGCCCACCGCACAACCCGGGTGAAGCGGCCACAATCGAATGGCATCGTCGAGCGTTTCCACCGTACCGCGCTGGACGAGCACTTCCGTGTCGAGGGGCGCCGCACCTGGTTCGAGACCATCGAGGAGATGCAGCTCGCACTCGATGCCTGGCTCGTCACCTACAACACCGCCCGCCCGCACCAGGGCCGAGGCATGAGCGGCCGTACGCCGATCCGCACCTTCATTGACGGACTGCCGAAACCGGAACCGAAAGGAGAGCCGCAGACAAAGACGAAAAAACCTGCTTCACTGCAACCCGAAACCCGCGCCGCCTGATCGCCCACCACGACGCGGCACCGTCAGGCGAATACCCTCTCTGTACAGTCATCGGGGTCTCCGTGTGGGCCGTGGTTGAAGCCGCCAAACTCCACCTCGACCATACACCTCGATGGCCACCCGGGATCACACCGGACAAGCCGGTGAAATTACACCACGCCCGCGGACGCTACCAGACGATGTCGTCGAGACTGGTTGCGTGAAGCGCCGCGGCCTGCCGGCTGCTCACATAGTGAACACCGCCAACTAAGACGACGAACAAGCAGAGGCTCAGCAAAAACAGTGGCGCGGTTGTGCCGATGAGTTGAACTGACATGTCGGAACCAAGGCTTATTTGACCAGCACCTAACACCCCGTGAAGCAGTCGTCACAGGG
>JBHWSH010000236.1:0-21416 GCA_043427135.1 Marmoricola sp. | reverse complement strand
AGTCTGACGTCGTGCACCTGGGCGTCGAGCATCATCGTCACCACCGTGCCTGCAGCTCCGGCGCGTGCGGTGCGTCCCGATAGGTGCAGGTAGGCCTTGTGCTCGACCGGCGGGTCGGCGTGCAGCACCAGGTTGACGTCGTCGACGTGGATGCCGCGCGCGGCGATGTCGGTGGCCACCAAGGTGGCGGCGGTCCCGTCGGAGAACATCGCGAGGTTGCGGGTGCGTGCGTTCTGCGACAGGTTGCCGTGCAGCTCCACAGCCGGTACGCCGCGTGCGCGCAGCTGGCGCGCGAGCGCCTTGGCGCCGTGCTTGGTGCGGGTGAAGACGACCGTGCGGCCGGGGGCCGCAGCCAGGTCGGCGATGACCGGCAGACGGCCGTCCTTGGTGACGTGCAGGACGTGGTGGTCCATCTTGGCGACCGGCGACGCGGCGGAGTCGACGCTGTGCACGACCGGCTCCGAGAGATAGCGCGAGACCAGCACGTCGATCGCGCCGTCCAGCGTGGCGGAGAACAGCAGCCGCTGACCACCGCGAGGAGTCTTGTCGAGGATGCGGCGCACGGCCGGCAGGAAACCGAGGTCGGCCATGTGGTCGGCCTCGTCGAGGACGGTGACCTCGATGCGGTCGAGCTTGAGGTAGCCGCCGGCGGCGAGGTCCTCGAGCCGGCCAGGGGTGGCGACGACGAGGTCGACGCCGTTGCGCAGCGCGCTCTGTTGGGCGCCGGGCTTGACGCCTCCGAAGATCGTGACCGTGCGCAGACCCGCGGCTTTGGCGAGCGGCTCGACGGTCGCATGGATCTGGGTGACCAGCTCGCGGGTCGGCGCGAGGATCAGCGCTCGCGGACGCAGCGTCTCACGGCGTACCTGCCCCTCGGAGAGCCGCGCGACGACGGGGAGGGCGAAGGCGTAGGTCTTGCCCGAGCCGGTGCGGCCACGGCCGAGCACGTCGCGCCCGGCCAGCGAGTCCGGCAGAGTCGCGGTCTGGATGGGGAACGGGCTGGTGATGCCCTGTCGGGTCAGGACCTGGGCGAGCGCCGCAGGGACGCCGAGAGCGGTGAAGGTCGTGGGGACGGATGCAGGTGCAGACGAAGAAGGCATAGGTGAGCCGGCGCAGCGCGCCGTGGTTCAACTCCAAAGATCAAGGTGGGCGTCCTGCCCGGCGCGGAACGCGTTGCTCCGCGGCGCTCGGTGGATGACGCTGGCCGGCCAAGGCAGAACGGATCGGGCCGACTGGACAACTCTAGCGGGTCCGAGCACGTCCTCGTGCCATGCGAGGTCAGTCGGTCGGTAGTTTCCACGCGTCGCGGTAGGTGATCCGGCTGCCCGTACGCAGCAGCGTGCGCTCGTAAAGGCGGGAACCGAGCCGGACGAAGAGCGCGGCAGCGAGAAGCGTCACACCCACCGCGACACCGACCTGCCACCACGGGACGGACCCTTCGGCCATGCGCCCGGGCATGATCATCGAGGAGACGATCGGCAGCATCGACATGATCGTGCGCACCTGCTCACCGGCGAAGATCGCCACGAAGTAGGGCACGAACAGGATCATCTGACCCGGCAGCGTCGTGGACTGCAGGTCCTCCTGACGGCCCGCCAGCGACCCGGCGACCGACCACAGACACGCCAGCGTGACGAAGCCGAGCACGAAGAACCCGATGTACCACAGGATCGACCAGCCGACACCTCGCAGCAGAGCGCCTTGGTCGGTGACGATCAGTCCGATGACACCCACGACGGCCAGCAGCACGATCTGACCGACCGCCAGCGCGGTGTTGCCGGCAATCTTGCCCCACAGCAGCGCTCGGATCGGGACGGCGGCCGCGAGGATCTCCACCACCCGACTCTCCTTCTCCTGCACCACGCTGGCGGCGATCGTCATGCCGAACGTCATCGCGGTGAGGAGGAAGAGGATCACAAAGGCAAAGGCCACGCCGGAGCGAGCCGATGCCTCGTCGGCATTGGGGTCGAGGAGGCGTACGTCGAGGCTCGTGCCGCTGCGCAGTGCCTCCAGGTCGACGTCGGCGGCGCTGGCGTTGCTGTTGAGCACCCATTCCCCGACGGCCGTGGTCAGGGTCGCCTGGAGGGCGGGGTCGACGCCGTCGTCTCCGAGGAGCACCAGGCCCGAGTCTGTGGCGACGAGCCCGGCGTCGACATCGCCGCCTTCGACGAGACGCTCCACGGCGTCGGCATCCGATGCGTTGCGTGTCTCGAGCTCGGCGCCCTCGCCCACGGTGTGGACGATGAGCTCTGCGGCCAGGTCGGTGATGCCGGAGTCCACGCCGGGGCCGACTGCGACGTCGTACTGGTCGCCACGGGCGCCCAAGAACGCGCTCACGACGATCACCCCCACGATCAGCAGAAGGGTGAACCCGGTGGAAAGCAAGAACGTCTTGTCGCGCAGGCGGGTGCGCATCTCGCGCTCGGCCACGATCCGCCACGCGGGGGTGCGGGTGCTCACTGGACCGCCTCTCGGTAGATCTCGGCCAGGGGACGTACGAGGTGCGTGAACTCCGCCACCGGTGCTTCGCCGCGGATGGCGTCCAGCAGCTCTGCAGCGGGCGTGCCTTCACCGGCGATGATCGCCGCGTCTCCTTCCGTCGACTTGAGTCGTACGCCTGGAACCGAGCCGACGCGTTCGGGGCCGGCGCCGTCGAGGCGGACTCGGTAGAGCGACTCCTGACCTGCCTGCAGGTCGGCCACCGTCCCCGAAGCGACGACGCGACCATGAGAGAGGATCACCAGCTGGTCGGACACGCGTTCGACCAGCTCGAGCTGGTGGCTGCTGAAGAGCACCGGCATCTGCGGGGTGATCTCCTCGCGCAGCAAGGCGATCATGGTGTCGACCGCGATGGGGTCTAGTCCGCTGAAGGGTTCGTCGAGGATCAGGGCGGCGGGCCGGTGCATCAGTGCCGCTGCGATCTGGACGCGCTGCTGGTTGCCGAGCGACAGGGTCTCGAGCAGGTCACTGCGCCGGTCGCCGAGGCCGAGGGCGTCGAGCAGCTCGGTGGCGCGGTCGGCTGCGGCCTTGCCGGACATGCCGTGCAGGCGTCCGAAGAAGATCAGCTGGTCGGTGAGCGCCATCTTGGGATACAGCCCGCGCTCCTCCGGCATGTAGCCGAAGCGCCGACGCAACTCGGTGTCGAGAGGTGCGCCGTCCCACAGAACCTCGCCGGACGTGGGGGCGAGCACCCCGACGATGATGCGCATCGTGGTGGTCTTGCCGGCTCCGTTGCCGCCGACGAAGCCTGTGACCTGGCCGGGTAGGACGTCGAAGGAGACGTGGTCGAGGGCGGTCCGTTCCCCGAACACCCGGTGCAGTTGCCGAACTCCCAACATGGCACTCGACCCTACGACGTCACGTCCTCCGCCCCGCGGGCTGGCGGGCTGGACCGCGGTCGAGGGGCACGACGAAGTCACCGCCTGGTCTTTCGCCTGGGCGAAAGAGTGGCCCCTGTTTTCGCTGATTGGGGGCTGATTCTTCGCACGGGCGACGAACTGGTGCGACGGAGGTGCAGTGACACGTCTCACCGTCTGTCGACGGGTGCGTGGCGGCTGCTCCGGGTAGGAATCAAGTGCCTGCACTGTGGGCGCACGTATCGGAAGCGCCGCAGTGAGAACCCCAGCCGGGCCTGGCGAAACCAGGTCAGGAAGGAGCGATCATGGCACGCACCATCGACATGCCCAACCCCGTCCTCGCCGCCGTCGGTGTCACCGACAGAGCGGCGGAGGTCGTCCGCGGATCTCTCGACGAGGTCCGTGAGCGGACCGCCGAAGGCAGGGAGCGCCTCGCCGAGCTGCAGCGTCGCATCGATCGGCTCGAGGAGCACCCCGAGGAGCTCCGAGACGGCGTCGCACGACGTATCGACGAGACGTACGCCGACATGGTCCGGCGTGGGCGCGATCTCGCCCGCCGGATCGACCGCCAGCGTTCGACTCAGGATGCGGCGCGCTATTCCAACATCGCCTCGGTCAAGGCCAAGACGGTCGCGACCCAGGCGAGCAACGCCGGACAGACGGTGACCAGCAGCCTCAAGGCGACCGGCACCAGCCTGGCCAACGCGGCGCGCGCGACGAGCCGCGCCGCCACCGAAGCGCTGGCGAAGGTCGGCGACTGACACAGCAATGACACGAGGGGCCCCGGGAGACCGGGGCCCATCGTCGTCTGTCCGCCGATCGATGGGATCGCGGCCATCTACCCGAACGCCGGAGCGTCCTCGACCCGTCGCAGATCAGGGTGCGTAGAGCCCCGCTTCGGTGAAGATGTCGCGGGTTCGGACGACCAGTTCTGGCGAGGCTGCGGGCACTCCGTCCAGTCGGTCGGCCATGCCCAGTTCGGCGTACTTCTCGCGGCCGAGTCGGTGGTAACCGAGCACGTCGACGCGCTCGACGTTGCCCAGCCCCGCGACGTACGACGCCAGGCGGCGCACGTGATCAGGCGCGTCGGTCCAGCCCGGCACCAACACGAACCGAACCCAGACCGACTTGTCGAGCCGGGCGAGACGCTCGGCGAACTGCAACGTCGGGGTGAGCCGTCCACGGGTGAGGTTGCTGTAGAGGGCGGGGTCGATCGCCTTGATGTCGAGCAGGACCAGGTCGGTCGCATCGAGGAGCGCATCGGACGCGCGAGCACCCAACGCACCCGAGGTGTCCAGCGCGGTGTGCAGCCCCATTTCCTGGGCACCGGCGAGCACCGCCCCGGTGAAGGCAGGCTGCAGCAGCGGCTCACCGCCCGAGATCGTCACGCCCCCGCCCGCGGTGGTGAGGAACGACCGGTAGCGGCCGATGCGCTGCAAGACGTCGTCGACGCTGGTGCGCGTGCCATTGCGCATCGTCTGCGTGTCGGGGTTGTGACAGTAGGCGCATGCCAACGGGCAACCGGCCGTGAACAGCACGAATCGTGTGCCGGGTCCGTCGACGCCGGTGGAGATGTCCCACGAGTGCACGGACCCGGTCAAGGGGTCCACCGCCGTCGAGGCCGCCTCACCGCGCACCGCCTCGCAGCGCGGATCAACCAGCGAGCCGCGCAGATCAGAGACCGTCATGGAAGGTCCGGTTGATCACGTCGCGCTGCTGGTCGGGGGTGAGCCGGACGAAGTTCACGGCGTAGCCGGAGACCCGGATGGTGAGCTGCGGATAGTTCTCCGGGTGAGCCATCGCGTCCTCGAGCGTGCTGCGGTCGAGGACGTTGACGTTCATGTGGAAGCCGTCGGCGCCCATGTAGCCGTCCATCACGCCCACCAGGTTGGCGATCTGCTCCTCCCGCGTCCGGCCCAGGCCTGCGGGTGTCACCGTCGTGGTCAGCGAGATGCCGTCGCGGGCAGCGTCGAACGGGATCTTCGCGACGCTGAGAGCCGCGGCGACGATGCCGTGCCGGTCGCGGCCGTTCATCGGGTTCGCTCCAGGAGCGAAGGGCTCGCCCGCGCGGCGACCATCGGGGGTGTTGCCCGTGGCCTTGCCATAGACGACGTTGCTTGTGATCGTCAGCACCGACTGGGTGTGCTCGGCGTCGCGGTAGGTGCGGTGCTGTCGCACCTTGGCCATGAACGACTCGACCAGCTCGACCGCGATGGCGTCCACGCGGTCGTCGTCGTTGCCGTACGTCGGGAAGTCGCCGGTCGTGCGGTAGTCCACCACCAGGCTGCTCTCGTCGCGAACGACCTCGACCCGGGCGTGCTTGATCGCCGACAGCGAGTCGGCCGCGACCGAGAGTCCGGCGATGCCGCACGCCATCGTGCGGTGGATCTCCGAGTCGTGCAGCGCCATCTCGAGTCGCTCGTAGGCGTACTTGTCGTGCATGTAGTGGATGACGTTGAGGGCGTCGACGTATGTCCTCGCCAACCAGTCCATCATCGTGTCGAGCTTGCTCCGCACGTCGTGATAGTCGAGCACGTCGCCTTCGACGGCCGGCGCCTCCGGAGCCACCTGCCTGCCGCTGACCTCGTCGCGACCTCCGTTGACGGCGTACAGCAGGGTCTTGGCGAGGTTGACCCGGGCGCCGAAGAACTGCATCGACTTGCCGACAGCCATCGGGGAGACGCAGCACGCGATCGCGGTGTCGTCCCCCCACCGCGGCCGCATGAGCTCGTCGGACTCGTACTGGATCGCGCTCGTGTCCAGGGACACCTGCGCGCAGAACTTCTTGAACCCCTCGGGCAGGGCGGGTGACCAGAAGACCGTCAAGTTCGGCTCCGGTGCGGGCCCCAGGTTGTACAGGGTCTGCAGGTAGCGGAATGAGGTCTTGGTGACCAGCGGCCGGCCGTCGAGGCCGATCCCGCCGATGCTCTCGGTGACCCAGGTCGGATCGCCGGAGAACAGCGCGTCGTACGCCGGGGTGCGCAGGAAGCGGACGATGCGCAGCTTGATCACGAAGTCGTCGATCAGCTCCTGGGCCTGCTCCTCTGTGAGGGTGCCCGCGGCGAGGTCGCGCTCGAAGTAGATGTCGAGGAACGTGCTGGTGCGACCCAGCGACATCGCCGCGCCGTTCTGGTCCTTGGTCGCAGCCAGGTAGGCGAAGTACAGCCACTGGACAGCCTCGCGGGCGTCGCGCGCCGGCACGGAGAAGTCGAAGCCGTAGGACGCCGCCATCGTCCGCAGGTCCTCCAGTGCCCGGATCTGCTCGGCGATCTCCTCGCGGGCACGGATGACGTCCTCGGTGGAGGGCTGCTCGTCCAGCGCGTGGTGGTCGGCGCGCTTGGCGTCGATGAGCCGCTGCACGCCGTACAGGGCCACGCGGCGGTAGTCGCCGATGATGCGGCCGCGGCCGTAGGCGTCGGGCAGGCCGGTGATGATGCCGGCCTTGCGAGCGGCGAGGATCTGCGGGGTGTAGGCGTCGAAGACGCCGTCGTTGTGGGTCTTGCGGTACTTGGTGAAGACCTCACGCACCTGCGGGTCGACGTCGTAGCCGTACGCCGCCAGCGCGTCTTCGACCATCCGCCAGCCGCCGTTGGGCATCATCGCGCGCTTGAGGGGGGCGTCGGTCTGCAGACCTACGACGATCTCGTCGTCGCGGTCGATGTAGCCCGGACCGTGACTGGTGATCGCGCCAGGGACATGGGTGTCGATGTCGTACACGCCGCGTGCCCGCTCGGTCGGGAACATCTCGGTGAGACGACCCCACAGCCGAGTGGTGCGGTCGGTGGGGCCGACGAGGAAGGACGCGTCGCCGCCGTACGGCGTGTAGTTGGCGTTGATGAACTCTCGCACCGCGATCTCGTCGCGCCAGGCACCCGCGCTGAACCCCTGCCAGGGCTCGATCCGAGGAGCGGAGACGGTCGGGGCGGTGCGTTCTGCGACGGTAGTCACGTCGGTCCTTCGACTGGTGAGCGGTGACCGCTCCGCACCCGGATCGCGAGCTGTTGGAACGATCTGTCTTCACTGTCGAACCTACTCCGCGAGAGGCGTCTTCCAAACGGTTCACGACCGGTCGTGACAGGCAACACGGTGATGCCGGCCACGTCGCCGTCTCGGGTGTGGGAAAGTCATAGAGCGGTCGTAGTCGGGGGTGCCGGAGCTCGCCGCAAGACAGAGGGACTCAGTGGGCGGCGACGACACGCGTGCGGGCAGCATTCCTGAGCAGGACCGCGTCCGCTGGGAGCTTGCGATCGACGCCGCCGGGGTCGGTGCGTTCGACTGGGATCTCGAGACCGGCCAGGTGCGTTTCGACGACCGGCTCATCGAGATCTTCGGGTTCGACGACTTCGCCGGCACGTTCGCCGAGTTCGACG
The DNA here is from genome assembly GCA_043427135.1 of Marmoricola sp. Taxonomy (GTDB): domain Bacteria; phylum Actinomycetota; class Actinomycetes; order Propionibacteriales; family Nocardioidaceae; genus Marmoricola_A. The sequence goes on along the minus strand of JBHWSH010000236.1, from coordinate 13,690 downwards.
CGGCCGTCCATCCAGAAGACAGGGAGCGCGTCGCCAGGGCGCTCGACGGAGCGATCGCTTCCTGCAGCGGTTACACCCTGGACTACCGCATCGTGCTGCCCGGTGGGGCCCTGCGCTGGATCACGGCGCGCGGGCAAGCCCTGGCCGGACCCGACGGTACGGCGACGCGGGTGTTGGGCGCGGCATCGGACTCCACTGCGCAGCACGAAGGCGAAGCCCGGGTCACGCGCGTGCTGGAAGCCATTCCGACCGTCGTCTTCCACCTCAGCCCGGAGTGGCGGTTCACCTTCGCCAACGCCATCGCGCAAGGTCTCCTCGGCGCGGTCAGCACCGACATCGTCGGAGCGAACGTCTGGGAGCTCTTCCCCGAAGCGGTGGGCACCGACTTCGAGCGGCACTACCGCGGGGCGATGCAGACCGGAGAGCCCAGCACCTTCGAGGCCTACTATCCGCCGCCGCTCGATGCCTGGTACGACGTGCACGCCTGGCCCAGCACGGAAGGGCTGACGGTCTACTTCCTGGAGATCACCGAGCAGCGCCGGGCACGCGAGGCGCTCGAGCGAGCCTCGCGGCGTACGGCATTGATGGTCGAGCTCGGCGATGCTCTCAGCGAGACGCTGGACAGCGAGGAGGCCGTCGCCCGGCTCGCTCGTGTGGTCGTGCCCGAGCTGGGGGACTGGTGCATCGTCTCCCTGGTCGACGGCGAACTGGCCGACCGTGCCGATTGGCGTCGCCACCTGCGAGATGCGGCCTGGTGGCATGCCGACCCCGAGCGGCGTCCGCTCGTCGAGCGGTACGCCGCAGGGCGGATCCAGGCGCTGACCGAGACTTCCTATGCGGCGCGGGCCTTCCAGGACGAGTGGGTGCTGGTGGTGCCCGAAGGCGCCACCGAGGCGATCGCAGCCGTCCTGGCGCCCGGCGAGGCGCGAGACGCCTGTCTTGCCCTGGCACCGAACAGCGGCGCGGTGGTGCCGTTGCGGGCCCGTGGCCGCACGGTCGGACTCCTCTCGGTCTTCAGGTCTGCCGGGAGCGCGCCCTTCGCCGCAGAAGAGGTGCGCGCACTGGAGGAGGCGGCGGGACGAGCCGCGCTCGCTCTGGACAACACCCGTCTCTACGCCCAGCAGCGGCAGCTCGCCGAGATCCTCCAGCGCAGCATGATGAGCGCCCCGCCGCAGATGCCCGGTGTGCAGGTCGCGGTGCGCTATGTCGCGGCTGCCCAGGCGGCGCAGGTCGGCGGCGACTGGTACGACTCCTTCCTGCAGGCGGACGGCTCGATGGCCCTGGTCATCGGCGACGTGGTGGGTCACGACAGCGCTGCTGCCGCCGCCATGGGCCAGATCCGTGGCCTGCTGCGGGGGATCGCGGTCACGACGGGCGCCGGACCGGCAGAGCTCCTCGAGCGGGTCGACGAAGCAATGGCCCAACTGTCGATCGACACCACCGCCACGGTCATCGCGGCGCGGGTCGATCTCGGTGCCGGGGACGGCGCGGGCATCCTGCACTGGGCCAGCGCCGGGCATCCGCCGGCACTGGTCGCCGAGCCCGAGGCACGCGGCGGAGGGGTCGTCCGACTACTGGCCCGCTCCGATCCCGAGCTGCTGCTCGGCCTCGACCCCCATGCGAGCCGCTCGGAGTCGTCGCTGCCTCTGGCCCCGGGCTCCATCGTGCTGCTCTACACCGACGGCCTGGTCGAGCGTCGCGGCCAGCCCCTCGATGCGGGGATCGAGCGCCTGGCCGAGGTGTTGGAGGTCCTGCTGAGCAAGGACCTCGACCTCGAGCAGCTGTGCGACGAGCTGCTGCAACGCATGCTCCCGGCCCAGCGTGAGGACGACGTCGCCCTCGTCGCCGTACGCATCTCCTCGAACTGATGATGGTGCGACCGGGCTCACCCGTAGCCCCTCGAGCGGGCGCCCGTTGTCCAGTTATGCTGCGCAACTTTCTCGGACTGGTCCTGCTCCTCACCCTGATGCTCGGGGCTGCACCCGCCAGCGCCTCGCCGACGACGTCGGTCCCGGCCGCGAGGCATGCGGAGGCGGTCAGCCGTCCCGTGGCCGTGCCGTTCCGCGACGGACGCGGGCTCGAAGTGCTCGCCGCCGACAACATCGGAGCGCGCCAGTGGCGGCTGACGGTGCGCACCGACGAGCTGGCCAAGCCGGTCCGGGTGACCGTGCTGCTGCCCCGCGGCTACAAGAACTCGACGCGGCGCTACCCGGTGCTGCACCTGCTGCACGGCACCAGCGGCGGCGCCACCGACTGGCTGGAGAACGGCGACGTCATCCGATCGACCAGGGACCTGCGGCTCGTGGTCGTGATGCCGGACGGCGGCTACGAAGGCAACGGCGGGTCGTGGTGGACCAACTGGGTCGACCAGACGACGCCGCTCGGCAAGGCGAACTGGGAGAACTTCCACATCGAGCAGTTGGTGCCGTGGATCGACGACAACCTGCGCACGATCCCCGGACGCCACGGTCGTGCCATCGCCGGGCTGTCCCAGGGCGGCTTCGGCGCGTTCAGCTACGCCGCGAGGCACCCTGACCTCTTCGTCTCGGCCGCTTCCTTCTCCGGGGCTCCCGACATCGCGCGCAACCCCCTGGCGGCCACTGCCGGATCAGCGGTGGTCGGCGCGATCATGACCGGGCTGAACGGCGTACAGCCCTTCGCTGCGTTCGGTGACCCGGTCCTCGACTCGATCATCTGGAAGGGGCACAACCCCGCCGACCTGGTGACCAACCTCAGCGCGACCGACCTGCACCTGTGGACCGCGCGCGGAACTCCGGGAGAACTCGAAGAGGAGCCGCTGCCGAACCCAGGATCGGTCGCCATCGAAACGATCACGCACCTGTCCACCAGGTTCTTCGCCGACGCGGCGGACGCGGCCAAGGTGCCCTACCAGCTGACCGACTACGGCAACGGCACGCACACCTGGCCGTATTGGTCCCAGCACCTCCGCGAGTACCTGCCCTCCCTGATGGCCGTGTTCGCGGAGCGCCGCGCGGTGCCCAAGAAGGCCCGCTACCGCTCGATCGACAAAGTCTGGACGCAGTGGGGCTGGCGCGTGAACAACAAGCGATCCACGCAGCACGCATGGAGCGCGCTCCGCGGCGCCCACAAGGGAGGCTTCACCCTCGTCGCGGGCAACGACGCAGTGGTCCGCACGCCCAAGTGGTTCCGGCCCGGCCAGAAGTTCACCGTGCGGTACGACGGCGGCACCGGACCTGCCAAGGTGACGGCCCGCAAGTCGGGCCGGGTGAAGGTCCGTGTGACCCCGCAGACGCGCCCGTTGCAGCCGAACACTCCGGTTCGGGTCGTCCTCACGCGCCGCTGAAGTCCCCGACCCCGGCGTCGTAGCCGACGGATCGCGCGTCGGCCGTGTCACGGACCCCTCCCAGAGCGTAGGTTGCGTGCAACCGGTGGGGGGTATTGCCGGTCACGACATCGGGAGGACACTGGTGGTACGGATCAACACGCGCGCCCGGATCGCGGCGGGAGCTGCGGCCTCGATGGTGGCGGCGCTGCTCGCGTTGCCGACCGCCGCAGCGACGGGACTGCCCGGCGCGGCAGAGGACACCGCACGAGCCGCGGACGGCGGCTACACCGCCAAGATCAGGCGCACGTCGTACGGCGTCCCGCACGTCAAGGCGTCGGGCTTCGCCGACCTGGGCTTCGGCAGCGGCTTCGTGCAGGCCGAGGACAACCTGTGCGTGATCGCGGAGTCGATCGCCACCTCAAACGGCGACCGGTCCGAGCACTTCGGCGCGAGCAACTCCAACGTGCAGAGTGACCTGTTCTACCGCAACGTGATGGCCAGCAAGGCAGTGGAGCAGCTACTCGAGGGCAAGCGCAACGGCGTGGACTCCCCGACCAAGAAGGCTCGCGCGCTCGTGCGCGGCTTCGTGGCCGGCTACAACCACTTCATCGCGACCAAGGAGATCACCGACCCTGCCTGCAAGGACGCAGGCTGGGTCACGGAGATCAGCGAGTTCGACTACTGGCGCAACCTGCACGCCAGCCTGATCCGCGCCGGGCAGCGCGCGTTCCTGGGCAACATCGTCGGCGCGACACCGCCGTCGGCAGTCGCGGCACGTGCTGTCCGCGGCGGCACCAAGGACGTCCCCGACGTGCTGTCCGACCCGGACGGCACGTCGGCCGGCATCGGCAGCAACGCCTACGGCCTCGGCGACGAGGCTGTGGTGGGCCGCGGCGGCATGGTGCTCGGCAACCCGCACTTCCCGTGGGACGGTCCTGAGCGCTTCTACCGCATTCACCAGACCATCCCCGGCAAGTACGACGTCGAGGGCGTCTCGCTCATCGGCAGCCCGATGGTGCAGATCGGCCACAACGGCACGATGGGCTGGAGCCACACGGTCTCCACTGCCCGTCGCTTCGTCCTGCGCAAGCTCGAGCTCGTCCCGGGCGACCCCACGTCGTACGTCGTGGACGGTAAGGCCGAGAAGATGACGCAACGCGACGTGTCGGTCGGGGAGGTGTCGAAGACCATCTACGAGTCGCGCTTCGGCCCTGTCCTGTCCAACGCACAGTTCCCGTGGTCGACCACCACGGCGTACGCGATCACCGACATCAACGCGACCAACGCGCGCGCCGTCGACGGGTGGATGGCCATGGGGCAGGCGAAGTCCGTGCGCAAGCTCAAGAAGAAGCTCGACCGCTACCAGCACCTGCCGTGGGTCAACGTCATCGCCGCCGACTCGCGCGGCGAGGCAATGTACGCCGACCACTCCGTGGTGCCGCACGTGACCCCGGAGAAGACGAAGGCATGTCTGGACGGCACCGGCTCGTTCATCTATGGCGCGCAGGGCGTGGCGGTCCTCGACGGTTCGACCACCGCGTGCGACCCGGGGACCGATCGTGACGCGGCCGTGCCCGGCATCTTCGGCCCGAAGAACCTGCCGATTCGATTCCGCGACGACTACGTGACCAACTCCAACAACAGCCACTGGCTGGCCAACCCGAAGGCGCCGCTGAGCGGCTTCGCGCGGATCATCGGCGACGAGGGCACCTCGCGCTCGCTGCGCACGCGTCTGGGTCTGCTGATGGTGCAGGAGCGGATGGCCGGCACCGACGGCCTGGCCGGCAAGGGCTTCAACCCCAAGCGGCTGTGGAACGTCATGTTCAACAACCGCGTCTACGGTGGTGAGCTGGTCCGCGACGATCTCGTGGCCGCGTGCCGCCGCTCGCCCTCTGTCGCGGCGAGCGACGGCCAGACGGTCGACCTGACTGCTGCCTGCGAGGCACTCGCCAAGTGGGATCTCAAGGCCAACCTGGGCAGCCGGGGCGCTCACCTGTTCCGTGAGTTCGCGGTCGCAGGCGGGATCAAGTTCGCCGACACCTTCCAAGTCCGTCGTCCGGTGACCACCCCGCGCAAGCTGGCAGTCGACGATCCTGCGGTGCTCAAGGCCCTGGCGGACGCGGTCCAGCGTCTCGAAGGCATTCCGCTGGACGCGCGGCTCGGCGACGTGCAGAGCGAGTCCCGGGCCGGTACGCCGATCGCGATCCATGGCGACCGCGACCAGGTCGGTGCGTTCAACGTCATCACCGCGCCGCGGGTCGCCGGCGTCGGCTATCCCAATATCGAGCACGGCGCGTCGTACGTGATGGCCGTCAAGCTCGGCAAGAAGGGGCCACGTGGGCGTCAGCTGCTCGGCTACTCGCAGTCGACCAACCCGAACTCGCCGTGGCACGCCGACCAGACCGAGCTGTACTCGAAGAAGGGCTGGGACACGATCAAGTTCACGAACAAGCAGATCAACGCCGACCCGAACCTGATCCGTTACACCGTCTCGACTCGCTGATTGGTGCCGAGGATCGAACGATAACCGAGGAACAACGCGGCGCAGCGCCTTGGCGGGCGGACGCCAACGCTCATGACTCCGCGTACGCCGGTGCCCATCTGCCGTCGGACGAGGTGCCCGACTACCGCACGCTGACCTATGAGCGCGACGGGCGGGTCGCGCGGATCGTGTTCAACCGACCCGACCAGGGCAACTCGATCACCCCGGACACACCGGTCGAGCTCGCCGCGGCCGTCGAGCGTGCCGACCTGGACCCGCGCGTGCACGTGATCGTCCTCTCCGGGCGGGGCAAGGGCTTCTGCGGTGGGTACGACCTGGCGGCCAGCGCCGAGCAGATGGGGGACGCAAACTTTGGCGACGGCCGGGGGACGGCGGGCACGGCGCTCGATCCAGCCGTGCTGGCGGCCAACCACGACCCGGCGCGGACCTGGGACCCGATGGTCGACTACGCGATGATGAGCCGCTTCACCCGCGGGTTCGCGTCGCTGCTGCATGCCGACAAGCCGACCGTGGCCAAAATCCACGGCTTCTGCGTGGCAGGCGGGACCGACATCGCGCTGCACTGCGATCAGATCGTGATCGCAGCCGACGCGAAGATCGGCTACCCGCCGACGCGCGTGTGGGGTGTGCCCAGCGCGGGGCTGTGGGCGCACCGGCTCGGCGACCAGCGGGCCAAGCGGCTGCTGCTCACCGGCGACTGCCTCTCCGGGCGGGAGGCCGCCGAGTGGGGCCTTGCGATCGAGGCTCCTGAGCCGGACGAGCTCGACGAGCGCACCGAGGTCCTGGTGCAGCGCATCGCGGCGATGCCGCTCAACCAGCTGATGATGGTCAAGCTCGCCCTCAACTCCGCGCTGCTGGCACAGGGCGTGCAGAACAGCCGGATGATCAGCACCGTCTTCGACGGCATTGCCCGACATACACGTGAGGGCTACGCGTTCCAGCAGCGCGCTGCCGAGGTCGGTTTCCGGCAGGCGGTGCGTGAGCGGGACGCCGCGCCGTCCGACGACGCCGGCCCCTCGACGTATAAGGGCTGAGACCCGTAGGAGGGCTGGTCAGGAGCGTAGGTAGACGCGCGCCTCGTAGGGGGCCAGCATCGCGTCATCACGGGCGCCGCTCGACAGTGCAAGACGGTACGCCGCATCGGGCGTCGGGAACCGCTGCGGCTGGTCGCCGAGGTTGAGCACCACGAAGACGTCCTCCGCGCGCTCGCCGTCCTGCGTGTTGTCGAGACGGCGCACGTAGCTCCACACCCAGCCGCGCCTGGGTCCGCCGAACTCCACCGACCCGTAGACCAGCGCCGGATGCTCCTTGCGCAGCGCGATGAGATCCCGGTGCCAGGACAGGACGGAGTGCCCATCACGGCGTGCGTCCTCGACGTTGCAGTGGAGGTGGTCGCCGTCCCCGTCGATCCACGGTGTCCCGTCGGTGAAACCGCCGGCGGGTCCGCTGGTCCACTGCATCGGGGTGCGGGCGTGGTCGCGGCTGCCGGCGAGTACTTCTGCGAGTGCGTCCTGCTCCGTCCGCCCGTCGCGGCGGAGCTCGGCGTACCGATTGAGACTCTCCAAGTCGCGCAGCTCGTCGACCGAAGCAAAGGCCTGGTTGACCATGCCGATCTCCTGGCCCTGGAACAGGAAAGGCGTCCCGCGCAAGGTCAGCTGAATCGTTGCCAGCAGTTTCGCGACCGCGACCCGGTGCTCAGGGCGGGGGTCGACCTTGGACACCATCCGCGGATTGTCGTGGTTGTCGAAGAACAGCGCGGTCCAGTACCGGTTGCCGTGCGCGGTCTGGTGCTTCTCGAGAATGCGGCGCAGGTGCCTCAGGTCGTAGCGGTAGTCGTCGAACCGCACCCGTCCGGGGGCCTCGAGGTGGTCGAAGCTGAAGATCATGTCGAGCTCGCCGCGGTCCTCGCCGGTCAGCAGCTTGCCCAGCTCCACCCCCACCCCCGGCGTCTCGCCGATCGCCACGGCGTCGTACGGCGCGAACGCCTCTGCGCGCAGCTGCCGCAGGTGCTCGTGCAGGCGGGGGCCGGCGAAGTAGTGCTCCACGCCGGTGTAGCGCATCAGCTCGCCGATCATCGGGTTGCCGTCGGGCAGGCCGGGCGCCTTGGAGATGTAGTTGATGACGTCGAGTCGGAACCCGTCGACGCCCTTGTCGAGCCACCACCGGACCATGTCGACGATCTCGGCGCGCATCGGCGGGTGGTCCCAGTCGAGGTCCATCTGTTTGGCGGAGAACAGGTGCAGCGCCCACAGGTCCTGGTCGGGGTAGTGCCGCCAGGCGGAGCCGGAGAAGAACGACGTCCAGTTGTTCGGCGGCTCCTGCCCGTCGGGGCCCTGGCCCGGCCGCAGGAAGTAGTAGGACCGGTACGGCGAGCTCGGGTCGGCGAGCGCCTGCTGGAACCACGGGTGTTCATCGGAGGTGTGGTTGACGACGAGGTCCATCACGAGACGGATCCCGCGGCCATGCAGCTCGGCGAGCAGCCGGTCGAAGTCGGCCATGGTGCCGAAGTCGTTGAGGATCGCGCGGTAGTCGCGGATGTCGTAGCCGTTGTCGTCGCCCGGGGAGTCGTAGACCGGGCACAGCCACACCGCGCCCACGCCCAGGTCCTCGAGATGGTCGAGGCGGTCGATGATGCCTTGCAGGTCGCCGATGCCGTCGCCGTCGCTGTCGGAGAACGAGCGCGGGTAGATCTGGTAGAAGACGGCCTCCTTCCACCAGGCCCGTGTGATCGGCGCTGATGGAAGGAGGTCGTCTACCGGGACGTCAGGATGCTGGGCGAGCAGGTGCACCAGGGTGTCGATGAAGGCAGCGTCGACGCGGCCGCCGGTGAGCCGGGTCAGCCAGCGCAGGCGTAGCGACCCGATGAGCGGATTGGTCACCCATCGTTCGGAGCGGCCCAGTTGCAGCAGGAGCTTGTCGACGATGTCGCGGCCGAGCGGGTGGGCGTAGACATCGCGGATGCGACTGTCTCGCGTGATCACGGCACCGGGTCTTCGACGTGACCGTCCCGCGCCTGCAGTTCGTCGAGGATCTCGGCGTAGCGGGACGCGTCGAGGCGGTAGTAGCGGCGATAGACCAGGTAGCTCGCGACGATCAACACCAGCGGCAGCAGCAGCATGGCCGCCTTGACCAAGGCGATGCCGCCGTCGGTCATGTCCTCGTGCGTGTCTGCTGCGCTCATGCCGGAGGCGATGACGGTCCAGCCCAGGACACCGCTGGAGACCGCCGACCCCAGCTTGTAGATGAACGGCTGCAGCGACAGCGTGATGCTGTCGTTGCGCCGCCCCAGCTTCCACTGGCCGTACTCGACCGTGTCGGCGATGAACATCAGCATCAGCAGCTGCAGGGTGGCCTGTCCGGCGAAGATCGCCAGCCCGGCGACGACTATCAGCACCAACTGGCCGGTCGGTGCCAGGTAGAACAGCACGTAGCCTGCGACCACCGACACGATCGCGCCCCGGAACAGCTGCTCGCGGGCGAACCGCCTGCTCAGCCACGGGTACGCCGCCAAGGCGGTGAGCTGCGCGACGCCGAGGACCGCCGCGAACACGGCGTACATGTTCTCGTCGCCCCAGATGTAGGTGAAGTAGTAGATGCCGAAGCCCACCGTGGTGGTGAACGCCGTCATGAACAGCGCGAGCGCGACGGTGACGGCCATGAGCTGGTCGTTGCGGAAGATCGTCGGGGCCAGGTCGCGCAGGTGGGTGCGTTGCGGCCGCACCGGGATGCCGGGGTCCTCCTTGGTGAGGGCGAGCATGACGCCCTGGAACACCAGCGACAGCACTACGAGGATGACTGCGAGCGTGAGGTAGGCGGTGGGCAGGTCGCCGACGACCCCGGCCAGGGCGTTGCTGAGCGGCACGATCGCCACCACCATCGCGAACGTGCCGATGTTGGCGCAGATCCGAGCGAACGCGCCGATGCGTTCACGCTCCTTCTGGTCCTGGGTCAGCGCCGGCAGCATCGACCAGTAGCCGATGTCGTTGGCGGTGAACGTGATCTCCCACAGCAGGTAGATCGCGCCGAAGGTGAGGACGAACGCCAGGTCGCCGAGGTCCGTGCCGACACCGGAGAACATCAACACCATGAAGACCGACGACAGCAGCGCACCGCCCACGATCCAGGGCTTGAACTTGCCGTGGCGGTGCGCCGTGTTGTCGATGAGGATGCCCATGAACGGGTCGTTGACGGCGTCGAAGACCCGGACCACGACCAGCACGACCGTGACCCCGCCCAGCACTCGGTCGGAGACCTCCAGGACGTCGCTGAGGTAGAAGATCAGATAGAGGCTGATCATCGTGTACGCCGCGTCGCGGCCGAGCGTGCCGATGCCGAAGCCGTAGCGGTTGCGCAACGTCTGGCGTCGACTCATCGGCTCGGTCGCCGGCCCGGTGATGGGTTCGGTCATGGCCTCTCCTGGACTCGCTCGACGACGTACAGCGTCGATCCGTGGTCGCCGAGCATCCGCAGTCCGGGGTGGTACTCGGTGCCCGAGAACTGATGGTCCAGCCGGATGCCCTCGGCGAGCAGAGCCCCGGTGCCGGCGTACTCCTCGGGTGCATCGGTCAGGCTGAGATACCGCGCGGCCGTGCTGAGCACGAGGCCGCGCGGGTCCAGCCGGACGGGGGTGACGTGGTTGATCAGGTCGCCGAAGCGCTCGATCATCAACCGCTGTGGCTTGGAGCGGACCCGGTAGGCCGCTTCCGGGTCCAGACCGGCGATGGAGAGCAGGTCGGGTTCGGGAGCCGCCGGGACGCGTCGCTGGAAGTTGCCGACGATCGCTCGGTCGCCGTCGCCGACCTGCCAGACGAACCGGTCCGGGCGCGGACGCGGGTGGCGGCGGAAGCGACCGCGCTGGAACAGGTCGCGGTGCTCCTTGTAGAACGCGATCTGCTCCCGCACCTCCTTGCGCTCCTCGCTGGTGAGCTGCTCGAGGTCGTACTCGTAACCGAGGGCGCCGAAGCAGGCGACATTGAACCGCGTGGACAGCGGAGTGTCGCGCAGCGTCTGCTGGTGGGGCGCGTTCGTGACGTGGGCGCTGATGACGCTGAGCGGGTAGAGGTTGGACAGGCCTTGTTGGATCTCCAGCCGCTCGATCGGGTCGGTGTCGTCGGAGGACCAGATCATGGCGCTGTGGGCCAGCATGCCGAGGTCGAGGCGGTTGCCACCGCTGGAACAGGTCTCGAGCAGGACGTGGGGCCGCGGCTCGAAGATCCGCCTCAGCACGTCGTACAGGTTCACGATGTACTGGTGCAGCGTCATGCCTGCGGCGCGTACGTGCGGGGAGTGAGCATCGGCGATGTGCCGGTTCATGTCCCATTTGACGTAGGTGAACTCGGCGGAGTCGAGCAGCGCGCTGACCGAGTCGACGATGTAGTCGCACACGTCGGGGTTGCACAGGTCCAGGACGTGCTGCTGACGGCCCAGCCGTGGCGGCTTGCCGGGCAGCCGCAGCGCCCAGTCGGGATGGGTGCGGTAGAGGTCGCTGTCCTCGCTGACCATCTCCGGCTCGACCCAGATGCCGGCTGCCAAGCCGAGGTCGCTCAGCCGGGAGACGAAGGCGTTCAGGCCGTTCGGGAACTTGGCCGTGTCGACGGTGTAGTCGCCGAGGCCGGCGGTGTCGTCGTCGCGGCGGGTGAACCAGCCATCGTCGATGACGAACAGCTCCATGCCGAGGTCGGCGGTCCGCTTGGCCTGCTTGAGCAGCCGCCGCTCGGTGACATCGAAGGACACCGCCTCCCAGCTGTTGTAGACGACCGGGCGCGGGGTCTCGCGGTAGCGCTGCGGGATGACGTGTCGGTTCACGAAGCGGTGCATCCGGTCGGAGAGCCCGTTGAGGCCCTCGTCGGAGAAGCAGAGCACGGCTTCGGGTGTCTCGAGCTCCTCGCCGGGCGCCAACGGCCAGGAGAGGGCCTGCGGGTTGATGCCGCCCGCGATTCGCAGCAGGCCGGACGGGCTGCGCTCGACGGTGGTGGCGTGGTTGCCGCTGTAGACGAGGTTGAATCCGTGCACCCGCCCGTGGTCTTCGCCGACGGTCGCCTCGGCCACGATGACGCCGGGGTTGTGGCGGTTGCTGCTGCTGCCGGTGGTGCTCGAGACACCGACCGTGCCGGGGCCGATCGGCCGTGTGTGTGCGTGGGTCTCGGCGATCCAGGAGCCGTCGAAGGTCGTTAGCGTGCTGCCGCGGTCGGGCAGGTCGAGCTGGTAGCTCATCAGCTTCTCGACCGTGACTTCGTGGCCCTCGTCGGTGCCGGTGTTGCGCAGGACTGCGCGTCGCGTGATCACGTCGGTCGTGGCGTACACCGTGTAATGCAGGCGCAGCTCGAGGCCCGCTCGCTCATCGACGAGCGTCACGATGAGGGTGGTGCATTCGTCGTCGGTGCCGTACGCCGTCGGCAGGGTGCGCGCAGGTGTCGGCCCGGGCACGATCTCGTGTGAGTGGTAGCGCCAGTCGACGTCGTACCCGGTGCGTGACGAACGGATCTCGCAGGGGCTGGTCCGGTAGTCCCCTTGCCCGATCCCGCTGTACTCCAATGGGATCGTGTCCAGGCTGTAGCGGACGTCCTCGGGCGTGTAGGCGACGCTCGATCCGCCGCGAGCCGTGCGCTTCCAGCGCAGCGCGGTCGGGTCCTGCACGGGGAGTCGACGCCCGTAGTGGATGTGCTCGAGGTGCCCGTGCTCGGTGAGGGCGAACCAGTACGACGTGTGGGCTGTCTGCAGGTAGAAGACGCCGTCGCGGTGCTCGATCGACTGCTCGATCAACTGCTCGATCAACGCCGTGCCCCGACGTTCGAGGATCGATCTGGACGCGAGGGTGCAGGCATGGGCTCAGGATGTCAGAGCGTGCGCCGGAGATGTCCGATCGGCGCGGATGTCGAGTAGGCGTATGCCACGGATGCAGGTCCACCTTGGCCGGCGGTCGTGCCGACCGTCGTGCTCGCCGAGTCGTTGACCGGGTCGGCTCATCGTGACGCCAACACCAACCGGTTCCTCGAGACGTGCGACCTGCGATCCTCGGTCTCCGAGCGGATCGCGCGGCGGGCCGCAGAGCTGCGCACCACGGCGCGCAAGGGGTCGGCCGTCGACGCGTTGGTCGTCGCGATCGCCGAACCGGGCGGCACTGTCCTGACCTCCGATGGCGATGACCTGCAAGCTCTCGCGGCCAACGCCGACGCCGTGACTGTGGAAGCTGTCTGAGTCGTCGAGTCCGACACCGCGGCGCCTTCGGTGACCACCGACTCTCCTCAGCGAAAGTCGCGTGACGACGCGCGTGCCTGCAGCACCGCACCGGCGCCCGGGACGACGACGTCGATGCCCTCCACCCGGTCGGCGACGAGGTTGGTGACGCCCTCGTTGCGCTCGAGGCGTCCGCGGATGACGACGGCGACGCGGTTGCGCGCGGCCTGTCGGTGGACCTTCATCACGCCGATCGAGCAGACCACGTTGAGCATGCCGGTCTCGTCCTCGAGGTTGAGGAACGTGACACCCATGGCGGTGCCTGGCCGCTGCCGGTGCGTGATCAGTCCGGCGACGTGCACACGTCGGCCCGGCTCGGTGGTGGCCAGCTCGGCGATCGAACGGATGCCTGCGCGCCGCAGGTCGTCGCGGAGGTGCTCGACCGGGTGCCGGTCGGGCGAGACGCCCGTGGCCCAGAGGTCGGCCAGGGTGATCTCGGGTTCGCTCAGGCCGGGCAGGACAGGTGCGGGCGGTGCGGATGTGATGCCAGGCAGGTGCTCGGGGCTCTCGGCGTAACCCGCCGCCCACAGCGCCTGCCTGCGGTCGAGTCCCCAGGCATCGAAGGCGCCGGCCGTGGCCAGCGCCTCGAGCTGCGCCGAGGTCAGGTCGGCGCGGCGGGACAGGTCGGTGACGCCGGTGAACGG
>JBHWSH010000235.1:0-3673 GCA_043427135.1 Marmoricola sp. | reverse complement strand
CGAGCCGTGCGACGCCGGCGGCCTTGAGCACCCGGGGGCGCTCGAGGCCGGTCCGGGCGACGACGGTCTCGACGTCGACGCCGAGGTCGAGCATCGTCTGGACGCCGCGGCCCTCCTCGACCGCGGTGAGGCCGGCGCGCTGCAGGTTCTCGGCCAGCATCGCGCCGACGTGTTCGGCCTGGGTGTGGTCGGCGTCGACGTCGGTCGAGAGGTCGCGGCGGATGACGCAGGGGACCTGGTCCAGGCCGGCGGCGATCGCGGCGGCCGCGCGGCGGTGGCCGGCCACGATCTGCCAGCCGCCGTCCTCGAGCTCGACGACGGTCAGCGGCTCGATGACGCCCTGGGCGGCGATGGAGGCGGTCAGTCCCGTGAGGTCGCCGAGGTCGCTGCGCACGTTGCGCGGGTGCGGGGCGAGGGCGGCCGGGTCGAGCAGGGCGACGTCGAGCCGGGCGACGTCGCGCCACTCCGAGACGGGGAGCGCGGTCACCGGGCACCTGCCTCGGCGAGCTTCGCGACCGCCGCGGCGTAGTTCGGCGCCGGCGCGGGGACCCACCAGGGGCAGGAGCCGCACCAGCAGATCGCCGGCGGGCAGTAGCGGCCGGATCCAGCCGGGTCGCACGGGGAGGGGATCCCGGGGGAGCCGCCGTCAACGCATGAGCACGTCGCGGTCGACGTCGACGTCGCGGCGCGCTGCGTGAGCTCGGCGCCGAACTGCGCGATGACGGTGCGGTCGTGGTCGCTCAGCAGCCGGCCGTCGAGGTTGCAGCGGGCCGGTCCGCCGCGCTGCAGCTGGCGGCGCAGCTCGAGCGCCTCGTCGCGGGTGAGCTCGCCGGTCGTCGCCAGGGGCCGGCCGACGAACTCCGAGGCGTGCGCGAGCCGGAGCGCCCGGTCGCGGACGCCGGCCTTGTCGTAGGCGATCGCCAGGGCCGTGAGCAGCCCGGGCTCCGCGAGCTCCAGCACCGCGGTGGTCACGACTGCCCACCGGAGGTGCGCGGAGGCCGGGGCAGGCAGGTGCCGCCGTGGCCGGGGGAGAAGACGCAGCCCGACATCGCCCGGCAGGTGAGCCGGTCGGGGACGCTGAACCGGCGAGGACGGGTGGGCTCGGTCGCCGTCCGGACCGCGCCAGGCGCGGCCGGGTGCAGGCGGGTGTCGCTCATGCCGACGCCGCCAGCCGCGGCGCGGGGGTGGTCGCGGCGTGCGCGTCGACCAGGTCCTGGACGGGGCGCCCGTCGGGGTTCTCGCTGGCACGGTGTCGGCGGAAGTTCTCGGTGCTGGCCACGGATAGGCTCGCCTTCTGTCGGCGCCGCCCGCTGCTGTCCAGGCCTTCGGGGGTCTGGAGCGGGCGGCGTTGTCCTGTTGCGGGGTGGGGGTGCTCCCGGGCCCGGCGCGGCGTGGACCGCCGGGCCCGAGGCGTCTCAGGAGGGCGTCGCTTCGCTGCCCTCGGTCACGCAGCGCCGGCCCGGGCCGGCTCCTCTGCCTCCGACATGTCGAGCAGCGCATCGAGGTCCACGCCGACGACGCGCGCGATCCGCGCGAGGGCCCGGGCTGACGGCAGCCGATCGTTGAGCTCGAGGCGGGCCACGGTGCTGATCGAGACGCCGGCGCGGTCCGCGAGCGTTGGACGCGAGAGGCCGCGCCCCTCCCGCGCCTTGCGCACAACCTGACCCGGTGTCTGAGTTGACATGAGGTCAACCCTGACGGGTGAACGGCTTGCATGTCAACTTCGACATCCCTAGCATTTCTGACACGGTGCCAACGGGCACCGTCGGAGGGCTGGGAGGACGCATGGCGGTCACGCGACAGGTCTCGTGGGGCGAGGGCCTCATGGTCGAGATGTCGAAAGTTCCCGGAGGCCTGAACGCACTGGTGACGGCTATCCGGTCCCAGTTCGGCGTCGTCGTGGGCTCACGCAACACCTTCAAGAAGCTGTACGACGTCCAGGACCCGAACGACCTCCCGCTGCGCGATCAGTTCCGGGCGTGGCTACTCCTGGCCGCCGTCGGGCAGGAGCCGACCGAGTGGGGGCTGAGCGTCACGTGTGTCCCGCCGGCGGTCGCCCTGGACGGCCTGTTCGAGCGGCTTCGCGACGCCCGAACGGCTGTGGGCGTCGACACGCCTGCCTGGAGTGCCATCGGACCTACGTCTCCGTATCTCCGTCCCGTCCGCCGCTTGAGTGGACATACCGATACGTATGTTCAGCCCGTCGACGCCCGGATCGTGGCGCTGCCGCGCGCGCCGAGGCTGACCCGCTGCGCGTCCTGCGCGCCCACCCTGACCGGGGCGGTGGCCGCCTGATGGCCGGCCTCGGGCCGATCGTCGCGACCCCGCACACCTGCGATGGATGCACCCACGTCGTCCGCCCTGGCGCGCCACGCTGTGCCTGCGGAGCGATGACTGCCGAGCGCGTCGCCGTCACCCTCGAGGCGCCCGACGGCGAGCGCGGCGTGCTGATCGGGCCGGCCAGCCGGGTCGCGGAGGTGGTCCGGCCAGAGGCGGTCGTCGACTGGGGATGGTCCCGGTGTGAGGGCTGCAGTTCGTGGAGCAGCCCTGGCCCGTGCCCGGCGTGCACGCCGGCACCGGAGGCGGTCGTCGTTGACCGGGCCGCGCGGCGATGCGTTAGCTGCGGCAGCACCGCGGTGAACCTCTGGGCCTCCTGGAACGTCGTGGGGGAGTGGATCTGCGCCGACTGTGCGCCGGACGGTTTCGTGCCGACGGAGGACGTCGACTCGCCGTGCTGGGAGGCCGGCTGCACGTGCGGCTGGCGCGGAGCCAGCGCCGACCTCGAGGACCACCCCTGCTCCCTGCCGGACCCGCAGGAGCTGCTGGACTGCTGCGGGCACGCCCGTGAGCGCCACTACGGCGAGTACGGCGACGGCGTCCCGCGGTGCGAGCACTGCGACTGCTCGGTGAAGTCGTGGTGACCGCGAACCCGCGCCCGGAGCACACGCCGGTGCCCTGCCACCTGCCGGCGACCGGCGCCTGGGTGGCCTACCGCCGGGACGCCGACCGCCACCTCCACACGCTGGGCACCTTCCCGTTCTGCCGGCTCGACCGAGAGCCCCAGCACGCCGCGGCCCGCCAGCTGGCCAACACGGTCCCGGCGAGCGAGTACTACGGCGCCTTCCCGGTCGAGTACTCGACCGGCCAGAGCCGGATCGCCTGCACCGGTGAGCGGGCGCCCGTCCAGCTCGCCGCGGCGCTGGACGCCGAGCGGATCGCCGCGGCCGCCGACGCCGCCCGGACCGCGCTGCGCGAGATCGTGCACCTGACCACCGTGGCCGTTTCCTACAGCCACGAGATCGGGAACGAGAGCGCCGCGCTGCAGGCGCTGCTCGACCTAGTCGACGACGTCGAGGACGAGGCCGGCGTCGTCGCGCGGCGGCTGGCCAGCCGCGCCGGCCCGAACGGCTGGTTCCGGGTCGCCGAGGTCGCCGGCAACGTCCGGCCCGAAGACCTCGGGGCCACGAAGCTGTCGGTGGCCACCACGCTGTGGCGCCGCTGGGGCGGCGGCCTCGACGACGACGACCTGGCGGATGCCGAGGAGCGCATCGACGCGACCTACACCGTCGAAGACGAGGACATCCAGGCAGCGCTCGAGGTGGCGCTCACCAACGACCCGGACGACTTCGCGCCGGTGACCTGAGGCCGCGGGAGTCAGGGGACGGGCAACTTT
>JBHWSH010000234.1:0-6309 GCA_043427135.1 Marmoricola sp. | reverse complement strand
ATCTGGCCCTTCGGCGTACCCGGCGCTCTTGGGCGCAGATCATGCGAAACGGCACCTTCTCGTGGTGGATCCGGTGCCGCCCTGCATGATCTGTGCCGTCACGGCTCGCTCAGAGCAGCCTCGATGTCTGCGACCTTCTGTACCAGGAGCAGGCACCCGGGGATGCGACGGAAGCCCAACGTCTCGTAGAACTCAGCAACCCGCTCGTGCAGTGCGTCGACGACCACGAGGCGCGCGGCGACCGTTTGCGTCGCATCGACCACCCTCTGCAAAGCGTCGGCGATCAGGACGGGGCCGAGGCCGCGGCCGCGTAGCGACTCAGCTAACGCCAAGCGGGCCAGAAGCACTGCCGGGATCTCGATGGGGCCGCCGCGTCCCAGCCTCGAGGGCACGTCGGAGCGAGCCACCTTGTGCGCCGCCAAGGCGTAGTAGGCCACAACGGTGTCGTCCTCATCGGTCCAGACCCACGTCCGAGCGGTACGACGCGCAGCGGAGGGAATGGCCTGCTCACGCAGCCACGCATCAAGGGAGGGCTCGCCGCAGCTGAATCCGCCGACCACATGGCGATCCGGATCGAAACGCTCAGAGTGGAAACGCATGCTCAGCTGCGGGTCAGCGTCTCGCGCATCTGTCCAGCCGCACGCCCCAGAGATTTGTTGGCGTGGGGCGGGCCGTCCAACGCAGCGACGAGATCATCGAAGAACTCGGCCGGGACCGTCGTCGTGGCCTCGTGCTCTCGGATGATGCGCTCGGCCTTCTCCTCAGCAGCTGTCCGTGCGAACTCGCTGACCGGCTCCTGCAAGAGCTCCGCAGCGCGCTCGATCCGCGACTTGCGCTCCGGGCGAATGCGGAACTCGAGCCGTGCAGACGGTGTCGACATCGCGATCTCCTCTTGCGTCGTACGGACAATTGTACGGACACTGCAGAGAGCATGTCGACCGGTGTCACCAGATGACGCCGCGGTCCACCACCAAGTTCGAGCCGGTGATGGACGCGGCGGCGTGGGAGGCCAGGAACAGCACCGCTTCGGCGACGTCGGCCGGCGGGCTGAAGCCGGGCATGACGCCTTGGCTCTTGGCGATCAAGTTCCAGTCGACGTTCTCCGGCAGCCCCTGGGCGGCGCGGTCCATCATCGGCGTCGCGATGCCGCCGGGGGAGACGCAGTTGACGCGTACGCCGCGGCCGGCCAGCTCCACCGCAAGGGCGCGCATGCCGAGCAGCAACGCGGCCTTCGACGCGCAGTACGCCGTGTTGTACGGCTGGCCCATCAGCGCCGAGATCGACGCCACCGACACGACGTTGCCGCCAGACTCGGCCAAAGCTGCCGCGAAGCCCCGCGTCAGCAGCAGCGGGCCGACAGCGTTGACGTCGAGGTGACGTCGGATCAGGGTCCCGGACAGCTCCTCGACTGTGGCGAACTCCTGGATGCCGGCCACGTTGCACAGCACGTCGATGCCGCCGAGGGTCTTGAGGGCGTGCTGCACGAACGCAGCCACGGCAGCATCGTCGGCCACATCAAGAGCGTGTACGCCGTCCCGCGTAGTCACGTCCGTCGCCAGGACTGTCGCACCCTCGGCCCGGAACAGCTCGGCCAACTCCGCGCCGACCCCGCCGCTCGCCCCGGTCACCACGATCCGACGACCGGCGAAGCGCTGCTGGCGGGCGGGGGACTCGGTCATTCTGGCTCCTGATATCGGGTGGCGTGGCGGGCTCATCGTAGGGGGCATTGTGCCCGTGAGCCCTCCGACCCGCTCGTACCTACTCTAAAAATGTTAGAGTGAGTGCATGTCGTCCAAGCATGTAGACGCGTGCCTCGCTGCACCGGTTGCAGAACGCGCGTCCCGCCTTCTGTCGCTTTTGGAAGACCAGTGGTTCGAGCGCAAGTCCGTACGGGTGAGCGCTCGCAAGTTCGCCGAAGCACTCTGCGGCTTTGCAAATGCCGAAGGCGGCGTAGTGGTCGTGGGTTTGAGCGAGGGTGCGGTGGAAGACATCAGGTCACACACCTCGCGCATCAACGAGTTACGCCGAGCCACCCTGAGCCACCTCAGTCCACCGGTGCGGGTGCAGTTCGACGAAATCGACGTGGTCGATGCGGCCGGCGGTGCGGCGAGCCTGCTCATCGCGTCGGTCTCCCCTGGAGAAGCCATGCACGAGATGAGCAACGGGGAAGCCTTCCTGCGGGTTGGCGACTCGACTATCAGGCTCGGACCTCATGAGCGGCAGGAACTGAGCTACGACCGCGGGGGATCCCACTACGAGGCTCGCCCCCTCGCAGACGTCGACATCGCAGATCTCGATCGAAGACAACTCATCGCATTCCACGAGGTGCTCGGCGCGGATCCCAATGGAGACATCGCCGCGCCTCTCCATGCACGGGATCTTCTTACGGCACGGGGGCAGGTGACAGTCGGCGCCTACCTCCTGTTCGCCCCGCGACCCACTCGGCTGCTGCCTCATGCACATGTGCGAGTCCTGAAGTACGGCTCGGCCGAGCGGGGGACCGGTGCGCGGCAGTCCCTCTTGGAGGGACACGACGTCCGATGCGAGCAGTCCCTGCCCGTGGCTATCGCCGCGGCGAGTGAACTCATCGATGCGTGGATGCCGCAGCGGCGGTCTCTTCAGTCGGACGGCAGGTTCCGAGGTACACCGATTGTCCCGCGCGATGCGTGGTTGGAGGGTCTCGTCAACGCCGTGGTGCACCGTTCATACAGCGCAGCGGGCGACCATATTCGTGTCGAGATCTTCCCCGACCGGATTGAGATCGAAAGCCCAGGTCGCTTCCCAGGAGTGGTGGATCCAACGAAGCCGCTGAACATCACGCGCTACGCGCGCAATCCACGCATCGCTCGCGTCTGCAGCGACCTGGGCATCACGCAAGAGCTTGGTGAGGGCATCAAGCGAATCTTCGACGAGATGCGGGCCAACGGTTTGACCGATCCGATTTATCAGCAGACCGCAGGTAGCGTCCGCCTGACGCTCGCGGCGATCGCTCGCCTGGACCCTGCGGTGCGAGAGAGGCTCCCGCGAGGAGCAGAGGCCGTGCTGAAGCAACTCCGTGTAGCCGGCAGACCGGTGGGCACGGGGCAACTCGAGGAGGCGTTAGGACGGTCACGCCCTTGGACTCTGCGCGCCCTGAATGCGCTGCGCGATGAGGGCCTCGTGGAGTGGAAGGGAAACTCTCCCCGTGATCCGAGGGCGACGTGGGAGATTCGGGGCGTCTGAACCGCTGGCCCCGCGGATCTCGACAAGTTCGATCGCCGGAGACGGCTCGATCGCCGGAGACGGCTCGATCGCCGGGGTCGGCGGATACGATCGAGCCGCACCCGGCCCGAGGAGTCGCATGCTGTTCACCGTCAGC
Organism: Marmoricola sp.; assembly: GCA_043427135.1. Lineage (GTDB taxonomy): Bacteria > Actinomycetota > Actinomycetes > Propionibacteriales > Nocardioidaceae > Marmoricola_A. The sequence goes on along the minus strand of JBHWSH010000234.1, from coordinate 2,951 downwards.
ACCGTCAAGGACTCGCTGGCCAACGTCGAGCGCTTCGTGACCCGCAACCTCGCGACCGGGATCGACCACGTGGTGCTGTTCCTCGATGCGCCCGAGCCGGCGGTCGAGGCCTACCTCGCGCAGCACCCGCATGCGACGTATGTCGTCTGCGATGAGGCTTATTGGCATGGGCAGCGGCCCGACGACCTCAACGCCCGTCAGGTCCTCAACGCGAACCTGCTCACCGGCGTACTCGCTGCTTTCGACTGGGCCGAGTGGGTCTTCCAGATCGACGCCGACGAGATCCTGGACATCGACCGGACGCGGTTGCTCGCCGAGGTGCCGGCCGGCGTACCGGCGGTGGTGCTGCAGTCCGCCGAGGCCGTCAGCCGACCAGAGTGGGACGGCGACGTCACGCACTTCAAACGGTTGCTGAGCCCTGAGGAGCTCCAGCTGCTCGTCGCGTTGGAGGTCATCGACGAGGCCGACAACCGCGAGTACTTCCGCGGCCACACCCACGGCAAAGCTGGCATGCGTCCCGGTCTCGAGCGCCGCTTCCAGCTGCACCGTGTCGTCGACACCGAGCTGGAGCCGATCGAGCCGTACGCCGCCGACTGGTTGCGGCTGCTGCACTACGAGTCGTACGACGGCCGTGAGTTCGTCCGCAAGTGGATGGCGCACGTGACCGCGGGGCCGCTGCGGTTCCGCCCCAACCGTGAGCGCCTGCTGACCGCGCTGACCGTCCTCGTGAACACGCCCGGACTGTCCGAGGAGAAGCGGCACCACTATCTGATGCGGCTCTACCGCCGCTGGGTGGAGGACGACTTCGACACCCTGCTGGACCTTGGGCTGCTGTTCCAGTCGGAGGTGCGGCATCACGCCCCGTCGCCGTCACCGGACCTGGCGGGCTTCCGCGAGTTGCTCGCGCTGGCGTGCGCCGTACCCGACAAGCGGGGGCCGCATCCGCAGCACAAGAAGCAGTCGATGGTGGACTTCATGGGGCAGGTACGCCGCGGAGCCGGCGGCGAGCTGGCGAAGCGGGTGGAGACGGCCCTGCCGAGCGGTGCGCCAGGCGGGTTCGCTGGTCGCTGGGGCAAGCGGGGCTGAGAGCCGGCTAGGTGCGCGGGATGGCGAGCACGGCCGCGATCCCACCATCCACGGGGACGGTGACGCCATTGACGTAGTCGGCGTAGTCGCTGACCAAGAAGGCAGCGACGCGGGCGATGTCCTCACCGCTGCCCAGGCGCCCGGACGGGATCTGGGAGAAGTAGTCCTCGTCGCCGCCGGGCAATGTCTCGAGCCACTGACGGAACGGTGCGGTGTCCATGGAGCCCGGGGAGATGATGTTGGCGCGAATGCCGTAGCGGCCGAACTCGGCCGCGATGTTGCGAGTCAGGGAGATCATGCCGGCCTTCGCCGCGCCGTACGCCGCAAGTCCTGGCACGGCGCCCAGCCCGGCGCCGGAGGTGGTGGACAGGATGGCGCCGGACTTCTGCTTGATCATGACCGGCAGCGCGGCGTGGATGCCGTAGTACATCGAGTGCAGGTTGAGGGCGACGACGTCGCGGAACTCTGCCGGCGAGACGTCCTCGGTCGGCTTGGGCTGCGATCCGCCGGCGTTGTTGAAGAGGATGTCCAGGCGTCCGAACTCCCGCACCGCGGTGTCGATCAAGGCAGCGACCTGCTGCTCGTCGGTGACGTCTGTGGTGACGGCGATCGCCGTGCCACCGGCGGAGGTGATCTGCTCGGCGGTCGCCTCGGCGCCCTGGGCGTCGATGTCGCTGACCACCACCGTCGCCCCCAGCGACGCGAACTCCAGCGCACTGGCTCGGCCGATGCCGTTCCCGGCGCCGGTGATGACGCTGATCTTGCCGCTCAGGTCGAACTGCATGTCGTGCCCCTGTCCTCGCTGGTGCCTGTGACTCGACGCTTACCCGTGTGCCCGACGGTTCACGCTCGAGCTGGAGGCCGCGCCGACCGGAAGAACCGCTCCCGGGCAGGCCGAGCGAGGCCGAAGCGGGACCTCGTCCGGTCGGGCGGTTCGCTCAGCCGGGCAGCGCGTACATCTCACCCGGCAACGCGGCAACGAGTCCGTCGTCGAGCAGGGACTGCAGGCACCGCTCGCGTTGAACCGCGTCCGTCCAGACCGTGTCCAGCCGTCCTCGCGCGACGGGTCCGTGCTCGTCACGGAGTACGCCGAGAAGTCGTCCGCGGCACTGGCGATCCGTGCCCGCGTACCTTTGTGCGCGGCGCGGCGGCCCGTCGTACGCCGGGTGGCCGGCTCGGCGCCAGGCACACAGGTCCTCGAGCGGGCAGCGGGGGCACGCGGGATTCATCGCCGTGCACACCAACGCACCGAGCTCCATAACGCCCACCGACCAAGCCGGCGCGTCCTCCTTGTCAGGCAGCAGCCCTGCTGCCAGGTCTCGCTCGGCACGTGTGACCGACTGCGGCGGGAACTCCACCCCGCTCACCGTGCGGGCGAGGACCCGGCGCACGTTGGTGTCGAGCACGACCTCGCGCCGGCCATAGGCGAACGACGCGATCGCGGCCGCGGTGTAGTCGCCGACTCCCGGCAGCGCGAGCAGTTCCGCGTAGGTCGAGGGCACCTCACCGTCGTGGTCGGCGACGATCGCGGTGGCGGCGGCATGCAGACGGAGTGCTCGTCGGGGGTAGCCGAGCCGTCCCCACATCCGCACGGCCTCGCCGGTCGAGGCGGCTGCCAGGTCCGCGGGCCGGGGCCACCGTTCCATCCAGGCGGTCCACACCGGGAGCACGCGAGCGACGGGCGTCTGCTGCAGCATGAACTCCGAGACCATCACGCCCCACGGAGTCGCCGACTCGCTACGCCAGGGCAGGTCGCGAGCGTGCACGTCGTACCAGCTCAGGACGCGGCGGTGGAGCTCGGCGGGTGCGGTGGGTGCCATGGCGCCCGTAAGCGTAGGCCGGGGTCTCGACCCTTCGAGACGGTC
>JBHWSH010000233.1:0-12328 GCA_043427135.1 Marmoricola sp. | reverse complement strand
CCAGTTGGGCGAGGCGTCTCGAAACCACCTCCCGCGGACGTGGGTTTCGAGACTGTGCTCACGCTCCTCCTCAACCACCAAAATCCTTTGGTGGTTGAGGAGCCGAGCCCCCATGGGCGAGGCGTCTCGAAACCACCCCCGCGCACGTGGGTTTCGAGACGCCGCTAGCTGTGATGCCTCAACCCGCGCCTCCCCAACCACCGGAGCCATGGTGCTGACTTTGAGGCGCTCGGAAACCCAGGCCGGTGTCCCCGTCGGCGGCCCAAAGCGTCAATGTCGCGCCGTCGACGGCGTACGACGTGGGTTGCTGCAACACGCGCCTGAACCGCTCCTCGATGTCAGCCCGGACGCCGTCACAGTCCTTCAGGTTCCAGGTCAACCGACCCGCCGTGAACTGCTCGGTGGTCACGGTGACCGGTCCGGTGGCGTCGTTGCAGCCGGACCTGACCAGGATCTGGCCGTCCTCGATCAGAAGCCCTGCCCGTACGCCGGCCGGCACCGAGGCGACGGTGCCGTGCGGGTCACTGCCGTCGTGCAGCGATTCCAGGTGCCACTCGGTGCCCTCCAGCGCCGTGTCGTGGAGGGTCTCTTCGACGAAGCGCAAGGTCATGTCATCCGACGCCAGTGTCAGCGTCTCGGATTCGAGTTCGAAGCTGGGCCTCGACGCGAGGAACGCGGCGAACCATCCGTCCTGGTCCATGAGGGCCGGGTCGCAGCCCATGTCGGTGCCCGCCAGGTCCCGGACCACCAGCACGGACCCTTCGATGCTCATGGGGCCGCTGAACGTGTTGCATCCGGGACGTGCCTCGACCGTCCGGTCGGTGAAGGTCAACCGGGGATCGACACCACGGACGAGCGTGTGCTCGTCGGACACGACATCGGTGAGCACGAACGTCTTGTCCGTCAGGTGCCGCTCCGAAGGTCCGACGGCATCTCCGCACGCGGAGACAACCACCGGCAGGGCGGCAACGGTGAGGGCGACGAAGACTGCGGGACGCATGTCTGTTCGACGCACGGGCGTGCCTGCTGGTTCCGGTCGACGATCACCGGGTTCCGCTGTGCTGAGACGCGCGAGAAAGTGCTCCGTGCCGCGTGGGATCGTGTGCGCATGACAGAGACGAAGTCGGGCTCGGCCCGAAGGTTCAGCAGCCGCGACCTGGCGCTCATCTCGGTGTTCGTCGGCATCATCGCGGCGCTGGGACTGGTGCCGGCGCTGTACCCGTTCGGAGGCGCCGTGCCGATCACCGCCCAGACTCTGGGCGTCATGCTCGCCGGCGCGGTCCTCGGCGCCTGGCGAGCCTTTGCCGCGATGCTGGTCTTCCTCGCGTTGGTGGCGGTCGGGTTGCCGCTGCTCGCCGGAGGCATCGGCGGACTCGGCGCGTTCACTACGCCTCGGGTCGGATTCTTCCTCGGCTTCCCCATCGCCGCCCTTGTCGTCGGCTGGCTGACCGAGCGGGGCGGCCCGGCGTACCGGCTCTCCTGGGGGGTCGTCGCCAACGTGATCGGCGGCATCGTCGTGCTCTACCTCTTCGGTGTCGTGGGCATCGTGGCGGTCGCCCGCGTCTCGGTCGAGGCGGCGATCGTCTCCACGTGGGTCTTCATCCCTGGCGACGCGATCAAGGCGGTCCTGGCTGCCGTGGTGGCCCGTGGGGTCCACCAGGGGTATCCGGGACTGCTCGGCGGCCGCACCGGCACTCCCACCGGGCGTCGTGAGCACGTCCAGGCCTGAGCGCGCCCTCGAGGTCGACTCCGTCAGCCATGCGTACGGCGACGGCGAGCGTCGGCGCACGGTCCTGCACGACGTGTCGGTCACCCTCACCGAGCAACGGATCGGCGTGATCGGGGCAAACGGGTCCGGCAAGTCCACCTTCGTGCGACTGCTCAACGGGCTGGTGCTGCCGACGAGCGGTTCAGTGCGCGTGCACGGACTCGACACACGTCGCGACGGACGCGCCGTACGACGCAAGGTCGGCTTCTGCTTCACCGATCCCGACGCACAGATCGTCATGCCGACGGTGCGTGAGGACCTGGCGTTCGGGCTGCGCAGGCGCGGACTGTCGCGCGCGGAGATCGATGCGCGCGTCGAGGAGGCGATGAGTCGTTATGGGCTGGCAGACCATCGCGATCACCCGGCGCACCTGTTGTCCGGTGGGCAGAAGCAGCTCCTCGCGCTCGCGGCGGTGCTGGTCACCGAGCCAGACGTCCTCGTCATGGACGAGCCCACGACGTTGCTCGACCGGCGCAACGCCGCCCATGTCGCCGCCGTGGTGGCCGCGCTCTCGCAACAGGTGATCTTGGTGACCCACCATCTCGAGCTGCTGGCCGGCTTCGAGCGCGTGCTGGTCTTCGACGCGGCCCGGCTGGTGTGCGACGCGCCGCCCGCGGAGGCGATCGACTTCTACCTCCGGACGATGACGTGAGCGTGCTCGGTCTCTACCGTCCGGGGAGCACCGTCGTGCACCGTGCCGGCGCCGGCACGAAGCTGCTCCTCTTGCTCGTGGTCGGAGCGTTCGCGACGGTCCTGGTCGACCGCCCGTGGGAAGTGGCCGTCGCCCTTCTCACGGTCGTGGCGGCGTACGCCGTCGCGCGGGTGCGGCTCCAGAGCCTGTTGCGTCAGCTGCGGCCCCTGGTGTGGCTTCTGCTCGCCGTAGGCGGGTTCCACCTGATCGTCACCGGATGGCAGCAGGCGTTGGTCGTCGTCGGCGTCATCGCGGTGTTGGTGCTGCTCGCCGGCCTGGTCACATTGACGACTCCGACCCAGGATCTCGTGGACGCGTTGGTGCGTGTCCTCAGTCCGTTGCGCCGGTTCGGCGTCGACCCCGATCGGGTGGCGCTGCTCCTGGCGCTGAGCCTGCGGTCGGTGCCGGTGATCCTCGGGTTGGCGGAGGAGGTCCGGGACGCCCAGCGGGCACGCGGTCTCGCTGCCAGCCCTCGTGCTTTCGCCGTACCTCTGGTGATCCGCGCGCTGCGGCACGCCGACCGGCTGGGTGAGGCGCTGGCCGCGCGCGGGATCGACGACTGAACGACCCGGTCGCGCCGGAGCCCCTCAGGTGCGCAGCCGGAACACGGTCTTGGCCCGGTCGACGTCGCCGCCGGGGGACCGCAACACGGCCGTGACCCGGGCCTTGCGTGTCGTGCCGGCCATCTCGGCACGCCATTCCGGTGGGACGCGCAACTTGCAAGTGTGAGTCTTCGTGGTCTGCACGTCCCATGACTTGTTTGCCAACTTGATCCAGCGCGACCCCGTGTGGACTCGAAGCGTCAGTTTCAACCGGGACCCGACCGGAGTGGCGGTCACACGCACGGGAACCTTGCCACCGGTGCGGGGGAGCTTCACCTTGCGCTTGGTGTCGATCGCGACCGAGGCGCCGGGCGCGGCAGCGGATGTGGCGTAGACGGTGTCGACCCTCGACGGCAGGGCGGTTGCAGGCGAGATCGCCGTGATCAGGGCGGTCATCAACGCACCGACGGCAGCGAAGACGAGTCCAGGGACCATCCGGTGACGGGTCATGAGCACTCCTCGGTGAAGGTGAAGGGCTCCACGATGCGCCCGTCCGTGCTGGAGGGCAAGAGGGAGGACTACGGTGCCCAGATGGGCTCACTCAGCGCACGTCCCGACAGCGACCGCCTCGACCCCGTCGCCAAGCCCGCACCCCTCGTCTTCTGGGGGTCGATGGGGCTCATCGTGGCGTTCGTCCTCTTCGCCGCCATCGCGCCCGACCTCGCCGCCGATGTCATCGGCGGCGTGCAGTCGCGGATCGTCGGCACCCTCGGCTGGTACTACGTCCTGATCATCGCGATCTTCGTGATCTTCTCGCTGGCGGTGGGGTTCAGTCGCTTCGGCAACATCACCCTGGGGGCCGACGACGAGGAGCCGGAGTTCGGCCTGCGCACGTGGTTCGCGATGCTGTTCTCTGCCGGCATGGGCATCGGGCTGGTCTTCTGGGGCGTCGCGGAGCCGTTGAACCACTACGCATCCCCCCGACCCGGGTTCTCTGGCGACGAGGTGGAGACCGCGCGCCGGGCCATGACGCAGACCTACCTGCACTGGGGCCTGCATGCCTGGGCGATCTACGTCGTCGCCGGCCTGGCCATCGCCTACGCGATCCACCGCAAGGGCAGGCCCGTGTCGATCCGTTGGGCGCTCGAGCCGCTGCTCGGTGACCGCGTCCGAGGCCGGCTCGGCGACCTGATCGACATCACCGCCGTCGTCGGGACGGTGTTCGGCGTCGCCACCTCCCTGGGATTCGGCGCGGCGCAGATCGCCGCGGGATTGGACTTCACCGGCATGGTGAACGACGCCTCCGGCTCCGTGGGGGTGCAGGTGCTGCTGATCGTGCTGGTCATGGGAGTCGCCATCGGGTCGGTGGTCAGCGGAGTCGACCGCGGCATCAGGTGGTTGTCGAACTTCAACATGGGCCTGGCCGGGCTGTTGGTCGTCTTCGTCCTGGTCGCCGGGCCGACGGTCTTCCTGCTCCGCGAGTTCGTGCAGAACTTCGGCGACTACTTCACCAACGTGATGGGGCTCAGCTTCGACGTCAGCGCCTACCGTGGCGCGGAGGGCGAGGCGTGGCAGGCCGCGTGGACCACTTTCTATTGGGGGTGGTGGATCTCGTGGGCCCCCTTCGTCGGCGTCTTCATCGCGCGGATCAGCAGGGGGCGGACCGTGCGCCAGTTCGTCCTGGGAGTGCTGCTGGCTCCGACGCTGGTGACGTTCCTGTGGTTCTCGGTCCTCGGAGGTACGGCGCTGCACCGTGAGCTCTTCGGCGAAGGAGGCCTGATCGCTGCCGACGGCACCGTCGGCACCGAGACGGCGCTGTTCACCATGCTCGACGCCTTCCCGGGCGGCGCGCTGGTCATGGGGCTCACGATCCTGCTCATCGCGACGTTCTTCGTCACCTCGGCGGACTCGGGCTCGCTGGTCGTCGACATGCTGGCCTCCGGCGGCGACATCGACCCGCCCAAGTGGTCGCGCGTCATGTGGGCCGTCCTCGCCGGCGCCGTCGCCGCCGCGCTGTTGAGTGTCGGCGGCGGCGGACTGACTGCCCTGCAGACCGCGGCGATCGTGATCGCGCTGCCGTTCAGCCTGGTCATGATCGCGATGATGTTCGCGACGGTGCAGGCGTTCCGCGCCGAGATGATCGCCGCCCGGCGACTGCGCAAGGCGCTCGAGCTCGAGGTGCTGACGACGCACATCCAGTCCACGATCGACGGCGCCGCGTCGACGACCGATGCGGCGGCCCCCGGCGATCATCCACGGGCGTAGAGCTCGACGAACCTCCCGGTCAACGCGGTCACCGCTGCGGTGTCGACCGTGGCGCTGGCTGCCTTGAGGCCGGTGGCCTCGTCGGGGTGGAAGTAGCCGGCGTGCCGGTAGATGTCGATCCGCGTGTGGAGTCCGGCCACGTCGAGTTCGGGATGGAACTGCGTGGCGTACACGTTGCGCCCGATCCGGAACCCCTGCACCGGGCATCCGGCCGAGGTGGCGAGGTGCACCGCATGGGCAGGCAGCCCGGAGATGGCTTCCTTGTGGCCGGCGAAGGCATCAAAGGACTCCGGGAGTACGCCGAACAGCGGGTCTCTGCGTCCGTGCTCGGTGAGGCTGACCCGCACCGGACCGACGGGCTCGGCGTAGGTCGCGTCGACGGTCGCACCTTGGTGCCGGCCCACGGTGCCGACGCCGTAGCAGGCGCCGAGGAACGGGATGTCACGGGCGACGACCACATCGAGCAGTCGACCGAGGTCGGCCTCGACCCTGCGCTGGGCTGCGCTCTTCGTCTCCTCGGGGTCGGAGACGGTGAAGGGACTGCCGCCCAGGATGAAGCCCGAGACCGCTCCGGGCTCGAAATCGGGCAGCGGGTCCCGCTCGAGGCGCACCCGGAGGAGCTGCGGCTCGTCGAGGCCGCCGAAGCGCAGGAACGCGGCGTACTCCTCGTCTGCCGCGCGGTCTTCGGCGCGGGTGGCAAGCAGGACGAACGGTTTCACCGCACGAGGCTAGCCAGTCGATCCCTGCGCAGTGACGGGACACTCGCCGCGAGATGCGCGGATCGGCGGGATTCGTCGGACCGCCGTGCCAGGATCCGAAAGTAAGAAGCGACCGCGACGGAGCGACGGGGGAGACGCTCCGTAGCGATCGCTACAGAAATAGTATGACCGCATCGGCCACAACGGACAAGGCGGAACACGCAAATTGGCCACAAAATCTCGGGGGAAGGGCGAAAGGTCCCGCCGACGGATCCTCGACGTGGCGCTCAAACTCGCTGCCGAGCGCGGTTACCACGGCACCACGATTGCTCTGGTGGCCGAGCGCTCCGGTCTGCCGGTCAGCTCGATCTACTGGCATTTCCGCAACAAGGACCTGCTCCTGGACGAGGCTCTCGGCCAGGGGCTGAAGCAGTGGCGCGCGGGGATCCCGCCGCTCGAGGAGTTGCCGCAGCAGAACCTGCAGGACGCGATCCGGTATCGGTTCGACCTCGGAGCCCGCTTCATCACCAGCGACAGCGCCTACGTCCGGTTCGGCACGTTGTTGCTCCTCGACCGCGGGCTGCGCGGCTCCGCGGCTCGCCAGCGCTACGTCGACACCTATCGCATCCTCGACTCGCTGCTGCTCAAGTGGTGGCGCACAGTGCTTCCTGCGTCCCTCCTCGAAGACGCTTGGGACGAGCACTTCGCCTCCGTGCACATCGCCTTCATGGAGGGCGTGCAGAGCGGAGTCCTGGGCGAGGGATGGGAGCCCTCGGGTCTGGTGGACCTGGTCGCTGACGGCATCGCCGCCCAGATCGAGGAGCAGTGCCAGCAGGCCGACGCGCGGGCGGTCGGGCCGTGAAGGCCGCGTCCGGCGAGGACTCGCGCGAAGCGATCCTGCGAGCGGCAGCCGAGATCGTCACCGAGCACGGCTACAGCGGCACCACCATCGCCCGCATCACCGCGGCTTCCGGTCTGCCGGCGAGCTCGCTCTACTGGTACTTCGAGGACAAGGACGACCTTCTCGCCGCCGTGGTGGAGACCTCGTTCCGCGAGTTCAGTGCTGACCTGCCTCCCCTACGGCCGCTGGGCGCGGATCGTCCCATCACGACCGGGATGAGGCAGGCGTTGGTGCCTCACCTCCGAGCGCTGATGAAAGGCCCGGTCTTCGCCCAGCTGGGTTTGATGATGACGATGGAGGAGCGTCTGCTGGGGACCAAGCCCCAGGTCACCTACGCGCAGATCCGCAAGGACGTCATGAATGCGCTGGAGGACTGGTTCGCCGCCAACTTGCAGGCGAGGCGCCCCGACACCCCTCGCACGCTGCCCCGTGACCTGGCCCGCATCGTGATGGCGTTCGCCGACGGGCTCTTCATCGTGTCCCGCGCCGACGTCGAGGTCGACATCGAGCGTTATGTCGACACCTTGATGGCCGTGCTGCAGCACGCCGTGGAGTCCACGACGACGTCACCCTGAGCTCACCGATGCGCCTCCACGCAAGGCAGGAACACCGCTGTCCGCGGCTCGGGGACCGACGGCTCGTCGAGGTAGGACTCCCACGGGACGCCGCTGGGCCGGAAGCCGTTTTCCGCGATCCACCTCTCGCCGGCCTCATATGCCCCGGCCACCTCGCTGTAGGCGCCCGTGTGGATCACGCGTGCGGCGTGCCCGCCGGGAAGCGAGCTCGGGTGCACTGTGCCGTCGGTCGTGACCGGGGCGGCCGTGGGGAAGCCCGCCTCGATGTCCCATCCCTCGGCGGTCATCCGGTAGCGCGCGAACGGGGCTCCGCTGACTTCGATGCCCTGGGTCTGCAACGCGGCGATCGCCTCGCCGAAGGCCGTGCCGAGGAACTCTCCGATCCCGTCGTGGCTCACCTGGCCGCGGACCACGGCAGCGTGCTGCTCGGGCAGGTCCGCGCTGCTGACTGTGTAGTTCATCGTGTGCCTCCTAGGCTTGTACTCAACTCCTGTGCCTCGCCGGTGTCGAGGGCCGAACCGCACCCGACTCGGCCCAGTGATCGCTGACATGATGCCCGGGTGACTGCCCTGCGCCGCGCTTTCGCTCCTGTCTCCGCCGTGACTGCTCGTGCGCTCGGCGCTTACCGCGCCACCGGCGCGGACCCGATCTTCGGAGATCCGCTTCCGGCTCACGGCGTCGCGATGGAGGGCTACTTCTGGCGGTTCACCGACCCCGACGGGGGCCGCTCGCTGATCGCGCTGAACGGCGTCAACCGCGGTCCGCGCGGCCACTGGGCCACTCTCGGCGTCGCGGCGTACCCGAGCGGATTCCTGCGCACCGTCGCTCACCCCGAGGGAGCCGCAGACCCCCGGAGATTCGGCGTCTCGGCCGGCGCCGCGTTCGACGGCACCACCGACCGACTGCGGGTGCGATTGGAGGATGCGCTCGTCGAGGCCGACGTCGTCGATGCCGTGCCGTGGCCGCGTCGCCGGTCCGGCGGGTCCAGCGTGTTCCAGGCGGTGCCGGCTCTCAACCAGTACTGGCACCCGTGGCTGCTGCACGGCACCGCCCGCGGCCGCGCCGTACTTGCCGGAGAGGAGATCAATCTCGACGGATGGTCGGTCTACGGGGAAAAGAACTGGGGTAAGGGCGGCTTCCCCGACTCGTGGTGGTGGGGCCAGTCCCAGGGGTTCTCCGAGCGCGCCGCCAGCGTGGCGTTCGCCGGCGGTCTGGTCACAGCCGGCCCCTTCCGTACGACGGTCACCGCGCTGGTCGTGCTGCTGCCGGACGGTCGCCTGCTGCGGTTGGGTGACCCCGTCGTCACCCCGGTGCACACCGAGACCGAGGACGAGCGCTGGACGATCCGCGGGCGGACTCTCAACGGCTGGGAGGTCGAACTCGACGGGGCAGCGCCGCTGGGTGCGGCCCATGTGCTGCCGGTGCCGCTGCCGGCGGAGGAGCGCAACATCGCCGGCGACATCGAGCATCTCGGCGCCCACCTGCGTGTCGTCGTACGCCGGCGGGGCCGGTTGGTCTGGGAGGACGAGTCGCATGTCGCGGCGCTGGAGCATGGCGGCATCGACCGCGCGCTGGCCGAGATCAGGCGACGCGGCGGCAGCCCCGACGACGTCGACGCCCGACCGGTTCTCTGAGGTCAGGCGTCCTGGATGCGCGCGAACGGCTGCGCCTGCTCCAGCTCGTAGGCGATCTCGAGCAGCGTGCGCTCGTCGCCCATGTCGGCGGAGAAGTGCACGCCGATCGGCAGGCCGCGGCTGCTCTGGCCCAACGGCAGCGAGATCGCAGGGCCCCCAGAGACGTTGTTCAACGGGGTGAACCCGACGTAGGCCTCCAGGCGCGCGAACAACTCGTCGAACTCCAGTGTCGGAGACAGGTGGCCGAGCTCCGGAGTGGTGTGACCGAGCACGGGGGAGAGCACCAGGTCGTAATCGCGGAACACCTGGCGGTAGACCGCGGTCGTACGCCGCAGCCGGACCACGGCTCCCGGCGTACGGGCCCACTCCCGTCGGCACTTCGCGGCCAATCCGCGGGTGAGGTTGTCGGTGCGGCTGGCGTCGAAGTCCGGGTGCATCGACCATCGCCCGCTCGTGGTCGCCAGCAGGCCCAGCAACCCCCAGTAGAGCGCGAAGTCCTGGGCGAACCTCGCCGTCATCGGCGGAGGGCACTCCTCGACGCGATGGCCCAGGCTCTCCAGAAGCTTCGCGGTGCCAAGGACGGCGTCGCGGGTCTCGTCGTCGGTGCGGTTGCCGGTCACCGAGTCGAGCACCATGCCGATGCGCAGGCGTGTGCTGCTCGGGCTGGTGACGTGGCGCACCGGCGGCAGCTTGGGGTCGCGGTGGTGCCGCTCGGCACCGGCCAGGAACGCCGCCGTGTCCCGGACCGTCCGGGTGACCACTCCCTGCGCGGTCACCCGGATCGGCAGCCGGTTGTCCAACTCGCTGGCGGCGATCCGCCCCCGGGTCGGCTTGAGCCCGACCAGGCCGCAGGCGGCAGCCGGGATGCGGATCGACCCACCGCCGTCGTTGGCGTGCGCGATCGGCACCACGCCGGCGGCGACCAGAGCGGCGGCCCCGCCCGACGATGCGCCCGCCGAGTACGTGGGGTTCCACGGGTTGCGGACCGGGTCTGCGCCGGCGTACTCGGTGGAGGCACTGAACCCGAACTCGGGCAGCCGACTCTTGCCCAGGAAGTTCAGTCCGAGCGAGCGCAGCTGCGTGGTCACTGGGCTGTCCGAGGTCGCGGGCACGGCGACGAACGCCGCGGTGCCGTGGTTGGTCGGCAGGCCCGCGACGTCGATGTTGTCCTTGAGGTACGTCGGAACGCCGTGGAAGGGCCCGTCGGGCAGGTCGCTCTCCCCGCGGGCGACGGCTGCGGCGTGATCGTCGACCTCGATGGCGTGGATGCGCGGGTCGACGAGCTCGGCCCGGCGTACGGCGGCCTCCGCCAGCTCGGCGACCGACGCTTGCTTGGTGCGGATCAGTTCCGCGAGCGCGGTGGCGTCGTGGTCGCCGAGGACGTCGTTTGCGTACGCGTGCACCGGGGCATCTACGGGGACATCGATAGGGCCGTGTGAGGACATGACCGCGATCATGCCGTAGGTCGACCGTCCTCTCGGAGCCGTCCCAAGTGCCAGGAGTGCTGTGAACAAGGAGTTCGTCGAGGCCATCGCCGCCCTCGCAACCGAGCGCGGCCTGAAGGTGGCGGCGGCCGAGTCGCTGACGGGCGGCGCGGTCACGTCCGCGCTCGCGCAGGGCCCCGATGCCTCGGAGTGGCTCTGCGGAGGTGTCGTCTCCTACCGACCGGAGGTCAAGTTCGACCTGCTCGGCGTCACGCCCGGGCCCTTGGTGACCGCCGAGTGTGCGTCCCAGATGGCCGCGGGCGCCGCGAGAGTCCTCGAGGCCGATGCGACCGTCTCGACGACGGGCGTCGGCGGTCCGGGCGAGGAGGAGGGCGAGCCGCCCGGCACGGTCTACATTGCGGTGTCCCTGCGGGGCGACGTGCACAGTCGCCGCTTCGAGCTCGAGGGCGATCCTGCCGACATCGTCGAGCGCGCCACCGACCGCGCCCTCGAGATGCTCCTGGAGATCCTGCAACAGTAGAAGCGCCGAAACCACCGGCGGTCGAGCCTGTCGAGAACCCGCAGTTTCTTCGAAACCCCTTGTGTACAACGTGAATCTCTCGCGATTTTGTCGGCGCCGGGTGATGGAGTGGGTTCATGCCAGCCACCCGCACCGCCCGCAAACCGACCCCTGTCACGGGGCCGGCTGCGGTGCGCGATGCCGAGCAGACGGACGTGTTCGGCCTGGGTCCGGGTGCGACGTTGGCGTTCGTCACCGAGCAGCGCCGCCACCAAGACCACGCCGCCGCCGAGGAGCTCCGCGGCGTCGCCGCGTGGGCCGACCACCACCGCGTCACCGATCTTGGGTCGGTCGATCCTGAGCTGATCGAGCCCCTGCTCGACTCCAACGCCAGCACCGGTGAAAGCGTGCTCGGTCTCGAAGGCGAGCTCCGCCTCGCCGGCCAGGGGGCGTTCAGGGTCTGTGAGTTCGCCGTCTGTGAGCTCGCCGCAGCGTTGGCCCTGTCCGAGCCGGCAGCGCGTGCCTACGTCGGTCAGGCCCTCGAGCTCCGCGACCGCCTCCCCCGCCTCTGGGACGCAGTGATGTCAGGGGTGTTGCCGGCATGGAAGGCCCGCAAGATCGCCGCCGAAACCATCCCGCTCTCAGCGGCAGCCGCTGATGAGGTCGACCGCCACCTCGCGCCCTTCGCCCACAAACTGTCCTTCGGCCGGATCCTCAAAGCCGTCGATGCCGCCGTGCTGCGTCACGACCCCGAGTTGGCTGCGGCTCGTGCAGCAGATGCAGCCGAGACGCGGGGCGTGTGGGTGGAGGACCACCTCGACGGCACCTCCACGATCAACGCGGTGGCGAACACTCCCGACGCCGCGGCGTTGGATCAGGCCCTCGACACCGTCGCGTCTGATCTCGCCGCGTTGGGTGACACCGACTCCAAAGACGTCCGCCGCTCCAAGGCCCTCGGTGTCCTGGCCGACCCCCAGCTCGCCCTCGACTTCCACGCCTACGCGGCCCAGCCAGATGGCGAGCGAAGCGCAACCGCCGGCACTCGTCGGACCGGTCCCACGATCCACGTCCACCTGCACACCGACGCCGTCGAGACCAAGACCGGCACCGCCCGAGTCACCGGCTACGGCCCCCGCTCCTTCGAGACAGTGCAGCGGTGGCTGGCCGACCTCGCTCCCGGCACAGCGGTGACCGTGACACCGGTGGTCGACCTGACCGACCACATCAGCGTCGACGCCTACGAGATCCCCGACAGGCTCCGCCGTCAGATCGACGAGCGCGACCACACCGGCTGCCGGTTCCCCTGGTGC
>JBHWSH010000232.1:0-6426 GCA_043427135.1 Marmoricola sp. | reverse complement strand
CCCAGATGCCCTCGGAGCCGCTCTTCGGCGGCGACGTCGTCCGGATCGTCACCACGCCCGGTGACCAGGGCGAGGTCACCGACAAGGAGCCGGTCACCATCGAGGCCACCGTCGTTGGTGTTAGCCGAGTGGAGGAGACGGGGGAGACCGTCGTCGACGTCTCGGTGCCCGAGGCCGAAGCCGCCGACCTGGCTGCCCGTGCCGCCACCGGACGGGTCGCACTCGTCCTGGACGCCCGGGAGCGCTGAGGAATGGCGCTGATCGTCCTGGCCTCCGCGAGCGGATCGCCCGGCGTCTCCACCACGGCGCTCGGGCTCACCCTCAACTGGCACCGGCCCGTGCTCCTGGTCGACGCCGACCCGACCGGATCCTCCTCGGTCTTCGCCGGCTACTTCCACGGCACCCAGCAGCCGACCGGCGGCCTGATCAACCTCGCCCTCTCCCTGCGCGAGGGGACGCTGGCCGACGCGCTGCCCCGCGAGACGCTGCTGCTCGACCCCGAGGCCCCGGCCGAGCGCTCCGCCTGGTTCCTGCCCGGCATCCGCGCCCACGAGCAGGCCCCCAGCCTGCTGCCCCTATGGGATCCGCTCACCGAGCAGCTGCGCGCACTGGAGCGCAACGGCCAGGACGTCATCGTCGACGCCGGCCGCCTCGGACTCGCCGGCTGGCCCCAGCCGCTCATCGCCGCCTCCGACCTGACACTGCTCGTCACCCGCAGCTCGCTGCCGGCCCTGGCCGGCGCCACCAGCTGGGCCAAGACCCTGCGGTCCCAGTTCGCCGCGGTGGGAGGCATGTCGCGCCTCGGGGTCCTCCTCGTCGACGAGGAGCGCCGCTGGCCCACGGGACCCACCGGCGCCCGCGTCCGGCCCTACACCGCCCGCCACATCGCCAAGGCCCTGCAGATCCCCGTGGTCGCCTCGGTCGACTTCGAGCCCGAGGCGGCCGAGGTCTACTCCCACGGCGCCCGCAAACCCCGCAAGTTCGAGTCCTCCGGGCTCCTGCGCGGCTACCGGGCCAGCGCCGCGGCCATCCAGTCCATCCTCGGCGCCAACCAGGCCGCCCTCGCTCCCACGAACGGAGGCCACGCATGAGCACCAACGGACACCACCCCGACACCAACGGCCGCGACCCGCTGCGCGCCGACGAGTGGCTCGAGGCCCGTCACGCCGCGAACCGCGAGCAGACCTCGCCCTTCGCCCGCGGCCGCGCCACCAACGGCACCCCACCGCCCCCGCCGCCGGTCGTCGAGGACCACGACCCCACCTCACTGCCGATCTTCGCCGGCGCCTGGACCAGCACCGGCGAGGGCCAGCTGCCCGGCCGCGCCCGCTCCGAGTTCAGCCTGCGCCCGCTCGTGGCGCCCGCGGAGGACCACATCCACGGCACGGATGGCGAGGTCGAGCTGGACTGGGAGCTGATCGCGCAGTACCGCGCCGAGATCTCGTCGCGACTGACCGCCCGGCTCGACAAGGAAGGTGGCCGGGTCACCGAAGAGGACCGCGAGCAGATGGGCCTCGACGTCATCGAAGAGCTCATCAAGTCCGAGGCCGAGACGCTGGTCTCCACCGGCCGTCCGCCATGGACGACCGGCCAGGAGAAGGCACTCAAGTCCGCCCTCCACGCCGCCCTGTTCGGACTTGGCCGCCTGCAGCCCCTCGTCGAGCGCGAGGACGTCGAGAACATCATCGTCATCGCCCGCGGCCCCGTCTGCTCGGTATGGCTCGAGCTGACCGACGGCACCCTGGTCGAAGCCGCCCCGATCGCCGACTCCGAAGACGAGCTGCGCGAGTTCCTCTCCGACCTCGGCGCCCGGCAGAACCGCCCCTTCACCGAGGCCCGCCCGCACCTGGATCTGCGGCTGCCCGGGGGAGCGCGACTCGCGGCCGGCTCCTGGGTGATGGCCTACACCTCGGTCGTGATCCGGCGCCACGGCATGCGCGAGGTATCGATGGACGAGATGGTCTACGACCGCAAGGCCTGCAGCCCGGTCCTGGCCGACTTCGCCGCCGCCTGCGTGCGCGCCGGCAAGAGCATCGTCGTCTCCGGGGTCCAAGGCAGCGGGAAGACCACCTGGGTCCGCGCCCTCGCTTCGTGCATCCCGCCCTGGGAGATGATCGGCACCTTCGAGACCGAGTTCGAGCTGCACCTGCACGAGCTCGTCGAACGGCACAAGATCGTCCACGCCTGGGAGCACCGCCCCGGATCCGGTGAGGTCGGCATCGACGGCCGCCAGGCCGGTGAGTTCAGCCTCGAGGAGGCCATCCACCACTCCTTCCGGTTCAACCTCGCCCGCCAGATCGTCGGCGAGGTCCGCGGCCCCGAGGTCTGGAACATGCTCAAGGCCATGGAGTCCGGCCCGGGCTCGATCAGCACCACCCACGCCCGCAGCGCCGAGCACACCATCGAGAAGCTCGTCTCCTGCGCCATGGAGAAGGGCCCCCAGGTCACCCGCGAGCTGGCCATTAGCAAGCTCGCCGCCGCGATCGACATCGTGATCTACCTGCGCTCGGAGGTCATCCCCAACCCCGATGGCACCTTCCGCAAGCAGCGCTGGGTCGAGGAGGTCCTGGTCGTCCAGCCCAGCATCGACGCAGCCCGTGGCTACGCCACCACCCCGATCTTCGCCCCCAACCAGCTCGGCCAGGCCGTCGCGACCGGCAAGCTCGACAACTTCCTTGCTCAGGAGCTGGCCCGCCATGGGTTCGACCTCGAGGCGTACAAGGCCGAATCCCTGGCCAACCCGGGGGTGGCCACCTCATGACCGCCGCGTTCCTGCCCGCCGTCTTCGGCGCCCTCATCGTCATCGGCCTGATCGGGATGGTCTACGCGATGATCCCCGCGCCGCCCAAGCCGCCACGGCCCGCACGGACCACCACGCCATTCGGCCGCCTGGGCAGCTGGTTCATTCGGCTCGACCGCCGCACCCGGATGCTGATGGTCGGCGGCGCAGTGGCCGGCCTGCTGGTCGCGTTGGTGACCGGCTGGGTGATCGCAATCGTGCTCGTCCCGGCCGCGATCGTCGGTATCCCGCTGCTGCTCACGCCACCGCCGGCGGCCGCCAGCATCGAGAAGCTCGAGGCGCTCGAGGAGTGGACCCGATCACTATCCGGCAAGCTGACCGCCGGCCAGTCCCTGCGCTCGGCGCTCATCAAGTCCCTGCAGTCCGCTCCGGCGCCGATCGAGCGCGAGGTCGGGCTGATGGTGTCCCGGCTGTGGAACAACACCGCCACCACCGAGGACGTGCTCCGCGCCTTCGCCGAGGACCTCAACGACTCCACCGGCGACGTCGTGGCCAGCCAGCTGATCCTCGCCGCCAGCGGCCGCGGCCAGGCCGGCCTGTCCAAGGCCCTCGACGCACTCGCTGAGACTGTCGCCTCCGACGTGCGCGCCCGCCGCCAGATCGCCGCCGACCAGGCCAAGCCCCGCACCACCGCCCGCACCGTCACCGTGATCACCCTCGGCGTGCTCGGCATGCTCGCCTTCACCGGCGACTACATCGAGCCCTACGGCAGCCCGCTGGGCCAGGTCATCCTTGCCGTCCTGCTCTCGGCCTACGTGGCCACCCTGCTGTGGATGCGCCGGATGGCCGTCGCCAAGCCACTCCCGCGGTTCCTCGACCTCCAGGCCCGCACCGCGCACCGCGCTTCCCAGCGCTCGGTGCCGGGCGAGAAGGAAGGAGCGTTCGCATGACAGGCCTGCAGATCGCGCTCGCCAGCGGCACCCTCATCGGGCTGGCTCTCGCCCTGCTCGTATGGCGTCTCGCGCCGTCGGACCCCGACCTGGTCGACGCCCTGGACCGTCTCTCACCTGACCACGTCGTGCCCCGCCGCGGCGCCCACGACCTCGAGACCGCCGGCACCGACACGGGGTCGGCCGTCGACCGGATCGGCCTGTGGGCGATGAAGAACCTGCCCGGTGGCGCCTGGGCACACACCCCCCGCAAGGACTTGGCGCTCCTGCAGATCAGCGAGACCCGGTTCTACGGCGAGAAGGTCGTCTGGGCGATGCTGGGGCTGATCATGCCGCCGCTGCTGGCCGGGTTCTTCACGCTGATCGGGCTCCCGCTCCCGTTCGCGATCCCCACGCTCGGGTCGCTGGCCCTGGCCGCCCTGTTCTGGTTCATGCCCAACTACAACGCCGCCGACGACGCCAAGAAGGCCCGCATCGAGTTCAACCGAGCTCTGGGCGCGTACATCGACATGGTCGCCACCGGGGTCCGCGACGGCTCCAGCGGCCAGCAGGCGCTGCGCCAGGCGGCCGAGGTCGGCGACACCTGGGTCTTCAAGCGGATCGAGAGTGAGTTGCGCCGCGCCCGCTACATGACCCGCGCCCCCTGGGATTCCCTGCACGGTCTGGCCGACGAGCTCGGCGTCCCCGAGCTGGACGACCTGGCCGACATCATGCAGCAGTCCGGCCAGGACGGAGCCCAGATCTACAACAACCTCCGGGCCCGCGCAGCCGCACTCCGCTCGGCGATGCTCAGCGCCGAGATCGGCAAGGCCAACGCGACCTCCGAGCGCATGTACATCCCCGCCAGCCTGCTGGGCGTCGTCTTCATGGCGATCCTCGTCGCCCCCTCGATGCTCCGCTTCACCACCTGACCGACCTAACACCGACCCCAAGAACCCGGGTCACCCAGACCGCAACACCCGAACAGGAAGGAAGAACCCCGATGTTGAAGCTCTTCATCGCCCTCCAGCTGGCGGCGCTGACCACGCTCGCCTCCCTCGAGGACCGCGCCACCAGGCAGCGCGACGAGCGCGGCTCCGTCACGATCGAGCAGGTCATCTGGGCCGGCGCCGTGATCGTCATCGTCGGCATCGTCGTCGCGGCCATCAAGTTCTTCGTGACCAGCGAGTCCGCCAAGATCAAGTAGGCCACCATGTTCGCCAGCCTCCACCGCCGCAGCCGGGACGAGCGCGGGTCAGTGACCATCCAGATGGTCTTCCTGATGCCCGCGCTCTTCCTGCTGATGTTCCTTGGCCTCCAGGGTGCCCTGTACTACCACGCGAAGCAGGTAGCTCTCGCCGCCGCGCAAGAGGGCGCCCGCGAGGCAGGCAGTGAGACTGGCACCCGCGACGCCGGTGTGGCCACAGCGAACACGTTCCTCCAGGACGCCGGCGGATCCGACGTGATGACCTCCACCAGCGTCTCCGGATCACGGACCACGACCACCGCCACGATCACCGTCACCGGCACGTCCATGAGCGTGATCCCCGGCTGGCACGTCACCGTCACCCAGAGCGCCAGCGTCCCGGTCGAAAGGCTGACCGAATGACCAAGCAGACGAGGCGGACCAGCCACCGCCGGGACGAGCGCGGATCGGTGGCCATCGAGGCCGCGATCGGCGTCCCTGCCTTCGGCCTTTTCGTGGCGATGATCATTCTCGGCGGCCGCGTGGAGATCGCCAACCAAGCAGTGGACGCAGCCGCCTACGAGGCCGCCCGCGCGGCCTCCATCGAACGGACCCAGAGCGAGGCGATCAGCTCCGGCAAGTCCGCGGCCACCAGCAGCCTGAACGACCAGGGCCTGCAGTGCGCAACCACCAACATCACGGTCAACGCCGCAGCATTCAACGCCCCGTTGGGAACCACCGGCCAGGTGACCGCCACCGTGACCTGCAAGGTCGACGTCGCAGACCTGGCCATCCCCGGCCTACCCGGCACCCGCACCATCACCGCCACCGCGAGCAGCCCCGTCGACGCCTACCGGGAGCGCCGATGATGAGCCACCGCGTTCGAAGCCTCATGCCGCGGCGCTCGCGCGATGAGCGCGGCTCCATCAGCGTCTGGTTCGCGACTGCGTCCTTCGCGATGATCATCCTCGTCGGGATGGCCGTCGACCTCGGCGGCAAGGTCCACACCCAGCAGCAGGCCCGCAGCGCGGCATCCCAGGCCGCCCGCACCGGCGCCCAGGAGGTCCAGGGCTCCACCGCGGTGCGCGGCGAAGACCTCCGCGTCGACATCAACGCCGCCAAGGCGGCCGCCCTGGACTACCTCCACGCCGCCGGCGTGGAAGGCACCGCGCGCGTCGTCGACGGCGACACGCTCATCGTCACCACCACCGACACCTACACCAGCAAGTTCCTCGGGATCATCGGCCTGGACACCATGCAGGTCACCGGGGAGGCGTCCGCGCGGCTCATCCGCGCCGAAGGAGGCATCGAGAGATGACCACGCCCCACCCCACCACCCAGCTGAGCATCGGTCAGCGACTCACCGGCCTCGCCGCCGTGCTCGCCGTGCTCGGCATCGTCCTCGGGCTGCCCGCCCTCTTCCTCGCGATCGGCGCCAACCCGATCCCGGACCAGGCGCCCACCCTGGACGGCATCAAGAACGCGCTCCTGGCGCCTGACGACGGCACGCTCATCGTCACCACCACCGACACCTACACCAGCAAGTTCCTCGGGATCATCGGCCTGAGAAG
>JBHWSH010000231.1:0-5456 GCA_043427135.1 Marmoricola sp. | reverse complement strand
TCGTGGGTGGGGAGGTACGGCGCGAGGTGGCTGCGCACGGCGACGGGTCCGACACCCGGTCCCCCGCCGCCGTGCGGGATGCAGAACGTCTTGTGCAGGTTCAGGTGGGACACGTCGCCGCCGAACTCCCCCGGCTTGGCGTGACCGAGCAGCGCGTTGAGGTTGGCGCCGTCGACGTAGACCTGCCCGCCGTGGTCGTGGACGACCTGGCACAGCTCGGTGATGGTGTCTTCGTAGACACCGTGCGTCGACGGGTAGGTGACCATGATCGCGGCCAGCACATCGCCATGCTCCTGGCACTTCTGACGCAGGTCGTCGAGGTCGACCGCGCCGTCGTCGGCCGCCTTCACGACGACTACGCGCATGCCCGCCATCACCGCGGACGCGGCGTTGGTGCCGTGTGCCGACGACGGAATGAGGCAGACGTCGCGCTGCTGGTCGCCATGGGCGTGGTGGTAGGCGCGGATCGCGAGCAACCCGGCAAGCTCGCCCTGGGATCCGGCGTTGGGCTGCACCGAGACACGGTCGTACCCCGTGACCTCGGCCAGCCAGCCCTCCAGCTGACCGATCATCTCGGCGTACCCCTGGGCGTCCTCGGCGGGGGCGAACGGATGCAGGTCGGCGAATCCCGGGAGACTGATCGGCTCCATCTCGGTGGTCGCGTTGAGTTTCATCGTGCACGACCCGAGCGGGATCATGCCGCGGTCCAACGCGTAGTCACGTCCGGCGAGCCGCTTCAGGTAGCGCAGCATCGAGGTCTCGCTGTGGTGGGAGTTGAACACCTCGTGAGTGAGGTACGGCGTGGCGCGCTCCAGCGGTGCGGGCAACGCCGTGGTTGCGTCCTGCGGAAGGGGGTCGCGTACACCGAACGCCGTCGCGACAGTGACCAAGTGCTCCTCGCGAGTCGTCTCCGAGACAGATACCCCGACGTGGTCGGCGTCGACCAGACGCAGGTGCACACCCGCTGCACGTGCGGCGGCCACGACCTCGGCGGCGGTGCCCGGCACACGCGCGGTGACCGTGTCGAAGAACTGCTCGTGCAGCAGCTCCACTCCCCCGGCACGCAGACCGGCGGCGAGACGGGTCGCTTGGCCGTGCACCCGCGTGGCGATCGACCGCAGCCCCTCCGGACCGTGATACACGGCGTACATCGCGGCGGTGACCGCGAGCAGGACCTGCGCAGTGCAGATGTTGGACGTCGCCTTGTCGCGGCGGATGTGCTGCTCCCGGGTCTGCAGCGCCAGCCGGTACGCCGGACGGCCCTCGGCATCGACGGAGACACCGACGAGACGGCCGGGCAGGTGGCGCTCGAGTCCGCTGCGCACCGCCATGTAGCCGGCGTGCGGCCCGCCGTAGAAGAGGGGCACGCCGAAGCGCTGGGTGGTGCCCACGGCGACGTCTGCTCCCATTGCCCCTGGTGCCTCCAGCAGGGTCGACGCCAGGAGATCCGCGGCGACCACCGCCAGCGCATCGCGCTCGTGCGCCTCGTCGATGACCGCTCGAGGATTGATGATGCGCCCGGACGCGCCGGGGTACTGCACGAGGACCCCGCACAGGGGACCGTCGGGGAGGCCGTCACCCAAGTCCGCGACGACGACAGGGATGCCCATCGCGGCGGCGCGGGTCCGGACGACCTCGATCGTCTGCGGCAGAGCGTCGGCGTCGACCACGAACGGTCCCTCGGCTGAGCGCTTGGCTCGGCGTACCAGCGTCATCGCCTCCGCGGCCGCAGTGCCCTCGTCGAGCAGGGACGCATTGGCGGTGGGCAGTCCGGTGAGATCGGCAACGGCGGTCTGGAAGTTGAGCAGTGCCTCCAGCCTGCCTTGGGAGATCTCGGGCTGGTACGGCGTGTAGGCGGTGTACCAGGACGGATCTTCCAGGACGTTGCGCCGGATCACCGCGGGCGTGGCGGTGCCGTAGTAGCCCAGCCCGATCATCGGCTCCAACGGCCGGTTGAGCGCCGCCAACTCACGCATCATCGCCGACGCCGTGAGCTCGTCCACCGCTTCCGGCAGACTCAGCGACGCCGAGGTCCGGATGCCTCCGGGCACTGCTGCTCTCATCAGCTCGTCGAGGTCGGCGAAGCCGAGGAGCTCGAGCATCGCCGACTGCTGGGCGTCGTCGGGGCCGAGGTGGCGTCGCAAGAACGCAGCCGACGCGGTGGGGACGTCCGGAAGATCGATGGTCACGAAGGGCTCCTGGCGACGAGGGGTGCGGTCGCCTCCCCCTCTGTCACCGACCGGGCGGTCGCCTCCAGAGTCGCCTCGTTGCGCGGTCCTGGTGCCTGAGAGGTTCCGGGGAGGAATTGCCCCTTCGGCGTCCGGTCCCGAGGGCGGACTCTCCCGCGCAGTTCCTCGGCTGGATCGAGGCTATCAGTCGGCTCAGCCGGTCATCCGGGCGCGACGCCGGGCGGACAGCTCGTCCTCGGCCGTCTCCTCCGCGGTGCCGGCCAGCTTCTCGCTGGGCAGGTCGGAGAGCGATCCCTCGATCTCGCGCCATACCCCGCCGATGGCGATGCCGAAGACGCCCTGGCCGCCCTGCAACAGGTCGATGACCTCGTCGTTGGAGGTGCATTCGTAGACGCTCGCGCCGTCGCTCATCAGCGTGACACGAGTCAGGTCGTCGGTGCCGCGCTCGCGCAGGTGCTGCACGGCGGTGCGGATCTGCTGCAGGGAGATGCCCGCGTCGAGCAGCCGCTTGATGACCTTGAGCAGCAGGATGTCGCGGAACGAGTAGAGCCGCTGCGTGCCCGAACCGGAAGCGCCGCGCACGGTGGGCTCGACCAAGCCCGTGCGAGCCCAGTAGTCGAGCTGACGGTAGGTGATCCCGGCGGCGTTGCATGCGGTCGGACCGCGGTAGCCGACGTCGTTGGGGAGGGGCGACACGTCGTCGTCGAAGAGCAGACCCTGCTCCTCCGCTGACACCTGGGCCGTCGCTTCGGCCTCGAGGGTCGCGGTCTCGTCGCTACGCGGCGCCGCAGTGTCACCCTGACCAGTCACGTTGACCTCCACCTGAGTCTCTTCGTGAGCCTCGTAGTCCCGGAAGGAGCCGGTCTGCTCACGGTCGGAGCACATCGGTGGAACTACAACGAAGACAGAGCCCCAAGGTACGGCGCTGCTCGGTGACCGTCAAAGACCTGGGGCAGTCGAACTCGGCGTGTCGCAACCTTCAACCTCTACTAGAGGGTTTAAGTCGCGAACGTCGAGTCAGGGGCTTTCGAAGTCCTCCGGCGACACCGAGTCGAGGAACTCCCGGAACTTCTCCACCTCGTCCTCGTCCTCCTCCGGAACTGCGAGGCCGGCTTCGTCGAGGACCTCCTCGGAGCAGACGATCTGCGCGCCCGTGCGCAGCGCCAGCGCGATCGAGTCGGAGGGACGAGCACTCACCTCCGCACCTGACGACAGCACCAGCACCGCGTAAAAGACGCCGTCACGCATCTCGGTGATCCGCACCTCGTCCAACTGCTGCCCGGTCGCGCCGAGGAGGTCTTTCATCAGGTCGTGCGTCAGCGGCCGAGGAGGTACGACGCCCTGCTGGGCGAAGGCGATCGCAGTCGCCTCGACGGCGCCGATCCAGATGGGCAGGTAGCGGTCGCCCTCGACCTCCCGCAGCAGCACGATCGGCTGGTTGGAGGGCATCTCCACCCGGACTCCGATGACATCGACCTCGCGCACGTCGCCAGCCTACTCTTGTCGACCTGACGCTCGCCGATGCCGCGAACGGCCAGGCCGTGCCCTCAGCGCAGGGTGCGGAGTCCGGCCTTGACCAGTGCAGCGTGCAAGCGCACCGACAGGGCGCCGATCTGGGTCAGCGCCTCCTCGGCGCGACCTTCTGCGCCTTCCTCGCGACTGCGGCGGATCGGCGCCAGCACCTGCTCGACCAGACCCACCTCGCGGTCCGCCGCCGTGCGGAACGCTCGCAGGTGACGCGGCTCGATGCCGTACGCCGAGAGCTCGGCGGCGGTGCGCGCGATCACCACCGCGTCGCTGTCATAGGGAGCGGACCCGGTCCGCGGGACCACCAGGCCGAAGTTCTCCAATGCGGCCAGCAGGTCGTCGTCGATCTCCGCGGCGACCAGCAGCTCACGGCGGGTCAGCCGCAGGGTCGAGGTGTCGGCCTCGAAGTTGCGGGCGGTGGGCAAGCCGTCGGGGGCCAGGACCATCCGGGGAACCTGCGGCTCGGCGGGTGGCGCCGGCGGCTCGAGCCCGCGGTCGATCGCGTCGAGGTGCTCCTTGATGATCTTCAAAGGCAAGTGGTGGTCGCGCTGCAAGCGCAGCGCGTAGCGCAGGCGCTCGACGTCGTCTCGGCTGTACTTGCGGTAGCCGGCAGCAGTGCGGACCGGCACCACCAAGCCCTCGGACTCGAAGTAGCGGAGCTTGCTCAGCAGGAGCGCGGGGAACTCCTCGCGCAGCTCGGCGTGCACCTCGCCGATGTTGATCCGTGCTGTCCCGCCCG
This sequence comes from Marmoricola sp., assembly GCA_043427135.1. Classification (GTDB taxonomy): domain Bacteria; phylum Actinomycetota; class Actinomycetes; order Propionibacteriales; family Nocardioidaceae; genus Marmoricola_A. The sequence continues at coordinate 1,001 of JBHWSH010000231.1, read as the reverse complement.
CGGCCTGCCGCGCAGACTGGCTCATCGGACGATCACCGCCCGGAGTCGGCCTGGCTGGCGAAGAACACGAGGCGGAACTTGCCGATCTGGACCTCGTCGCCGCCCTGCAGCACGACGTCGTCGATGCGGTCGCGATTGACATAGGTGCCATTGAGGCTGCCGACGTCGCGCACCCGGAAGGTGCCCGGACCGCGGACGAACTCGGCGTGGTTGCGGGAGACGGTGACGTCGTCGAGGAAGATCTCGCTGTCGGGGTGACGCCCGACGGTCGTGAGGTCGGAGTCGAGCAGGAACCGGCTGCCCGCCTGCGGACCGCGCTGGACGACCAGCAGCGCGCTTCCCGCCGGCAACGCGTCGACCGCAGCGGCGGCCTCGTCGTCGAGGGGACGCTCCTCGGCAGTGGCCTCGGAGACGGCTGGAGCCCGGAACGTCATCGTCTCCGAGGAGTCGGTGCCGGGTCGGGCCGGCTCCAACGTCACCAGACGGTTGCCGCACTGCGCGCAGAAACGCGCATCGTCGGGGTTCTGGCGCCCGCACGAGGTGCAGAACGGCATACGGTGTTCCTCCCGTCGGTCGGCGTCGCCCGACCCGTTGCTGCTGTCAGGTCGACCGGATCAACCTTCAACCACACGTCGAGGTTGATGGTTGCGAACCTATCAGGAGAGCCTTAACCCCCGTCACCCTTTGGAGAGGGTTCAGTCGAGGGTGGCCTGGTATCCGGCAGCGTCGAGAAGGTCGTCGACGTCGGCAGGGTTGCTCGGCACCAGCTCGAAGAGCCAGCCGTCGCCGTACGGGTCGGAGTTGACGAGCTCGGGTGTCGCCTCGAGCGCGTCGTTGACGCGCACCACCGTGCCCGAGACGGGGACGTAGAGGTCGCTGACCGACTTCGTGGACTCCAGCTCACCGGCGCTCGCACCGGCAGTCAGCTCGGCGCCCATGTCGGGCAGCTGCACGAAGACGATGTCGCCCAAGGCCTCCTGGGCGAAGTCGGTGATGCCCAC
>JBHWSH010000230.1:0-4554 GCA_043427135.1 Marmoricola sp. | reverse complement strand
CTGTTGCTGGTCGCCATCAGGCGCCGCGCTGGCCGCGCCGGCTCGGGAGGGCGACCACCCCTTCGGGGACCGGCTCGAGCCCGACCGCGGTGCAGATCAGCTCGCCCCAGGCTTCGACGTGGGGGCCGATGTCGCCGACCGGCGTCCAGGAGGCGCGGATCTCGAGCTGGGCGCTGCTGCCCTCGTCGGCCATGCCACCGAAGCTGGTCGACGTGACCGTGGTGACCGTGCCGGAGGGCGCGCCGTAGTCGGCGCCGTGCGAGTCCAGGGCCTCCGTCAGCCAGGTCCACGCGACGTCGGCCAGGACCGGGTCGTCGGCGAACTCGGTCGGCAGCTCCGCGCGCGCATAGGCCACGCAGCGGAAGGTGCCTTCCCACGTGTCGTTGCCTGCTGGGTCGTGCAGAAGCACGATGCGCCCTGTGCCGACGTCCTCTCCGGCCACCGTGACATCGGCGCTCAACGCGGCGGCGTACGGCGCGATGCGCTGCGGTGCGGGCATCTCTTCGCACAGGACCTCGGGGCGCAGCCGGGCCGCGCGCATCTGCGCGACGGCGACGCTGAACTCCTCGGGAGTCGGCGCCGGCTCCACGCGGGTGGGCTGACGGCTGGGCATGGTGCTCAGAGTAGGTGCCGGGGACGGGGTCGGGGGATCGACACGCGGCCGGGCCTTCGGTCCTGGTGCAAGATGACGACGTGTCCGAACCCACCGCCACTGCGTCCACTTCTCCCGCCGACTCGCCGCTGGTGCGCGCCGCCCGTGGACAGGAGGTGCCGCACACGCCGGTGTGGTTCATGCGCCAGGCAGGACGCTCTCTGCCCGAGTACCGCCGCCTCCGCGAGGGCATCGCGATGCTGGACTCCTGCATGGACGCCGACCTGATCACGGAGATCACGTTGCAACCAGTGCGCCGCTATGGCGTGGACGCGGCGATCTTCTTCTCCGACATCGTGCTGCCGGTCAAGGCGGTCGGCGTTGATCTGGACATCAAGCCCGGTGTCGGCCCGGTCGTCGCCGAACCCGTCCAGACACTCGCCGATGTGGAGCGCATCCCCGACCTGACCCCCGAGCACGTCCCCTACATCACCCAGGCGATCCGCAATCTCACCGCGGAGCTGGGCAGCACTCCGTTGATCGGCTTCGCCGGCGCGCCGTTCACGGTCGCGTCGTACCTCGTGGAGGGCGGTCCGTCCAAGGAGCATGCTCGCACCAAAGCGATGATGTACGGCGCCCCCGACCTCTGGGATGCGCTGATGCGCAAGATCGCCGGCATCTCGGCTGCGTTCCTGAAGGTGCAGGTCGACGCCGGCGCTTCCGCGGTGCAGCTGTTCGACTCCTGGGCGGGCGCCACCTCGCCGGCGGACTACCGCCGCTACGTCATGCCCTACTCCGAGTCGGTGCTGGCAGCAGCGGGTGAGCTGGGAGTGCCACGGATCCACTTCGGCGTCGGCACCGGCGAGCTGCTCGGTCTGATGGGTGAGGCGGGCGCCGAGGTCGTCGGCGTCGACTGGCGTGTGCCGCTGGAGGACGGGATCGGTCGGGTGGGTGGCCGGGCCGTGCAGGGCAATCTCGACCCGTCGCTGGTCTTCGCTCCCACCGAGGTCATGTTGCAGCGGGCCGCCGAGATCCTCGACGCCGGGCGGGCCGCCCCCGGACACATCTTCAACCTCGGCCACGGTGTCCTTCCCTCCACCGACCCTGACCAGCTCGAGCGGCTCACCGACTTCGTCCACGAGCACTCCCAGCGCTGACCCCGCCGGTCGTCGAGCGCAGCGCCGGTGGTCGAGCCTGTCGAGACTCCCGCGCGCGGCGCAGGAGCAGGCAGATGGTGGATCGCTGACACTCCGTGACAGTGATCTTCCCAGTGCCTCGCGAGAGCTTCGGGGCGGGTTTCGCGTTGTCCACAAGGTGGTTTCGAGACGGCTCGCCTAGCGGCTCGCCTCCTCAACCACCAAACGATCGCCTCCTCAACCACCAAGCGAGGGCCTTCTCAACCACCGAGGAGGGCGTCCTCAACCACCGACGCCGACGAGGACGTCCTCAACCACCGAAGAGGGCCTTCTCACCCGCCGAGGAGGCGTGCGGCGATGCTGTCCGCCTCGTCTCGCAGCCAGGCTTCCGCTCGGGGCATCCGGTCCTTGACTCCCTCGTTCCACCACCGGTTGAAGACCGGGTCCGCGTCGGCTGCAGCCCGCATGGTCAATGTGGCGTTCTGGGCCCGTCGAAGGGCTACGAGGATCAACTGTGGTCTCAGCTCGGGTGGAAGGCCGTAGGCGTCGACGAACGTGCGCACGCGTCCCGGGATGTCGGCATCGACCAGCGACGGCGCGCGATCCAGTGGGTGCAGCAACGGTGCCCACCAGTAGAGCGCGTTCACGATGTCGGCGACGCGCGTCGTGGGCCTGGCCAGGTCGAAGTCGATCAACGCGGTGGGACGGCCGTCGGTGAAGACGACATTGCCGGGACAGTAGTCCTGATGGGACACCAGCTCTGGCTCGTCGAAGAGCGGGACGACTCCCGGCGGAGGGGCGCCGGGCAGGCGGCCCCACACCGCGTCGGGCGGGACCGTGAACCCACTCGCGGCTCGGTGCAGCTCATGGATCATCACTGCGAGATCGACGAGGACTTGCTCCTCGGTCGCGTACTCAGGAAGAGGTTCGACCGGCACGTCCCCCTGGAGGAAGGTGAGGACTTCCCGGCCCTGGGTGTCGTAGCCCAACGGTTCCGGAGCGGCACGGAAGCCGCTGGCGTGCAGGTGAGCCAGATACGCGTGCACCGTCGCAGTGAAGGGGCGGACCGGCCGGCGAACCGTCCGCCCCATCCGGACCACCTGGGTCACCCCACCGGTGCTCAACGGCTCCTCAGTCGCCGCGCAGTCGTTCACTTCGCGACCCTAGACGTTCCGCGTGATCGTTCCGCGAGATCCGCCTCCCCCTCCGTCGGGCGGGTGCTCCGGCGACGGCGTACGGCGAGCAGGGGAATCGCGAGCGCGGCCACCAAGAGAAGGAACGGCAGCGCGGCGCCAAGGGCGGTGACGGCGACGATGACGACTGCCCCCAGCGCGTGCCATCCTGCCTTCAGACCGGCGAGGAAGCCGGCGTCGTCCAAAGAGCCCGTCGTGGTGACGGGGGCGTCCGGCGAGGTCATCCGCACGGTGATCGTCGACAACGCGACCTGGTCGGCGAGGTGCTCGGCGCGTGCGCGCAACGCCTGCAGATCCGCCTCGCGGCGAGTGATCTCACCTTCGACGCGGACAAGGGAGTCGATGTTCTCGGCTTGACCGAGGAATCCGCGAAGCCGTCGCAGGGACACCTCCTGGGCGCGGATGCGGGCGTCGAGGTCGACCACCTCGGAGCCGACGTCCTCACCGTCGCGTTCGGTGCTGAGCACCGTGGTGAAGTCCTCGAACGACGTCAACACCTGCTCGAACGCCCGCGAAGGCACGCGCAGGACCAGCCGCGAGTGCCCCGGACGCCCGGACTCGTCGTTGACGGTCTCCTCCTCGGCGACGTGCCCACCGAGTCTCTCGAGCAGCGAGTCGACCTCGCGGCGTACGGCGTGCAGGTCGTCGTCCTCGATCTCGACGCGCGCGGTGCGGATCACGTGCTGGGGGAGGGGTGCGGTGTCGGCTACCTCCTTGGCGGCGGCCCTGTCCGCCTCACTCGTGTCGCGGCTGACCCCGCCGGCATCGGTGCCCGAGGCGTTGCCACCTGCCGTCATCGAGTCGGCGCTCCCCCCCGAGCACCCGGCGAGCAGGATCGTCGCGACCAGAGCGGCCGCCAGGCGTCCGGCTCCGCTGAATCGTCTGGACCTGCTCATCTCGTGCCCTCCCGCTCCGTGGTGGTGGTGCTCCAGGTGGGACGCATCGGAGCCGGGTCCGGTTCCCTGGGGTCCGTGCCGTTTGCGAGGCTGTGCGGATGAGCCCGCCCGTCCGAGTAGCCGTCGTAGGCGGCGGCATCGCCGGGCTCGCCGCAGCGCACGCACTCCGGACGAGTCGTTCGGAGCTCGAAGTCGTGGTCCTGGAGTCGGCGCCACGGGTCGGCGGCAAGCTGCTGCTGGGGGAGGTCGGCGGGGTCACCGTCGACCTGGGAGCAGAGTCCATGCTCAACCGGCGTCCCGAGGGGGTCGAGTTGGCGCGTGCGATCGGCCTCGGCGACCGCGTGGTCCATCCGCGGACGACTGCTGCGCGCATCTGGTCGCGCGCGACGATGCGACCGCTGCCCCGCTCACTTCTCGGAGTGCCCGCCGATGCACGCGACCTCGCGCGGTCCCGGCTGTTGTCCCCGGCAGGCCTGGCGCGCGCTGGCCTGGACCTCCTGCTTCCCCCCATGTCGTTGGAGGAGGACATCGGCATCGGCGACCTCGTCGAGCGCCGGTTCGGCACCGAGGTCGTCGACCGCCTGGTCGAGCCACTGCTCGGAGGCGTGTACGCCGGGCACGCGCGCGAGATCTCGGCGCAGGCCGCCGCGCCCCAGGTCGTGGCGCTCTCGCAGCGTGGCCGTTCGCTCGGCCGCGCCGCGGCGGCAGCACTCCGCGGTGGCGACGACCGCCCAGAC
>JBHWSH010000229.1:0-3898 GCA_043427135.1 Marmoricola sp. | reverse complement strand
TCTCTCTCCCCTGGTGGGTGGACGAGACGAAGTGGTGGGGCGAGGCGCCCGTCGGGGGCACGACGTCACGAGCGGCGTGCCCCCGAACGGCGGGAACCTCAGGCCTTCTTGGTCTCCCAGAAGATCTCGGCGATCTCGTCGATCTTGGCGAGGAGCTGGTCGGCGACCTCGGCGTCGAGAGCACCCTTGGCGCCGCTGGCACCGGCCAGCTTGGTGGTCTCGTTGAAGAGCGTGTGCAGGTGGGGGTACTTCTCGAAGTGCGGCGGCTTGAAGTAGTCGGTCCACAGCACCCACAGGTGATGCTTGACCAGCTGGGCCCGCTCCTCCTTGATGAGGATCGCCCGCGTGCGGAAGTCAGGGTCGTCGTTGTCGGCGACCTTGGCGATGATGCCCTTGATGGACTCGGCCTCGATGCGGGCCTGGGCGGGGTCGTAGACGCCGCAGGGCAGGTCGCAGTGGGCGTGGACGTCGATCGTCGGGGCGAAGAAGCGCGCGAACATCCGGTGTCCCTTTCAGTCGTTGGTCTTCGTCGGTCAGTCGTGTCCTTGCGACACTACTCCGCGTGGTCGAGGGACGTCAGGGGGGCTGGGTGCGGGTCGGGGTGGGAGTGGTGCGCGGGCACTCCATGCTGCCGACGCTGCGCGAGGGTGACCGCGTGCTGCTGTTGCACGGTGCGCGGCCGCGCCCGGGCCGGTTGGCCGTCGTACACCTGCGGGACCGGGGTGTGGTGGCGATCAAGCGCGTCGTACGCCGCGAGGCCGGCGGTTGGTGGGTGGAGAGCGACAACCGGGAGGTGGGCGTCGACTCCTGGGTGGTCGGAGCGATCCCTGACGACGACGTCGTGGCGCTTGTCCTGGGGCGCTGGTGGCCACCCCGTCGGCGAGGCTGAGGGCGCGTCCGGAGGGACCGACCTCGGGTCGGTCGCGCGGGCCCGCTGTGGGAGACTGATCCGTCGGGAGACCCCCGCATGCCCCCCTCCGGCGCGCCGGCACCCTCCGGTCGGCGTCGGCGTCCCACGCAAGCACAGGTCGACAACGAAAGTTCTTTCATGGCTGCCTCGTCCCCACCCTCCGAGCACGGCCCCCGCGCCGGTTCGCCCGTCTTCGAGCTGCACGTCGGCGGCAAGATGGAGATCGCCTCGACGGTGGATCTGGCCGACAAGGAGGCGCTCTCGATGGCCTACACGCCGGGCGTGGCCTTGGTGTGCGAGGCGATCGCCGCGGAGCCCGAGCTGGTCAAGGACTACACCTGGGTCTCCAACACCGTCGCGGTCGTCACCGACGGCACGGCTGTGCTCGGTCTCGGCGACATCGGGCCCGCGGCCGCGATGCCGGTGATGGAGGGCAAGGCGGTGCTGTTCAAGCAGTTCGGTGGCGTCGACGCCATCCCGATCTGCCTCGACACCACCGACGTCGACGAGATCGTGGAGACCGTCGTCCGGATGGCCCCCAGCTTCGGCGGGATCAACCTCGAGGACATCTCGGCGCCGCGCTGCTTCGAGATCGAGGACCGCCTCAAGGAGCGGCTCAACATCCCGGTCTTCCACGACGACCAGCACGGCACCGCCGTGGTCGCCCTGGCGGCTCTGGAGAGCGCGCTGAAGCTGACCGGCCGACTGCACGAGACCACCCGGGTCGTGATCTCCGGAGCCGGGGCTGCGGGCGTCGCCGTGTCCCGCATCCTGCTGGCCGCCGGCATCCGCGACCTGGCCGTCACCGACCGCAAGGGCGTCCTGCACAGCTCGCGCCACGACCTCACCCCGGTCAAGAAGATGCTCGCCGAGGAGACCGCCGACCGCACTGGGCGCACCGGCAGCCTCGCCGACGTCTTCGACGGGGCCGACGTCTACATCGGCGTCTCCGGCGGCTCCATCCCCGAAGAGGTCGTGGCCACGATGGCCGACGACGCCATCATCTTCGGGCTCGCCAACCCGACCCCCGAGGTGCACCCCGAGGTGGCGCACCGGCACGCGCGCGTGGTCGCCACCGGCCGCTCGGACTTCCCCAACCAGATCAACAACGTGCTGGCGTTCCCCGGCATCTTCCGCGGCGCCTTCGACGTGCGCGCGGTGGCGATCACCGAGGGCATGAAGCTGGCGGCGGCCACCGCACTTGCCGATCTCGTCGGTGACGAGGTCCGCGAGGACTACATCATCCCGTCTCCCTTCGACGAGCGGGTCGGCCCCGCGGTCGCCAAGGCTGTCGCGGCGGCGGCGCACCGAGACGGCGTCGCGCGCCGCTGACCAGGAGGACCCGTGTTCGCCGTCTACGCCGAGTCGTTCTCGACCGAGGAGCCGCTGTCCGGGCTGGTCGTGGGGGAGCGTCCTGCCCCAGTCGCCCCTGAAGGCTGGACGACCGTCACGGTCAAGGCCGCTTCGCTCAACCACCACGACCTGTGGTCGTTGCGCGGTGTCGGGCTGCGGCAGGAGTCGCTGCCGATGATCCTCGGCTGCGACGCGGCCGGGCTGGACGAGGACGGCAACGAGGTGGTCGTGCACGCGGTCGTCTCCGACCCCGACTGGGTCGGCGACGAGACGCTGGACCCGCGACGCTCCCTGCTGAGTGAGCGGCACCAGGGCACCTTCGCCGACAAGGTGGTCGTGCCACGTCGCAACGTCGTACCCAAGCCGCCGGCATTGAGCTTCGCCGAGGCGGCCTGCCTGCCGACGGCATGGCTCACGGCGTACCGGATGTTGTTCACCCAGGGCGCGCTCAAGGCGGGCGACTCGGTGCTGGTGCAGGGCGCCGGCGGCGGCGTCGCGACGGCGCTCATCATGCTGGCGCGGGCCGCGGGGCTGCGGGTCTGGGCGACCAGCCGGGACGAAGCCAAGCGGGCACGGGCGTTGGAGATCGGCGCGCACGAGGTGTTCGAGAGCAACGCCAGGCTGCCCGGCAAGGTCGACGCCGTCATGGAGACGGTCGGCCGCGCGACGTGGTCGCACTCCGTGCGCGCGCTGCGCCCGGGCGGTGCGATCGTCATCAGCGGGACCACCAGCGGACCTCAGCTCGACGACGCGGAGCTGACCCGGATCTTCTTCCTGCAGTTGCGGGTGATCGGCTCCACCATGGGCACCCGTGCCGAGCTGGCCGCGCTGGTCCAGATGCTGGAGGCGACCGGTCTGCGGCCGCTGATCGACCGTGCTCTGCCGATGGACGAGGCGCGCGACGGCTTCGTCGCGATGGCCGAGGGCGACGTCTTCGGCAAGATCGTCCTCACCCGCTGAGCAGGTGACCTCCCCAGCGGAGCGGCTGCACGCGGAGCGGACCACCGTCGCCGCGCGGCTCGTGGCGCTCCACGGCGACTTCGCCGGCGTGGTCGCCGCGTCGGCCGACTCCAACGCCGATGACGAGCACGACCCCGAGGGCGCGACGATCGCGTTCGAACGCTCACAGGTGGCGGCGCTCATCGACCAAGCCGAGCACCATCTCGCCGAGATCGACGCCGCCCTCGCCCGGGTCGAGGACGGCACGTACGGCGTGTGCACCGTCTGCGGCCAGCGCATCCCGGAGGCGCGGCTCGACGCCCGCCCCGTCGCCCGGACCTGCGTCGCCTGTGCCTGAACTTCGGCGGTCAGATTCTCATGGAATTCAGGAGTTCTGCCACTTCTCACGGATCATTCCGCGAGGGGAGAGGCAGGGACGCAGGAGTCCACCCCCCGAACACGACGCGCTGGAGCCGGGCGAAGATGGCGCAGCGGACCGGGCTGTCGAAGACTACGATCGGATCGGAAAGATCTGGAAGGACTTCGGTCTCAAGCCGCATCGGGTCGATCACTTCAAGTTGTCCAACGACCCGCTGTTCATCGACATGCTTTACGACGTGGTCGGGCTCCATACCCCCGCGGAGGCAGCGGTGGTGCTGTGCGTGGATGAGAAGTCCCAGGTCCCAGCGCTGCAGC
>JBHWSH010000228.1:0-3780 GCA_043427135.1 Marmoricola sp. | reverse complement strand
TACGACGCGCGCGGAGAGAGCAGGAACGCGACCATCGGCGCGACCTCGTCCGGCCGGCCCAACCGGCCGAGCGGTACGCCGCGGCGTACCGCTTCCTGCTCGCACCAGTCCTCGAACGTCCCCGAGACGTTCTCGGCGGCGAAGTAAGCGCGCTGACGGTCGGTCACGATCGCGCCCAGGTTGACGGCGTTCACGCGGACACCCGTCGGAGCCAGCCGGCCGGCCAGCAGCACGGCCAGCGACGCCACCGCGGACCGCGCCGCACTCACGGCGGCCAGCTCCGGGTCGGGCGTGTGCGCGGTCACCGCATTCATCACCACCACCGCGGGGTGGGCGGAGGCAGCGAGGTGAGGCTCCGCTGCTCGCACCAGGGACAGCACGGAGTGCGTCTTGAGCCTCAGCTCCTCGTCCAGCGCTGCCAGGCTCGTGGTCATCACGTCGCCCCGTGCCCCGGCGCCGGCATTCGCCACGACACCGTCGAGCCGCCCGAACCGGTCCGCCGTCTGCTCGACGGCCGCGCCCAAAGCGTCGGCATCGGTCACGTCGCAGACGTCGAGCTGGACGCGGTCCGGATCCACGCCGGCGTACGCCGCGCGGAGGCGCCTTTCGTGACGCGCGCAGGTGCCGACGCTCGCGCCCTCGGCGAGCAGCTCCGCGACGATCGCGCGCCCGATGCCGGCGCTGCCGCCGGTCACGTAGTAGGTCGATCCCGCGAGTCCCAGGTCCATGCCGCCCACTATCGCCCAGGCGGCATGCGCGTCGTCGGGCTCAGCGCGCCCAGAGGGTGTGCCAGGGGTGGCCGAGGTCGGCCATGATCTCGCGTAGGAGCGGCAACCCGATGCCGACGACAGTGTGCGGGTCGCCCTCGATGCCGGTGACGTAGGCGCCGCCCAGCCCGTCGAGGGTGAACGAGCCCGCGACGTGGAGGGGCTCGCCGGTGGCGACGTACGCCGCGATCTCGTCGTCTGACAGGTCGGCGAAGTGCACGACCGTCCTGGCGGCGCGGGCGATCTCGTGGCCTTGCCTGCCGGTGTCGATGACCGCGTGACCGGTGTGCAGCACCCCGGAGCGGCCTCGCATCCGTTGCCAGCGCTCGACGGCAACCTCCGCGCTGCCGGGCTTGCCGTGCACCTCGCCGTCGAGCTCGAGCACGGAGTCGCAGCCGATCACAAGCCCAGCAACGCCATCGCGGACCTCAGGGCGCTGCGCGACGGCGCGCGCCTTGAGCCGGGCGAGCTCCATCGACAACTCCTCGGGGTCGTCGGTAGCGACGGTCGACTCGTCGACACCGGAGACGACGACCTCGGGGTCCAGCCCCGCCGAACGCAGGGTGGCGAGCCGGGCTGGAGACTGCGATGCGAGGACGACGCGGGGTCTCACAGTCGCTCCAGAGCAGCGGTCAGCGGTCCGAGCCCGATCGCACCGAGGTCGAGCGCCTGACGGTGAAAGGTCTTCAGGTCGAACGCCTGGCCGCGGCGGACCCGGACGAGGTCGCGGGCTTCGAGCCACAGCCGCTCGCCGACCTTGTACGACGGCGCCTGCCCGGGCCAGCCGAGGTAGCGGTTCACCTCGAAACGCAGCGTCGGCTCGTCGATGCGGCAATGCGCCCGCATGAACTCGAAGGCGACCTCGGCATCCCACCGGTCGCCCGGTCGGTAGCCGAACGGGTTGTCCGTCGGGATGGGCAGGTCGAGGTGTACGCCGATGTCGACGGCGACCCTGGCCGCCCGCATGGCTTGGGCGTCGAGAAAGCCCAGCCGGGCCGCGGGGTCGTCGAAGCACCCGAGCTCGTCCATCAGCCGCTCGGCGTACAGCGCCCAACCCTCGCCGCTGCCGGAGACCCAGCACACCTGGCGTTGCCAGCGGTTCAGCTCCTCGCGGCGGTACGCCGTCTGGCCGACCTGCAGGTGGTGTCCCGGGACGCCCTCGTGGAACACCGTCGTGGTCTCGCGCCACGGGTGGAAGCGCTCGATGCCCGCGGGGACGGACCACCACATCCGGCCCGGCCGGGAGAAGTCCTCGCTCGGGCCCGTGTAGTAGACGCCGCCGTCCTGCGTCGGTGCGATGCGGCACTCGATGCGGCGTACGGGCTCGGGGATATCGAAGTGGGTGCCCGCGAGGTCAGCCAGTGTCCGGTCCGCCAGCTGCTGCATCCAGTCGCGGAAGGCCTCCTTGCCGACGACGTGGCGCTGCGGATCGTCATCGAGGTGGCGCGCGACCTCATCGATGCCCGCTCCGGGGAGGAGCTCGCCTGCGATGCCGGCCATCTCGGTCTCGATCCGGTGGAGCTCGTGCCAGCCCCACGCGTAGGTCTCCTCGAGGTCGACCTCGGCGCCCAGGAAGTAGCGCGACGCCAGCGTGTAGGCGTCGCGGCCGACCCCGTCCCGCTCCCGGCCGCGAGGGGTCATGTCCTCGTCGAGGAAGCGGCCGAACTGCGCAAGCGCATCGTTGGCGGACTGAGCGGCGTTCCGGAGCTCTCCCCGCAGTGTCGCCGGGAGATCAGCCCCGGCCGAGGCGACCAGCGCCGGGAAGAACGCAGTGGCCTCGGTGGGGGCGGTCCAGCGGCGTACCTGGCCCGAGATCGCGGCGTACTGACGGCGAGCCGACACCAGCCCGGTGTCCGCTGCTTCGAGGAGGGTCCGGCGGTAGTCGGCCAGCGCCTTCGGTACGCCGCGCAGCCGGCTCAGCACGTCGCTCCAGCCGGCCTCCGAGGCGGTGTCCATCAGGTCGAAGGAGGAGCGGAGCTCATGGAGGCCGCTCGAGATGACGGACACCTCCGAGCGCGTCACCCCGGACTCGTCGCGGTCGAGTGAGACCTGCAGCCGCTCGACGAGCGCCTCCTTGGCCGCCCGCTCACGCTCGTCGACAGGGTCTGCCTGCCTGGTCGCGGTCAACGTGCGACGCAGAAGATCGGTGCGGGCCGCGAAGCCGTCGGGGGACAGGTCGGTGACCTCGCCGTCGTGACCCGGCAGACCCAGGAAGGTGGCGCCGACGGGGTCGAGGGCGGCGTACTCCTCCACGAAGCGATCCGCGATCGCGTCGACTGCGCGGGTGCTCTCCGTGGTCACCGGGTCACCCTAAAGGCAGGGGCGTCAGGCCCGGTCGCCGCGGCTGCTGCTCGCGGAGGCGCAGCGTTCCGGGCGCGAGAAGCAGCCGTGCTCGTCGACGAGGTAGGTCCGGTCGAGGTGTGAGGTCCAGATCAGCTGGTGGGTCCGGTCCTGCTGTAGGTCCAGGCGTCGTGGGTTTTCACCTGTGGTGGAACCGGCACAACCGGGCGAGATTCCCAGTGTTGGTCTGGCCCTCTTGGCGACCCGGTGGCCCGTCGTCGTCGGGCGGCACGTAGGGGTCGATGTGGTCGAGGTCGTAGCGCAATCGGCGGTCGAGCTTGCCTGTCCAGAGCCGGTCGGAGGGTCGAGACCCCGGGCATTTGGCAGACTTCAGTGACGGGGCAGCGTGCCGTGTTCGTCGACGGTGTAGGTCTTGCCCAGCGGTGAGGTCCAGAGGAGTTCGGTGGGTCCGGTCCTGCTGTAGGTCCAGTCGCCGTGGGTTTTTACTCGGTGATGGAACCTGCAGAGCCTTGCCAGGTTGGCGGTGCTCGTTTGGCCCGGGGGTCCGCCGTCGTCGGGTGGGACGTAGGGGTCGATGTGGTCGAGGTCGAATCTGCCTTGTCTGCCGCACCAGGGGAACCGGCAGCCGGTGTGGTCGCGCTCGTCGATCTGACGGCGGAGCCTGTCGGGGATCTCGTAGGCGTCGACGCTGATGTGGTCGGTCAGGTCGACC
>JBHWSH010000227.1:0-8367 GCA_043427135.1 Marmoricola sp. | reverse complement strand
GTCTCAGGGCGCCGCGCCACGCGGCGCGGCCAGCGGAGTGAGCTACCCGGCGTACGGCGCCCCCACGGCGCAGGCGCCCACCTGGGGCCCGAGCGACGCCCCGCAGGTGCCTGGCCACGCGCCCGAGCGGCTCATGACCATCGACTCGGTGGTGCAGAAGACCGGCATCACCATGGCCGTCGTGGTCGTGACCGCCGCGATCACCTGGGTCATGACCGGCGACATCACCGACCTCCAGACACTCAACACCCTCTACATGCTCGCGCTCGGCGGTGCCTTCGCCGGATTCGTGCTGGCGATGGTGAACTCCTTCAAGCGTCTGATCAGCCCCGGGCTGGTCCTTGCGTACGCCGCCGTCGAGGGTGTCTTCGTCGGTGCTTTCAGCAAGGCGATGGAGGCGCAGTTCGGCGACCCCAGCAGCCCCGGTCTGGTCATGGGCGCCGTCGTCGGCACCTTCGCCGCGGTCGCCGGCACACTCGCGGCGTACAAGTACTTCGACATCCGCGTCGGTGACCGGTTCCGCAAGTGGGTCGTGGCGGCGATGTTCGGCTTCGTCGCGGTCATGCTGCTGAACTTCGTCCTCAGCTTCTTCGGTGCGAGCTTCGGTGTGCGTGGCTTCGGCACGCTCGGCCTGGTGATGAGCGTGATCGGCCTCGGGCTCGGTGTGCTCATGCTGATCCTCGACTTCGACTTCGTCGAGCGCGGCATCGAGGCGCGGCTGCCGGAGCGGGAGTCGTGGCGAGCCGCCTTCGGCTTGGCCGTCACCATCATCTGGATCTACATCGAGCTGCTCCGCATCTTGGCGATCCTGCGCGGCAACGACTGACTCACCGACCACGAGAAGCGCCTCCGGCCATCAGGCCGGGGGCGCTTTCTTCATCGTCCGTTGAATGCGACGATGTGGGCCATGCGTCGACGCAGGCTCGCCACCGTCTTGGCCCCCCTCGCACTTGCCGTCCCGGCCGCCCTCGTCTCGGTGCCCGGTGACGTCGCGGCTCAGCCGACGGCCACGTCCACTCACGGTGCGACGACCTCCGCTGCCTCAGTCGAGGCCCGTCACTTCGCCGACCGGAAGGCGAAGCCCCGCGGCAAGCGCACTGTGATGATCGTCGGCAACAACTGGGCGGGCACCGCGACCATCATCGACGCGCGGAAGCGCAAGGCGCTCGCCACCATCGACATCGTCCCGGACCTCGACGAAGAGCTGCAGGCCATCTTCACCAGTCCCGACCGGCTGGCGCTCTACCTGGCCGTCCAACAGGTCGTGGCCGAGGGCAACGACCAGTACGTCGACGACATGTTCACCACCCCCAACGGTCGCTATCTCGCCGTCTCGCGCCCGAGCTTGTCCGACGTGGTGTGGATCGACCTGCGCCGCGCCATGAAGGGCCGCAGCGACAGCATCGTCGCAGAGGCCCAGATGGACGGCTTCCGCACCGACCACATGGGCGTCTCCCCGGACCGACGACGGCTCGTGGTCTCGGACTCCACCGAACGCCAGGTGATCGAGTTCAGCATGGTCGACGAGACCCTTCCCGACGGCACCAAGATCAAGATGGGGGACCGGCTGCGCGCCTTCCCCTCGGGCGAGACGCCGCACGAGAACAACTACATGAAGAACGGCAAGCGCATCCTGCACGCCTCCATCGGGCGCGTCTACACGCCACTCGACTACCCCGACCTCGGCCCCATCGACGCCTCGTTCGTGCACGACAGCGTCAAGGCCGACAGGTGGATGCAGATCGTGCGGACCAAGGACTTCAAGGTGCTCAAGCGCTGGGACATGAGCAAGGAGCTCGCCCAGGCCGGGCACCCGGGCATGAGCAGCGCCGTACGTCCGGTCGCGATCACGCCCAACGAGAAGAAGCTCTACCTCCAGGTGTCCTTCTTCCACGGCCTCGTCGAGTTCGACCTGACCAAGAAGGACCCCGAGGGGGGAGGCAAGTACACCGTCGGCGACATGAAGGAGCCTGCTCGGGGAGCCGTCACGCGTCTGATCGACCTCCCGATCGCCGACGCCGTGAAGCAGATGCCGCGCGAGCAGTACGTGCTCGACTCCGCCCACCACGGGCTCGCGATCAGCGAGGACGGCCGCAAGCTGTGCGTGGCCGGCACGATGTCGGACTACGCCGCGATCGTGGACCGCGAGACCTTCACCCCGAAGGTGCACGCCGGGGCAGCGAAGTTCCTGGAGGGGCGGGCCTACTCCAAGCCGTACTGGGCGACCGAAGGTCCCCGCAACACCTGCTGGCTGTCGATGAGCGGCAGCGATCTGGTCACCGTGATCGACTTCGAGTCCGAGAAGGTCATCGCCGAGGTGCCGGTCGGAGACCACCCGCAGCGTGTCCGCGAAGGCAGGATCCGCGAGGCGATCCTCGCCCGACGGTGACTCAGCGCTCAGTCGGGCTTCGAGTCCGGCCGCTGCTCAGTCCTCTTCGGGTCGAGGGGCCTCGACCTCGTCCTCCGGACTCCGCCGCCGCCGACGCAGCACGGCGAACCTGCCCAGTGGCCCGGTGCTGTCCTCCGCGGTCGGTTCGACCGACGAGCCAGGGCGGCGTGCCGCTTCGTGGACGGCCACGTCGAGGGGCAGGACGGCTTCGCCGCGGCTGAGCTCCGGCACGGTGTCCTCCTCGGGCACCAGCCCCAGCGCCGCGAGCACGGTGGGCAGCACAGCCGCCGACATGCGGGCGTAGCCCGCCGCGGAGGGATGGAACCGGTCCGGACCGAACAGCAGGTCGGAGAGCCGCTGGAACTCCGAGGCGAGGATGGACCCGAGCGTGACCGCCCGGGCGCCGTGCTCGACCGCGGTGGCTGCCTGCGCCTCTGCCAGGCGTCGCGACCAGGCGCGGGCGATCTGCTTGAGCGGCGGGGCCAGGGGCTCGATCGTCCCCAGATCCGGGCACGTGACCAGCACGACCTCGACGCCGGCGCCACGGAGCCGCCGCAGGACAGCGTCGAGCTCGCGGACCGATGTCCGGATCGGTACGACGTGGGTGACGTCGTTGGCGCCGATGTAGATCACCGCCACCTGCGGCTCCAGCGGCAGGACCTGGTCGACTTGGGCGTGCAGGTCGCTGGTCTGTGCCCCGACCTTGGCCACCGAGGTCAGGTAGACGCGGCGGTCGGCGGCCTTCGCCACGCCGTTGGCGAGATGAGCGCCGGGCGTCTCCTCGACGTTGTGTACGCCGTAGCCACCGGCGGAGGAGTCACCCAGGAGGGCGAGCGTCAGCGCAGGACCGGGCCGGCCGTGGCCGTACCATCCGGTCGGGTCGGGCGGCTCGCCCTCGGCGTTGCCGATCACCCGGCGGGCGAGCTGCGCCTCGGCCAGGAGGAGCCCCCACAAGGAGCCGGCAGCCACGGAGACGCCGCCGCCGCCGTACGCCGCCAGCGCAGCCACCCTGCGCGCCACCCTTGCCTTCCCCACGACGTCACCCTACAAACCGGGCACGATTAACGGTCCGCCCCCGATAGGGCGTAGACTCGTGCGTCGGCCCAACGTGGGTCTGTTCCGTGCTGCCTCGCGGCTGCCCGAGCCCGGCGCTCTGCCAGGCGGGGATGAGGCACGCGGACGGCTTCACGAGGTCCACCCGGAGCAACGGCAGTCATGTCGAGGCGGCGGGGCGGTTCGCGGGCCACCCGGAAGACGGCACCAACAGATTGCGGAGGACATGCCGAAGAAGGAAGGCGTCATCGAGATCGAGGGCACGATCGTCGAGGCTCTCCCGAACGCGATGTTCAGGGTAGAGCTGAGCAACGGCCACAAGGTCTTGGCCCACATCAGCGGCAAGATGCGGCAGCACTACATCCGCATCCTCCCTCAGGACCGCGTTGTCGTGGAGCTCTCGCCCTACGACCTCACCCGCGGCCGCATCGTCTACCGGTACAAGTGACACCCCCGGGGCCGTCGGTCCCGGAGTCGGTCATGCCCACGCGTGGCCGCAAGCAGCCGATTCGAGTACAGGAAGGCCCTCGTCGTGAAGGTCAACCCGAGCGTCAAGCCGATCTGTGACAAGTGCAAGGTGATCCGTCGCCACGGCCGCGTCATGGTGATCTGCGAGAACCCGCGTCACAAGCAGCGTCAGGGCTGAAGTCCCACCGCTGCGCGAAGCAACACCCGCACCACCTCACAACTGAATCACCCACAGAACGTGGACGCTCACCGGGCCTGAACGCTCGGTGTCACCCCCGGCCCGGAGGCCGGGGCCTTGGTCTCGACAAGCTCGACCACCGACCAGGGACGCGCCACGCACAGACACCTCCGGAAGAACGAAGGGACACCGCCTCTCATGGCACGCCTCGTCGGTGTCGACCTCCCGCGCGACAAGCGCATCGAGATCGCGCTCACCTACATCTACGGCATCGGCCGCACCCGCGCCCAGCAGCTGCTCGCAGCCACCGGCATCGACCCCAACATGCGGGTCCACCAGCTGGGCGACGAAGAGCTCGTCAAGCTCCGTGACGAGATCGACGCGCAGTACAAGACCGAAGGCGACCTGCGTCGCGAGGTCCAGGCCGACATCCGTCGCAAGATCGAGATCGGCAGCTACCAGGGTCGCCGTCACCGCATGAACCTCCCGGTTCGCGGACAGCGCACCAAGACCAACGCGCGCACCCGCAAGGGCCCCAAGCGCACTGTCGCCGGCAAGAAGAAGACCAAGTGATCCGGTGGTGCAGTCAGCGCCTCGCCGTATGGCAGGGCGACTCGCCGGCACCGCGGTCTCGTACAGCTCGATCATCGATCTCACACAGGAGTAACTGAATGCCTCCCAAGAGCCGTCAGGCTGCAGGCGCCAAGAAGGTGCGCCGCAAGGAGAAGAAGAACGTCGTCCAGGGCGAAGCCCACATCAAGAGCACGTTCAACAACACGATCGTGACGATCACCGACCCCACCGGTGCGGTGATCTCCTGGGCCTCGGCCGGCACCGTCGGCTTCAAGGGCTCGCGCAAGTCCACCCCGTTCGCCGCGCAGATGGCGGCCGAGTCCGCGGGCCGTCGGGCGATGGATCACGGGATGAAGAAGATCGACGTCTTCGTCAAGGGCCCCGGCTCCGGACGCGAGACGGCGATCCGTTCGCTGGGTGCGATCGGCCTCGAGGTCGGCACCATCCAGGACGTGACCCCCACCCCGCACAACGGATGCCGGCCGCCCAAGCGCCGACGCGTCTGACCCCGTCGTACGAGACAGCAAGGAGACTTTGAACCATGGCCCGTTACACCGGTCCCATGACCAAGAAGTCGCGTCGACTGGGCCTTGACCTCGTCGGCGGCGACATGGCGTTCGAGCGCCGTCCATTCCCTCCCGGCCAGCACGGCCGCGGTCGGTCCAAGGAGTCGGAGTACCTGCTCCAGCTCCGCGAGAAGCAGAAGGCCCGTTACACCTACGGGATCCTCGAGAAGCAGTTCATCCGGTACTACTTCGAGGCGTCGCGACGCCCGGGCAAGACCGGTGACAACCTGCTGCAGCTCCTCGAGTGCCGCCTGGACAACGTGGTCTACCGCGCCGGGTTCGCGCGCACCCGCCGCCACGCCCGCCAGCTGGTGACCCACGGTCACTTCCTGGTCAACGGCAGGAAGGTCGACATCCCGTCCTTCCAGGTCACGCAGTACGACGTCATCGACGTCCGCGAGAAGTCGCTGGAGATGACCCCGTTCATCGTGGCCCGCGAGACCTTCGGCGAGCGCATCGTCCCCGCGTGGATGCAGGTGCTTCCCGAGCGCATGCGGATCCTGATCCACCAGGTGCCGGTCCGCGAGCAGATCGAGATGCCGATCCAGGAGCAGCTGATCGTGGAGTTCTACTCCAAGAAGTGACCTCCTCGCCGGTGGCCGCGACCGCGGTCACCGGCGTCCCCCTCCCTCAATGGTCGAGGCCGTCAAATAGTGGGCGGCCTCGGGAAGGAACCGAACAGTGCTCATCGCACAGCGCCCCACCCTCTCCGAAGAGGTCGTCGACGACTACCGCTCGAAGTTCATCATCGAGCCGCTCGAGCCCGGCTTCGGCTACACCCTCGGCAACTCGCTTCGCCGTACCCTCCTGTCCTCGATCCCCGGTGCAGCCGTCACCAGTATCCGGATCGACAACGTGCTCCACGAGTTCTCCACCGTGGAGGGCGTCAAGGAGGACGTCACCGAGATCATCCTCAACCTCAAGGACCTCGTCGTCTCCTCCGAGCACGACGAGCCGGTGACGATGTACCTGCGCAAGCAGGGCGCCGGCGAGGTCACCGCCGCCGACATCCAGCCGCCGGCCGGTGTCGAGGTGCACACCCCCGACCTCAAGATCGCCACGCTCAACGACAAGGGCAGCCTTGAGATGGAGCTCGTCGTCGAGCGCGGTCGCGGCTACGTCAGCGCCACGCAGAACAAGGACGCCGACAACGAGATCGGCCGCGTGCCGGTCGACTCGATCTACAGCCCCGTCCTCAAGGTCACCTACAAGGTCGAGGCCACCCGAGTCGAGCAGCGCACCGACTTCGACCGGCTCATCGTCGACGTGGAGACCAAGCGATCGATGGCTCCCCGCGACGCGCTGGCCTCGGCCGGCAAGACCCTCGTGGAGCTCTTCGGCCTCGCCCGCGAGCTCAACGTCGAGGCCGAGGGCATCGACATCGGTCCGTCCCCGGTCGACGAGCAGCTGGCCGCCGACCTGGCGCTGCCGGTGGAAGACCTCAACCTCACCGTGCGGTCCTACAACTGCCTCAAGCGCGAGGGCATCCACACCGTGGGTGAGCTCATCTCCCGCTCCGAGCAGGACCTGCTCGACATCCGCAACTTCGGCGCCAAGTCCATCGACGAGGTCAAGCTGAAGCTGCACGAGATGAGCCTGTCCCTCAAGGACAGCGCCCCCGGCTTCGACCCCTCCATGGTCCTGGCCAACTACGACGACGACGACGACTCCTTCGTCGAAGACGAACAGTATTGAGTCCAACTACCCGGGTACCTGACACGGCCTGGGAGGAACGAGAGAGACCATGCCCACTCCCAAGAAGGGTGCCCGCCTCGGCGGCAGCCCGGCGCACCAGCGGCTGATCCTGGCCAACTTGGCGACCGCGCTGTTCGAGCACGGCCGGATCACCACCACCGAGGCCAAGGCTCGCACCCTGCGGCCCTACGCCGAGCGGCTGATCACCAAGGCCAAGAAGGGCGACCTGCACAACCGTCGCCTGGTCATGCGCGTGATCCGCGACAAGACCATCGTGCACGAGCTGTTCACCGAGATCGCCCCGCAGTTCGCGGAGCGTCCCGGCGGCTACACCCGCATCACCAAGATCGGCCCCCGCAAGGGTGACAACGCGCCGATGG
Source organism: Marmoricola sp. (assembly GCA_043427135.1). Classification (GTDB taxonomy): domain Bacteria; phylum Actinomycetota; class Actinomycetes; order Propionibacteriales; family Nocardioidaceae; genus Marmoricola_A. The sequence continues at coordinate 1,065 of JBHWSH010000227.1, read as the reverse complement.
CCGTGATCGAGCTCGTGAACGAGCCCTACGCGCCGAAGGCACGTCCGGCCAAGCCCGCAGCTGCTCCGGCAGCCGCTGCCCCGGTCGAGGAGGCGCCTGTGGAGGAGACCGTCGAGGTCGAGTCCACGGATGCCGAGATCGCCGAGGTCGAGGCGGCCGAGGTCGAGGCTCCTGAGTCGGATGAGGCCCCCGCGGCCGAGGCCGAGGAGCCGGGCGCCGACGAGCAGGCCGGCGACGACGTCGAGAAGGCCTGACCGCACGCACGTCGAAGACCCGTCACCCCTCGAGGGTGGCGGGTCTCTCGTCGTTCAGGTGGCGCTGACGTCGAGGTGTAGCCAGCGGCCGAAGAGACCTGTCAGGGGGCCGAGCAAGATGATCGCCGCGATCGTCCCGGGCCCGATCGCCCCGCCGAGCAGCCAGCCGACCGCAGCACCGCTCAGCTGCACGAGGTTGTAGCTCCACGCGAAGGGGATCGGCGGATCCCACGCCTGCGCCGCTGCCTCGGCAGGGCCGGCCCCCGACCGGCTGCCCAGATAGAGTGCGATGCCCAGCGCCGCGACCGGCATCGCCAGGGTCATCATCAGCCCGCGCCCCCAGACACTGTCGGGCTGCGGCAGCAGCGGCAGCAGGAGCGACACCGTCCCGCCGACCACGATCACCTGGGCGACGGTCCCGATGCCCGGTCGTACGCCGCGCAGGAAGGCCACGGTGAGGAACGCCAGGCTCACCAGGAGATTGGCCAGGACGAACTCCATCCCGAGGCCGATCGAGACTCCGCTGACCAGCGTCGAGAACCCGTCGGAACCCAGCTCCGGGGTCAGGAGAAGGGCGACGCCGACGCCGAGCAACAAGCAACCCCCGAAGAGCATGACCGCCCGACGGCCGGGGCTGGGGGCGGATCGGGGCGTGGGCACTCGCGAAGACTAGCCTCGATCTTTCGTCGGGCTGTGGCGTGAGCCGTGGAAGCACGAGGTCCGGCTCGGATCTGCGGTGAGGCATGGATGGGTGCCGGCGCTGTGTTCGCCGGGTTTTCCGAGGTCCTTGTTCGTCGGGTTGCGGTGGGTG
>JBHWSH010000226.1:0-15075 GCA_043427135.1 Marmoricola sp. | reverse complement strand
GTGTGGAGGGTGGCCAGAGCGGGCATGTCCGGGGTGGTGCGGCGGGGCGCCGATGGTGGAGGTGTCCCGTTCTCTGCAAGGTTAGGCATTCGGTTCAGTCGGGGCAATAGGCCCAGGGACCTACTTTCGGTCATTTCGCGGTGCTGGCGGGCCTATTTCGCAGCCGCGCGCCGCACCTCACGTGCGAGCTCGGCCGCTGCTTCTTTGATCGGTCGAACGGCCCTGACCTGCGACTTCTCTGCCGCTCGACTGTTCTCTGAGGCGTCCGCACCAGGAACGAATTCGGGAGAAGGAAACGTTGGAATAGCCAACTGTCGGCCGTTTTGCAATTTGTTGCGGCTGCGTCGAATTACCGACGCGGTAGGTCAGTTCTCGACGACCAGCGCGGTCGCTACAGCGGCGACGCCCTCGCCCCGACCGGTGAGCCCGAGGCCGTCGGTGGTCGTCGCCGAGATCGACACAGGCGCGCCCACCGCGGCGCTCAGGATCGCTTCCGCCTCGGCACGCCGCGGCGCGAGCTTGGGCCGGTTGCCGATCACCTGCACGGCCACGTTGCCGATCCGGAAGCCGGCGCCGCGGACCCGGCGGGCGGTCTCGGCCAGCAGGGTCGCCCCAGACGCCCCGGCCCACTCGGGCTCGCTGGTGCCGAAGTGACTACCGAGGTCGCCGATGCCCGCGGCCGACAGCAGCGCATCGCAGGCCGCGTGCGCGGCGACGTCGGCGTCGGAGTGACCGGCGAGACCGCGGGGCTCGTCGGGGAAGTGCAGCCCCGCCAGCCACAGCGGCGCGCCCTCGGCGTACGCGTGCACGTCGGTGCCGATGCCGACCCGGGGCAGGAAGTGCGTCACGCGCCTCATCATCGCGCACGGAGGCGACGCCACGGCCCTGCATCGCCGCGGTCAGGACATCCGTTGATGGCAACTGCGCACATGCAACAGGTTGAAGCAGGTGAGTCCATCGGCGAGACGCTGTCCACGCTCGTCCCGATCGTTGCAGTGGTGGTCCTCCTGGCGGTCGTGTGGCTGCTCGCCTTCATCGTGCACCGCCGAGCTCTGCGCGACACGGTACGCCGCCCCGAGCAGCAGTACGCCGTCGCAGGGCTGGACAAGAACTGGGAGATCGAGAAGCTCGCCTACTGGAGCGCGGGGATCCGCTACCACTTCTCCGCGAAGCGGAAGCTCGACGCGGCCGCCGAGAAGATCGCCCGGGTCCAGTAGGGATTCGCGGTCGAACTGGCGCCGACTCGGGGGACCGGGGGGCGAACTGGCGCCGACTCGCGGGCTACCAGTTGCGGTTGCCGTTGCGGGCGGGGAGCGGGGTGGCGTCGTCGGTGATGACGTAGACCAGCCCGCCGGACCCGCCGGCCGACGTACCCCGCTTGAGCCAGGCGTTCTCGAACTGGCCGCGGGCATAGGTACGCCGGACGCTCGAGTTGTCCGGGGCGGCCGGGTCGTTGACGACGACGTCGCCGGAGGCGGTGAACCCGACGATCACCATCAGGTGCCCGTTGGTCGAGGAGATCGGCGCGCCGCGCAGCTCGCCGGACCGGAAGGCGACCGAGGCGATCAGCGGGATGCCGGCGGCGATGAACCGCTCCGCCTCGCGGAGGTTGCGCAGCCGGGTCACAAACGCGTTGCCGGTCCGGGTGGCGGCATAGGCGGTGTTGAACGACCAGTTGCCGGTGCCACCCAGCCGCGCGTCGTACGTCATCCGGGCGTGGTGGGCGACGACCGGATCGCGGTAGCCGCTGCGGACCCAGGCGTAGTCCTTCTCCGGCGGCAGCGCCCCGAAGTGGTCGAGCACCATCGTCGTCGAGGTGGGGGAGCACCACGCCTCGCCGCCGCCGTCGTACTGGGGATAGGTGTTGCGGTGCACCATCTGGCTGTACGCCGGCACGTCGAGGACCTTGCCGAGCGCGGCCGGAGCGCCGCCGGGCTTGGACGTGGCGACCGTCGCGGTGGACGGCAGGCGTGAGGCGACCGCGCCGACGCGCTCGAGCTTGGGCTTGGCCTTGGTGCCGGCGGGCCGGTAGAGCTTCGCGCGGACCTGCCAACGGTTCACGCCGCCGGTCACCCAGGTGTCGTAGGAGACCCGGCCGAGGTCGTCGGTCTGGGGATCGCCGCTGGCGCGGCGTACGTGCTTGTCCTGAGCGGCCCACCGCGCGACCGTGTCCCAGCTCGACGTGCGGCCATCGGACGTGCGGCCGCGGACCTCGATCTCGACCCACGAGGCGCCGGGTGTACGCGCGTGCCACGACGGGATCAGCTCGGTGAGGTCGTAGCCGGGCTTGACCCACGGCGAGCGCCACCAGCCGAACTCGACATCGCCCTTGCGGACCGGCTCCTTGAGCACGACCCGGCCGGCCTTGCGGACAACGACGCCCTTGGTCTTGCCCGCGGCGAACTCGTCGGCGGTGTCCCACGACTGCACCTGGATGCGGCGCGCGGGCGGCGCTGCCGTAGCGGTCGTCGGCACCAGCGCGGCGGTCGTCGCCAGCGCGGTCAGGGCGGTCAGGAGTCGGGGGAAGCGGTTTCGCACCGTGCCACGGTAGGTCGGTTCGACGCTTCTCGCGCCACATTCGCCACATCCGTCACGTCTTCGCGGGGTGGCGAGCGCCCGTAGGATTGCTTGCTGTGACCATCCGGCTGTACGACTCCGCGACCCGCCAGGTGCGCGACCTTGTCCCCCTGCGCGAGGGCGAGGTCAGCATCTACTTGTGCGGGCTGACCGTGCAGTCCGAGCCGCACGTCGGCCACGTCCGCTCCGCGGTCAACTTCGACGTCGCGCGCCGCTGGCTCGAGCACCGCGGGCTCGCGGTCACGTTCATCCGCAACGTAACCGACATCGACGACAAGATCCTGAGCAAGTCCGCCGAGCAGGGGCGTCCCTGGTACAACCTCGCCTACGAGATGAGCCGCGAGCTCACCCGGGCGTACGACGCGCTCAACGTGCTGCCGCCGACGTACGAACCGCTGGCCACTGGCCACGTGCCGGAGATGATCATGCTCATCGAGCGGCTCGTCGAGCGCGGGCACGCCTACGTGGCGGCCGACGGGTCGGGGGACGTCTACTTCGACGTGCGGTCCTGGCCGGCGTACGGCGAGCTGTCGGGTCAGCGTGTGGAGGAGATGGAAGCGGCCGAGGACGCAGACCCGCGCGGCAAGCGCGACCCCCGCGACTTCGCGCTGTGGAAGGGCCGCAAGGACGAAGAGCCGTCGACGGCGTCGTGGCCCTCGCCGTGGGGTCCAGGCCGGCCGGGCTGGCACATCGAGTGCTCGGCGATGGCGTCGAAGTACCTCGGCGAGGTGTTCGACATCCACGGCGGCGGCATCGACCTGCGTTTCCCCCATCACGAGAACGAGCAGGCGCAGTCGCGCGCGGCCGGGTTCGGCTTCGCGTCGTACTGGATGCACAACGCGTGGATCACGACCGCCGGCGAGAAGATGTCGAAGTCGCTCGGCAACAGCCTGACGATCCCCAACGTGCTGGAGCGGACGCGGGCGATCGACCTGCGGTTCTACATCGTGGCGGCGCACTACCGCTCGCACGTGGAGTTCTCGTTCGAGGCGCTCGACGAGGCGGCCGCGGGGTTCTCGCGGATCGAGCAGTTCCTGGTGCGGTCTGCGCAGGTGCTGGGGTCCGTGTCGGCGGACGCTGCGGTGCCGTCCTCGTTTGCGGCGGCGATGGACGACGACTTCGGTACGCCGGCCGCGGTCGCCGTGCTGTACGACGCCGTCCGCGAAGGCAACAAGCTGCTCGGCGCGGGCGCGTCGTCCTCCTCCGACGAGCTGCGGTCGATCGCGGGGTCGGTGCGGGCGATGACCGCCGTGCTGGGCATCGACCCCCTCGACCCGCGCTGGGCCGCCGGCACCTCCTCGCAGGAGGAGCGGCTGCACGACGCCGTCGACGCGCTCGTCGCCTCCCTGCTCGAGCAGCGGCAGGAGGCCCGCGCCGCCAAGGACTTCGCCACCGCCGACGCGATACGCGACCGGATCAAGGCCGCCGGCATCGACGTCGAGGACTCCCCGACGGGGTCGACGTGGACGTTGCGCTGACGACACGCCGCCCCACGGCGTACCCCTTCACAGACAGGACCTGACATGCCCGGCAACTCCGCCCGACGAGGCGCGATCCGCAAGTCCAGCAAGGGCAACCCGACCGCCGGGTCCGGCGGCCGCCGCCGCAAGGGGCTGGAAGGCAAGGGCCCGACGCCCAAGGCGCACGAGCGGCCCAATCACAAGGTGTACAAGGAGAAAGCGCGCGAGGAGCGGGCCGCCGCCAAGCGGCCGCAGCGACGTCGCAGCGGCGACACGGAGTGGGTGGCCGGGCGCAACTCCGTCGTCGAGGCGCTGCGCGCGCGGGTGCCGTTGACGACGGTCTACATCGCCGAGGGCGCCGAACGCGACGGCCGCATCCGGGAGATGTTCCGGCTGACGGCCGAGAACGGCGTCGCGGTGCTGGAGGTGTCCAAGGGCGAGCTCGACCGGCTCACCGCGGGTGCGGTCCACCAGGGGCTCGCCGGCAAGATGCCGGCCTACGAGTACGCCCATCCCGACGACCTGCTCGAGTCGGCCGCCGAGTCCGGCGAGCCGCCGCTCATCGTCGCCCTGGACTCCGTCACCGACCCGCGCAACCTGGGTGCCGTCGTACGCTCCGTCTCCGGTTTCGGCGCCCACGGCGTCGTCATCCCCGAGCGCCGCGCGGCCGGCATGACAGCTTCCGCCTGGAAGACCTCCGCAGGCGCCGCCGCCCGCGTGCCCGTCGCGCAGACGGTCAACCTGACCCGGCAGTTGAAGAGCTACCAGGAGGCCGGCTGCATGGTCGTCGGCCTGGCCGCCGACGGCGATGTCTCCCTGCCCGACCTCGACCTCGCCGACGGACCGCTCGTGCTCGTCGTCGGCTCCGAGGGCGCCGGCCTCTCGCGCCTGGTCGCCGAGACCTGCGACCAACTCGTGTCGATCCCGATGGCCGACGACCTGGAGTCCCTCAACGCCGGCGTCGCCGCCGGTGTCGCGCTCTACGCCATCGCCCAGCGCCGCCGGGGGTGAGCGCCGGGTCGGTTTCCCATGGGATGCAGAGAACCTTCCACTTCCCACGATGAATTTCGCTAGGGAAGTGGCAGAACGTCTGCATCCCATGGGAAACCGACCGCCCGCGTGCCCCGTGCCCGGACGGCTGACAAAATGGCACCGACCCGTACTTGCCAGTAACCAAGCCAGCAACCAGTGAGGTGTCCCATGCGGCGTTCGATCTACAACGAGGACCACGAGGCGTTCCGCTCGTCGGTGCGGGAGTTCCTGGAGCGGCAGGTCATCCCGCGCGTCGAGGAGCACGCCGCGGCGAAGGCGATCCCGCGTGAGTTCTGGTTGGAGGCGGGCAAGCAGGGGTTCCTCGGGCTGGAGATCCCCGAGCAGTACGGCGGCAGCGAGGCCGGCGACTACCGGTTCAACGCGGTGCTCATGGAGGAGATGAACAAGGTCAACGCGGCGCTCGGATCGTGTCTCGGCATCCACGCCGACATCACCGCGCCGTACCTCGTCGAGCTCGGCACCGAGGAGCAGAAGCAGCGGTGGCTGCCCGGCGTCGCTGCGGGCGAGATCCTGCTGGCGATCGGCATGACCGAGCCGTCCGGCGGCTCCGACCTAGCCGCACTGAAGACCACCGCGGTCCGGGACGGCGACGAGTGGGTCATCAACGGGTCCAAGACGTTCATCACCAACGGCTACTCCGCCGACCTCGTGCTGGTCGCGGCGCGCACCAGCCCCGAGAAGAAGGCGCGCGGCATCACGCTGTTCGCCGTCGAGGCGACGACGCCCGGCTTCAGCCGCGGACGCAAGCTCGACAAGGTCGGCCAGGACGAGTCCGACACCGCCGAGCTGTTCTTCGAGGACGTCCGGGTGACCGACGCCGAGATCGTCGGCGAGCTCGACAACGGGTTCATCCACATGATGCAGAAGCTGCCGCAGGAGCGGCTCGGTTGCGCGGTGTCCAACCTCGCGCACGCCAAGCAGATCCTCGAGGAGACGCTGCAGTACACCAAGGACCGCAAGGCGTTCGGCCAGTCGATCGGCCAGTTCCAGCACAACAAGTTCCTGCTGGCCGAGCTGTTCACGCAGATCGAGGTCACCCAGGCCTACCTCGACCAGTGCGTGATCTCCCACGACGCCAAGGAGCTGACCCCCGTCGACGCGGCCAAGGCGAAGTGGTGGTCCTCGGAGATCCAGAACCAGGTGCTCGACCACTGCGTGCAGCTGCACGGCGGCTACGGCTTCATGAACGAGTACCGCGTCGCCCGCGCCTGGCGCGACGCCCGGGTCTCGAAGATTTGGGCCGGCTCCAACGAGATCATGAAGGAGCTCATCGGCCGCGACCTGGGGCTCTGACTCCAGACCCGCCGACGGACACCCAACTCCCCCCGCAACCTGGGTTCCAGGCCCCCGGATGCGGGGGAGTTGTATGTCGCTGGGCGGCTTCGTGCCCGGGCCAGCCAAACGGACGTGCAACTTGCGTCCGTAGACCACTCGTGGGCCGGCGAAACGGCAAGGTTGCACGTCGGATTGGTTGCTCAGAAGCTGAGCGTGGCGGCCTCGAGGAGCGAGGGGCCGTACCAGGTCAAGAGCCGCCCGCTGACTAGGCGCGTCTGCGCGACCGAGAACGCCTCCGGCCCGTCGTCGGCGGTGAAGACATAGGGCTCGTCCGGCAGCAGCACGAGGTCGACGTCGTCGCGGTCGATCTGGCCGACGGACACGTGCGGGTAGCGACCATCGGCGTCGACGAAGACGTTCTCGTAGCCGAGCCGGCGCAACAGGTCGCCGGTGAACGTGTCGCGCCCGACGACCATCCAGGGGTCGCGCCAGATGGGTACGGCGACGCGCGCGCGGACCGGCGGCACCGGACGGTCCCATGCCGCCGCCACCTCGGACAGCCACGTCGGCACGCCCCACCCGAGGGCGTGCTCGAACAGCCGCGTCATCGATTCGATCGCGCTGGGCACCGTCTCGATGTCGGTGACCCACACCTGGACGCCGGACTCGCGCAGGCGGCGTACGTCGAGCTCGCGGTTCTCCTCCTTGTTGGCGATCACCAGGTCGGGGGCGAGCGAGACGATCCGGACGACGTCGGGGTTCTTGGTGCCGCGAACGCGTGTCGCGGCCAGGTCGGCCGGGTGGGTGCACCAGTCGGTGACGCCTATTACCGCGGCGGGTCGAGTGGCGGCGAGCGCCTCGGTCAGCGACGGCACCAGCGAGACGACCCGCGAAGCACCGGGCCGCTCGAGGGGATGACCGAGATCGTCGCGGACCAAACGGGTCACGAACCCCACAGCTCGGCGACGCGACGCAGCGCGATCACGTAGCCGTCGACCCCGCGCCCGATCACGGCGTCGTCGGCGACCATGCCGACCCAGGACTTGTGCCGGAACTCCTCGCGCGCGTGGATGTCGCTGATGTGCACCTCGACGACCGGCGCCATGACCGGCTCGAGGGCATCCATCAACGCGATCGAAGTGTGCGTGTAGGCGCCGAAGTTGCCGATCACCGCGGCGCCGGCGAAGAACGCCTCGTGCACCCAGTCGATCAGCTGGCCTTCGTGGTTCGACTGCCGGAACTCCACCTCGAACCCCAGCCGCACGGCCTCGTCGCGGCACAGCTGCTCGACGTCGGCGAGGGTGGCGGTGCCATAGACGGCCGGGTCACGGTGGCCGAGCAGGTTCAGGTTAGGGCCGTTGAGGACGAAGACGGTGCGGGTCATAGGCCCGTCATACCAGCCAGGTGGGGTGGGTGAGGAACTCGCTGGTGCCATGGTCGAGGCGGTACGCCGCGAGGGCGTCCCCGCGCGTCGCCCCTCGGTTGACGATCACGACGCGCAGACCCCGCTTCGCGGCGTACCGCACGAAGCGCAGGCCGGACATGACCGTCAGCGACGACCCGAGCACCAGCAGCGCTGGCGCGGCGTCCACCAGGTCGTAGCAGTGCTGGACACGGGGCTTGGGGACGTTCTCGCCGAAGAACACCACGTCGGGTTTGAGTACGCCGCCGCACCCGCCGCAGCGCGGCGGGACGAAGTCGTGGGTGTCCTCGATGAGGACGTCGCCGTCGGGACGGACGACGGCGTCGCGGTGCTCATCGAGCCATTTCGGGTTGTCGGCGTGCATGCGTTGCTGCAGCGCATCGCGGGAGCCGGTCGCGCCGCAGCCCAGGCAGACGACCTCCGCGATCCGTCCGTGCAGGGCGCAGGCCCGCGACCCGGCGCTTTCGTGCAGCCCGTCGACGTTCTGGGTGATGAGCGCGCGGCACACGCCGGCCTGCTGCAGTCGGGCGAGCGCCAGATGGCCGGCGTTGGGCTCGGCGTGCCGCATGCGCGCCCACCCGACGTACGACCTCGCCCAGTAGTGCTGCTGTGCGGCCCGCGTGGCGACGAACTCCTGGTAGGTCATGGGTGTGCGTGGCGTGGAGCTCGGCCCGCGGTAGTCGGGGATGCCGGAGTCGGTGCTCATGCCGGCGCCGGTCAGCGCGACGAACCCGGTTTCGCGCAGCACCGACACGATCTCCGCGACGGTGTCGGTCGCGAGCGTCGTCATGAACCCGAGCGTACGTCGCCGACACGCGGCCCTTGCCGGGTTAATCCTGCTCGCGGTCGCTCGCCGCTGGCAGGGCCGCGTCGGCGGTATGATTCCCTCATACCCCAGGAGGTTGGCATGGCCGTTCGGAAGGTTGCGGTGACGCTCCCAGAGGAGCTGTACGACCTGGTGGAGCGGGCTCGCGCCATTGAGCACCGCTCGCGTTCGGAGGTGATTCAGGAGGCGCTGCGCACGCATTTCGGTGAGGCGATCTATGTCCCGACCGAGGACGAGCGTCGGCGCCTCGTCGAAGCGCTCGAAGCAGCCGAGGAGCGCCCGGACGCGCTACGCGAGTGGGCCGACGTCCGCAATGAGTTGTGGCCGACGCCGTGAGGATCGTGCTTGGCGAGAACGCGGTTGATGACCTGCGCCGAGCACGAGACCACTACGCGGCGATCGACCCCGCATTGAGCGACGGCTTCGCAGACGCCTTCAATGCCGTCGTAGAACGCATCCGGACCTTCCCGCATGGCGCACCCCCGGTAGACGGTTTCCCAACCCTTCGCCGCGCTCGGATGCGACGATTCCCGTACGGCGTGTTCTACGTGGACACTGACGAGAGGCTGATCGTCTTACGAGTCCTGCACAACGCGCGCGACACCACGCAGCATCTGCGCTGAAGCTCGGGATCGGCAGCGGTCACTAACCGCCGCATACTTCAGCGGTAGTTCGTGAACTGCACCGCGAAGTCGTAGTCCTGCGACTTGACCAGCGCGATCACGGCCTGCAGGTCGTCGCGCTTCTTGGACGACACCCGGAGCTCTTCGCCCTGGACCTGCACCTTCACGCCCTTGGGGCCCTCGTCGCGGATGAGCTTGCCGACCTTCTTGGCGTCCTCCTGGGAGATGCCCTCCTTGAGGGCGATGCTGATCTTGGTGTCCTTGCCGGACTGCCGGGGCTCGGAGGCGTCGAGGATCTTCAGCGACTGGTCGCGCTTGATCAGCTTCTCCTTGAACACGTCGAGCACCGCCTTGGCGCGCTCCTCGGCGTTGGCGGTGATCTCGATGGCCTTCTCGCCCTGCCACTTGATCTCCGCGCCAGTGCCTTTGAAGTCGTAGCGCTGGGCGATCTCGCGGGCGGCCTGGCTGAGGGCGTTGTCGACCTCCTGACGGTCGATCTTGCTGACGATGTCGAACGACGAGTCGGCCATGATGACGGTCCTCCCAGGGTGTGGTGAGCGGGATTCGGGCGAGCGGAGGTGCTGCGCTATCCTTTCGTCTCGTCGCGCTCGGGCTCAACCCGGGTGCACGAATGGCAGGTTGTCCGAGCGGCCAATGGAAGCGGACTGTAAATCCGTCGGCGTATGCCTACGCAGGTTCGAATCCTGCACCTGCCACCAGTCGACAAAGGGCCTCTGACCTCGGCGTTTGCCGGTCGGAGGCCCTTTTCGTGTGTCCGGCGCTCGTCGGCAGGATCCGGTCGGATGCGGGTGTCCTGGGGGAATTCCGGGGGAAGTTTGGGCGGCCGGGACGCTCCGGCTCACCGGGTGGCGTCTTCGATGCGGCGCAGCGTCGCTGCGTTGTCGCCGTCGAGGCACTTGGCGTAGACGCGGAGGAGGACCTCGACGCTGTGGCCGGCCCACTCGGCGACCTGGGCCGGCGGCACGCCCGCGTTGAGCCAGGTGGAGACGCAGGCGTGGCGCAGGTCGTAGGGGCGCCGTGCCAGGGACGAGTCGGCCTGCTGCTCGGTGAGCGCTGCCGCCCGTGCCTTGTGCCAGGCGCGGTAGATGGTGCCCATCGAGACCGGGTTGTCGTACGGCGGGGAGATGGGGACTCCGGCCTTGCCGGTGCGGGCGACGAAGAGACGTCCGTCGCGGCCAAGCTGGAAGGTGTCGAGGTGACGACGCAGCAGAGCGACGAGATCCGGATGAGCGGGGACAGGGCGGGTGTCGCGCCGGCCACGGTGCTTGAGCCCGCGATCTTCGCCGCTGGCGGCGTCGTCGGTCCACGCCTTGCCGGAGGTCTGGTGGCTGCTGGTGAGCAGCAGCGTGCCCCAGCCGCTCTCGGGGAGGGTGCAGTCCTGCACACGCAGGTTGCGCGCCTCCGCCGGGCGTAGGCCGGCGTAGTAGAGGCACCCGAAGTACGCCGCGAGGGCAGGGTCGGACTCCCAGACCGCGTCGAGCAGGGCCTGGGCCTGGGTGGGGTTGACCACGACGCGGCGGTCGACGACATCGGTGCTGAGGGGTGTTCGCCAGCGGATGCGGGTGAGCGGGTTGCTGGGCAGGAGCTCGAGCTCGACGGCGTACTGCAGGACGCTGTGCAGGGTGGCCCGCTTGCGGGTCACGGTCGCCGCGGCTGCGGGCTTTCCGTCCCGGCGGCGGGACAGCCTGTTCAAGATGGCGCGGATGGTGGTGGCATCGTCGAGCTGGATTACGAGCGGGCTGTGGCGCCGCAGCCATGCCATGGCCGACGTGACGTCGGGGGTGGGCTCCTCTGCGCGCGCCGGCATGTTGAACGCGTACCCGTACAGCGCTCGCCGGAGCGCCTGCTCGCCCATCGGCGCTCTCGTCGTATCGACCACGGCGAAGGTGATGTCGGTCAGTGCCTCGGCGATGCCCCGTCGGTGTCGAGGCGAGGCCTGGGCCCACTTGGTCTCGACGTAGTCCATGGCGTGCTCGAGCCAGGTCGGTGTAGCCGTCCGAGCCTGCACGGTCTTGGGCAGTCCCTCTGTGACGTGGAACGGGACGCCGTCCCGGGCAGCGACGACCAGCTCGGCACGGAAGGCTTCGGCGAGCTTCACTGTGGCGAAGGTTCGCTGGTGGTCCGTGCCGGCGACCGTCCAGCGCACCGTGTACGTCGTACCGCGGCGACCGTGGTACTTGCGGATCGACCGGAAGCGGATGTCGTGGGTGTAGTCGGCGGGGTTCACGACTTCTCCGTGCGGGACTCGAGCCAGCGCTCGAGGTCGTCGCGCCGGATCCGCAACGCGCCGTTGGGGAGCTTGATGCAGCACGGCGCCTTCCTGGCGGCTCGCCAGTCGTAGAACGTCGATCGGGAGATGCCCAGCTCGGCGCACAGGTCATCAACGGTCAGGTGTCGGGCAAGAGTCGTGTCGGTCATGGTGGTCACCTCGTTGGTCGACACGAGCCTGGGTGGCTCGCTGTCTCCCGTAGGCGATCGGAGTCGTCACTTGTGGACACATCGACCGCTCGGTGAGGTGGGGAACCGGCTGGGTGAGACTCGTGGTGAGAGCGGTGGTGAGGTCGACGGACGGCTTACGCAGCGGATCCGCCTCGGCGGCTCAGCGCCAGTAGCTCCGGCTCCTGCGGAGGAGCCGTGCATACCCGGGCCGGCGTTCGAGGGATCGGAAGACATCGGCGAGCCGGGCCGCGACTTCCGGCAGGTCGCGGTCGTAGACCAGGCCGCGGTCGAGCTGGTCGGTGAGCGTGCTGAGCAGGTCCGGCCAGTCACGCCGGGTGGGTCTCGCTGGCACCTCGACCCGCTCGACGACCTTCACCTCGACGGGCTTCTCGACCTCCACGAGCTGTTGGACGACCTCGACCGCCACCAGTCCGGCGTCGGCGGCGCGGCGTTGCTCCCACGCCCGCTGGCGACAGGCCTGTGAGCACCACTTTGGGGCACGGCCGCGCGATGCGGGGATGAACTCGCAGCCGCACCAGCCACACACCAGGGTCTGTCCTGTTCGGCGTTTCGGACGACTCGCCATGGCGCACCTCCTCCGCACCCATAGGTGTCGCAGGCGCCCGCTCGAGGACAGAAATCGCGGAGCGTCATTTCGTCACGACGATGTGAGTGCTCGCAGCGCCGCTCACGGCGTGCATAAGGTGTGTGGTCTCGATTTCGGCGTCGTGGTGAGGCCGCGAGGGTGCAGTCGTTAGGGGCCAGGGCGGGGTGGTGGCGTGAGCTGCCTTGCTGTACTTGTCGTCGGTTGCGGATTCGGCGAGCTCCAAGAGCCGCTCGAGGGGCACCGCCCTGCGGCGGATGTCGTCATCGAGCGTCGGCTTCAGACCGCCGTAGGAGACGAGGTCGATCTCGCCGGCCATGACCTGTTCGACAGGCTCTTGAAGCGGAGGAAGTCGAACGACGAGGTGCCCTCGGGGTGCGTCGACCAGGAGGTCGATGTCGGAGTCCGGGCGCGCCTCGTTGCGAGCCACTGAGCCGAAGACCCCGAGCCGGCTCCCGACAGCGTGTATTCGGGCTGAAGAGACGACCGACGGGCGGCCCATGACGTCCGGCGAGGCCTCGACGCCGGTAGTCCGGTCTGGTGTAACCCGCGCCGGCAACCCTCGTTGGACCGTTATGGGCCGGTACCTGTCGTTCTTGGCGCCGGCGCCGGCGGGGCGTCGGGCGGCGGCGGGTCTGCTGATGCTGATACTGATGTCCGCCGCGATGGTCGCCGTGCCGAGCACGGCGGCAGCGCAACGCTCGGGCACCCTCACCGTCGTGGGTAGGGGGAACTCCTCGCTGGTGGTGACGGTGACCTCCCGGGTCCGACTGGGCACCGACATGCTCGACCCCATGGGCGGGCCGGGGTACGGCGAGCCGCTCCCGACGCCGTACTTCGGGTTCGCGTTCAGCCGACTGCGTGACGGGCGTGTGGTCGCCGGATGGATCCGGTCCCGCTACCTGGAGAACACCCTGGGGGTGTACGCCAACCTGCCCGTAGGCGTCGGGCAGGTGCTGCGGCCGGGCCGCTACCGGCTAACTCTGTTCGGCCGCGGCCGAACTCGGGTGGTGCTGCATCCGGAAAACCTGACCGGTTCGATCACCTGGAAGACCCGTCGGCGGACCCCGGTCCGGTTCGCCATGGGGCCGCTGGAGCCGTCCCAGCACCGGCCCTACCTGTTGGAGCGCCGGTCGGCGGTGAACCTGACCCGGCCTCGGTACGTCGGCTTCGGGGAAGTGAATCGCCTGTAAGTGTTCGTGGTGGCTGGCCTGGGGCTGGCTGGCAGGGTTAGCGCCCGGCAACTCGGCGCTCGTTGTGACTCCTGAATCGCCTGACCCCTGCGGGGTGTCATGCCCGGGATCTGTCCAGTGAGTGCTGGGTGCCGGCGCCGACCCTGGCCCACAACGATGGCTTGATCAGAAGCATGTCCACCACCGGGATTGCCGTCCTGGCGGTGTGGCTCATTACAGGCCCGCCTCGTCGTGACTTCTCACCCGGGCTGACGCCGGCAACGACGTCCAACCCGATCAGTGAGGAGAACATCGCATGTCCAGTCTGCACGCCACCGTGGCCGACCTCTACCGCTACGTCGTCGGGGTCGACACCCACGCGGCGACCCACAGCTACGCCATCATCGCCGCACCCAACGGCGCTCTGGTCGACCAGGCCACCTTCCCCACCACGCCCGCGGGTCTGCGGCGTGCTCGAGACTGGATCGGGCGGCGCACCGATGGTGATCTCGACGGTGTGCTGATCTCGGCAGAGGGCACCGGCTCCTACGGCGCAGTGCTCGGCGACGTCCTTGCCGAGGCCGGCTACCGCGTCGTCGAAGCACCCCACACCGCGCCGCGATCGTGGCCGCGGCAAGACCGATGTCCTCGATGCCGTTCTCGCGGCTCGTGCGACGCTGGTGATGGCGTTATCGGATCTGCGCGATCGCCGGGCAGGTGAGGTGCACACCGCCCTGCAGGTGCTCACCGGTGCGCGCGACCAGCTCAACGCCGACCGTCTGCGCTGCATCAACGCTCTCACCGCCCTGGTCCGTGGTCACAACCTCGGCATTGACGCACGCCGAGCCCTGACCTCACCGCAGATCACCACCATCGCGGGCTGGCGCCGACGCGAGGAGCCGTTGGGCATCGCGACCGCGCGGACCGAGGCAGTCCGGCTGGCCAAACGCATCCTCGTGCTCAACAACGAACTGGCCTCGAACCGCACCGACATCACCGTCCTCGTCGAAGCACAGGCACCCGAGCTCCTCGACTTGCCGGGTGTCGGCGCGATCACCGCTGCGATCGTGCTGACCGTGTGGTCGCACCCAGGGCGGATCCGCAGCGAAGCGGCCTTCGCGCAGATCGCGGGCACGTGTCCGATCCCGGCCTCGTCCGGCAACACCGTGCGCCATCGCCTCAACCGCGGCGGTGACCGCCGGCTCAACCGGGCACTCAACACCATCGTGCTCACGCGCATGCGCACCGATCCCGCGACCCGCGCCTACATCGAGCGTCGCCTGGCCGAGGGCAAGACCAGCAAGGAGATCCGTCGATGCCTCAAGCGCTACGTCGGGCGTCAGATCTTCCGAACCCTGGCGGCTGCCCACCCAGCCCCCGACGTCTTTGCCTCGGCGGCTTGACACGACATAGAAGCATCCCGGGTTTCGTGGAGGCTCGGTTAGTTGGATCCGACCTCGATGAGGACCGGGTTGTCACGGTAGTGCTTCGCGGGCTGTGATGCCCAGTGGTTGGCCTCGAACTCGGCGGGTGGGACGAGCCCGATCTCGCCGTGCAGGCGCCTGTGGTTGAACCAGTCGACGTATTCGGCAACGGCGATCT
>JBHWSH010000225.1:0-15127 GCA_043427135.1 Marmoricola sp. | reverse complement strand
TGCTCCCGTCCCAGAGGACGGGCCCCCACGGGCCGCAGTGGTACTCACGTGCGAATCCTGTCTGTTGCCTTGAAGCTGGGGTCAGCCACTGATGCCGGCGAGGTCGCTCTCCAGGGTGGAGAGCTGCTCGTCGTTCAGCGGGATGAACTGCGCGACCTCAGCGATGTCGACAATGTTCTCGGCGTAGTAGTCCACGAACTCCGCGACCTGTGCCTTGTCGCTGTAGGCAGCGTTGTTCACGTAGATGAACAGCGGGCGGGCCAGCGGGGTATAGCTGCCGTCCTGCGCAGTCTCGGCTGAGGGCGCGACGCACCCGTTGCCGCTGTCGATCTGCACAGCCTTCAGCGTGTCGGCGTTCTCTTCGAAGTAGGTCAATCCGAAGTAGCCCAGTGCGTTGGTGGAGCCTGAGACGCCGTTGACGATGACGTTGTCGTCCTCGGATGCGTTGTAGTCAGTGCGGCTCGCGCCCTCTTCACCGTTGATCTCGTCAGTGAAGTAGTCGAAGGTGCCGGAGTCGGTCCCCGGACCGTAGAGCTCGACCGGCTCCTTGGGGAAATCGGGGTTGACCTGATCCCAGGTGGTGACCTCGTTTTCGGCCTCGGGGGCCCACAGGGTGGCGAGCTCCTCAGTGGTGAGGCACTCGATGAAATCGTTGTCCTTGTTCACCACGACCGTCAGGGCGTCGTTGGCGACGTGAAGCTCGGTGAACTCGACACCGTTCTCGTCGCAGACCGGGGACTCCTCGTCGTCCTTGATCGGCCGGGAGGCGTTGGAGATGTCGGTCTCGCCGTTGCAGAACTTCTCGAAGCCGCCACCGGTGCCAGAGGTGCCCACCGAGACGTTGACCGAGCTGTTCTCCTCACCGAAGAGCTCGCCGGCTGCCGCCGTCAGAGGCTCGACGGTGGAGGAACCGTCGCTGACAACCTCACCGCTGGCGCTACCGTCGCCGGAGTCGTTCGCATCCTGTCCGCCACAGGCCACGAGACCGAGGGATAGGAGAAGGGCCGCGGGGGTGACCGCGGCGACCCGGAGTGTGCGTCGCTTCACGCAGAATCGACCTCTCGTTTGCTGGCCGCTTCGGCGCGACCAATTCGTCTGACGAACTGAAGTTAGGCGCCCCCCGTGACGGGTTGCCGGAGTCGGGGTGAACGCCGGGTGAACGCTCTTCCCATGCCCTGTGGGACGGGCCACACTGGCCCGCGGTCGACCCCAGGTGAGACCGAGGTGTCACGCGCGCTCAACCAGCGGAGTCGAGGAGCTCGGTCGCCACGGCCGCTCCCTTGCGCAGGTGGACGACCAGCGCCTGGCCCGGCGCCAGCTTCGGATCGGGTACGCCGAGCGCCTCGAACACTGCCGGCAGCACCGGCCGATGCGTGCACAGCACGGCGGGCTCGTCGCCGACGAGCAGACCGACCTGGAAGCCCACGCGGGCCGAGGTCGCATCCTCCTCGCTGAGGTCGTCGGTGGTGTGCAGATCGAGGCCGGCCGCCTCCGCGAACGGCGCCACCGTCGCCACGCAGCGCGTGCTCGTCGAGCTCAGCACGCGGCGTACTCCATAGGCGGACAGCACCGGCACCAGTGCCTCGGACTGGGCGCGCCCGTCCTGGGCCAGCGGCCGCGCGCGGTCGTCGTCGCGCCAGTCCTTGCGTGGGAAGGCCTTGCCGTGCCGCAGCACGATCAGCGGGGTGCCGCTGCGCCGCAGCCGGAGAGCCTCGTCCAGCAGCGCGGCGTCGTGCGGGTAGGTCAGCAGCTTCCCGGCCTTCGTCACCGGCAGCCAGCGGACCTCGTCGATCTCGTCGTCGGGGTCGCGGGCCAGGCGGCCGTCCTCGCAGGGGGGGAGCCGCCCGGTCCAGAAGTGCACGATCTTGGTGCGCTGCTCGCCGTTGCCCACGGCGTACTCCTGCCGCGGCAGCGGCACTCCCAGCACGACGCGGAGGCCGGTCTCCTCCTCGACCTCCCGGACAGCAGCGACCGCGGGATGCTCGCCGGGGTCGAGCTTGCCCTTGGGGAACGACCAGTCGTCGTACCTCGGCCGATGCACCAGGAGGACCTCGACATCGTCGCCGGTCCGTCGCATCACGACCACGCCTGCGGCCACGATCGGAGGCTTCGCCATGGCCGCTAGTCTCACAGCCACCCACAAGCCCACCCTGGGCGGGCGAGGAGGCAGCGTGCGATCAGGCCGGGGCCGGCTCTGGGCAGCGCTGGCCGGGACGCTCGTGGTCGTCGTCGCCCTGGTGGTGGCCCTCGTGACGGGACTGCTGTGGTGGCGGCCGTTCCAGCCTGTCGGGATCGACGCCGCGGTCAGGACCTTGCCTGCGGACACGCTGCGGGTCGGGTACGTCGCGTGGGGGCAGGTGCGCGCCGAGCTCGACGCCGAGGCGGTTCCTGCGCCCGAGGACTTCGACGAGCTGCTCGCCCGCGCCTACGAACGCGACCTGCTGATCGGCTCCGCGCTGGAGGACTCTCTTCCCGAGCTGGATGAGCACTTCGGAGTGACGCCGCTGGCGGCGGACTGGGAGGCCTACGGACAGGCTCGAGCCAGCTCGGTGTCGGTGCTGTCGTTCCCCGGCGACGTCGACCTGGCCGACGTCGAGTCGAGGCTGGGCGGCCTCGGCTATCAGCCCCCGGCCGCCGGCCCGGGCGAGGGGGGCACGTGGGTGGGCACCCCGGAGGTGGTGGCCCGTCTCGGGCTGACGCAGGTGCAGGAGAACGTGGCGGTGCTCGAGGACGACGGGCTGCTCGTCATGGCCGACGCCCCCGAGACCGTCTCCCGCGCGGTCGAGGTGGTCCGCGGGGACCAGGAGCATCTGGGTTCGGCCGACGGTGTCAGGGACCTGCTCGACGTCGCCGGCGAGGCGGCGACCGTCGCCCTGTGGACCGGCGACTTCGCCTGCGAGGACCTGGCCATGTCGCAGGCCGGACCCGACGACGTCGCCGCGGCGCGACGGCTCGTCGAGGAGGCCGGCGGCGTGCACCCCCTGGTGGGGATGGTCTACGCGCAAGACGTCGCGGGCGGCGTACGCGTGGGGATGCGGTTGGCCTCCGACGACCAGGCCTCCGCCGACCTGCAGCCGCGGGTCGACCTCGCGGCAGGTGAGGCCGTCGGACAGGGCGGCTCGTTCTCGGAACGGTTCCGGCTCGAGGACGCCTACGCCGAGGGGCAGATGGTCGTGCTCGAGCTCGACCCGGTGGCCGACCACCTCCTCGCCGACCTGGGCCAGGGCCCGGTCCTGTTCGCCACCTGCTGACACTTGCCTGGATGAGACTCCGGAGTCTTTGACCTACCAGGTGGATCACAGACTCCGGGGTCCGGCCCCAAGAACTACGCGGTGAGGACGCCGAGGGGGTCGTAGCCGACGCCGGGGAAGACCTTGGAGACGTCCTTGCGGGGGAAGCGCTTGTGCACGACCTCGGCCAGGATCTGGCGGTAGTCGGTGGTGACGCCGACGTCCCCCTCGACCTCCTTGTCGGTGCCGAGGCCGGGCCAGGTGCCGTGGTAGCCGCCGCGGACGCCGCCGCCCATCAGCATCATCATGTTGCCCCAGCCGTGGTCCAGGCCGCGGCTGCCGTTCTCGGCGACGCGCCGGCCGAACTCGCTGATCGTGACGACGGTGACCTTCGAGCGCATCGGCCCCAGGTCGCGCAGGAATGCCGAAACGCACTTGGCGAACGCCTGCGTCATGTTCTGCATCTCGCCCCACTCCAACGTGCCGTAGTCGGTGTGCATGTCCCAGCTGCCGAAGTCGACCGAGATCACCTCCGCCCCGAGGTCAGCCTTGATCAGCTGCGCGGTGTCCTTCAACGCGTTGGACAGGTCGTTGGCCGGCCACGAGGAGGGGTACTCCACCGACGGCCGGTACTTGACCTCGCCTAGGTCACCGAGGGTCTTGCTGACGTCGAGTGCCTGTCGCGCCGCTTTGCCGAGCGCCCCTTCGACGCCCTGCCAAGTGGTGTTCAAGTGCTGGCGGCGCCGGGGGGCCCACTCACCGTCCTCCCCGGACAGGCTGATGTCGCCCAGCGAGTTGGTGGCGACGGACGGGGCGGTGCCCTCGATCATCAGCGGCGGGGTGCTGTCTCCCAGGTGTACGGCGCTGGCCGGGGTCGCACTCGAATCGAGCCCGACCATCCGGTTGACCCAGCCCTGTCGCAGCGAGGAGCCGGGGGCGGCGTCCTCGACCTCCTCCATCGCGGAGAAGTGCGAGCGGTTGGGTTGCGGCAGCCCGGTGGCGTTGACCACGCCCATCTCGCCCGCGTCCCACAGCCACTTCAGCGGCTGCAAGTGCGGGTGCAGTCCGAACATCGCATCCTGCGCCCACAGCTGCTCACGAGGTACGGCGATCGTCGGGCGGGCTGCGTAGTAGGCGCTGTCGCCGTGCGGCACGACCATCCCGAGCCCGTCGATGCCGCCGCGGAAGCTCAACACCACCAGGGTGTTGCCGCCACCGGTCGCCGCGAACGACGCCTGCCGGACGGCGTCGCCGAAGACGCGGGTGGTCATCGCCATCGCGCCGGCCGCGGCAACGCCGCCGAGCAGCCGGCGCCGGCTCAGACCGGCCCGCCGGAACTCCTCGCAGGTATGGCCGTCCATGGGGCTCCTCATCGCGTCATGTGGGCAGGGGAGTCGAGCAGTACGGCGAGCAGTCGCGGGAAGTGCCAGCGCATCACCGCGTGGTCCTTGGTCACCCGCTCGCGGGGGTCGACGTCGCACGCCTCGCAGGCGGCCTGTAACAGCCGGACGGTCGACGGACGACCCAGCACGACCCTGCTGAGGTGGTCGACGAGCTTGTCGAAGCGGACCTTCTTCTTCGGCAGGAACGCGGTCGGCTTGGGGTACTTCGCCTGTTTGCTCGGCCACCAGCCGCCCGCCATGGACCAGTGCATGTTCCAGGAGTTCAGCATCCGCGAGGTCGAGCCCCACACGTCGCCGTGATCGGGTGGCCCGTCGGGGCGGGACCACTGGAAGGGCAGCACGCTGGACAGCGTCCAGACGAGCACGTTCGCAAAGGAGTCGTCGGCGGTGGGCGCCTGCGGCTTGACGCGGCGTACGCGCATGGTGGCGATCAGGTCGTCGATGGGCGTGCGGACCTTGCGGCCGGCCGAGGACCAGAACTCCGGGTGCGCGACCAGGGCACGCATCGTCGCTGTGATGTCGGTGCCGGAGCGCAGGTACGCCGCGGCGAGATCGGCGATCACCCGCTCCGACGGCTCGTCGGCGATGAAGCGGATCGCGAGCTTGCGCGCGACCATCCGCGCGGTCTCGGGGCGCCGGGCGAGGTGGCGGAGGAAGTCCGACGCCAGCCCCGGGTTGTCCGCGGTTGCGTTGGCGTGCGTGAAGCCGAGCACGGAGACCGGGCCAGTCGCGTGCCTCTTCGACGAGAAGTACGGCTCCCAGGTGTCGTCGTCCACGGTGTGGCCGGACAGGATGCGCGCGGCGTCCTTGACCATCGCCTCGGTGTAGTTGCCTACCCCGACGGTGTGCAGCTCGAGCAGCTCGCGGCCGTGGTTCTCGTTGGGGCTCTTGCGCGTGGACAGCCAGGTGTCGAGGTACAGCACCATCGCCGGGTGCAGGGTCGTCGCGACCAGCAGGTCCTCGAACTTCCCCAGCGCGTGCTTGCGGATCGTGGCGTCGTACGACGGGCGGTGGGTGAAGGCGGGATAGCCGGAGGCCTCGACGTGGAAGTGGTTGCTCCACAGCTCGGTCATCGACTCGTGGAGCTGCCGGTTGCTGTAGGCGCGGCGCAGCATCGCGTAGTTGGCCAGGTCGAGGGCATAGATCCAGGCGGGATAGGAGTCGTCCCGGTTGTTCGCATAGATCCGCTGCGGCGCGTCCTGGAGCCGCGGGAACCAGCCGGGGAGCGCCTTGGCGAGCTTGGACTCCGGCACAGACGCTGGTTCGAGCTGCTGCTCGAACCACTTCTCCGCACCGCCCGCCTTGCGCACTTGTTTGAACGTCGAGGGGGCGAACCCGTACCCCAGCCTCGACATCACGTGCAGCTCGCGCGGCGTCGGCACCGGCGTCTTGCCGTACGACGCCGTCGTCGTCACTCGCCGTGCGCGCGCGGTCGACGTGACCATGCACCCTCCCTCTCCCAGCTCCGGACTCCCGGGCTCAGTATGCAGGACTTAAGTCCCAAGAAAGACAGATCGCGCAGATTCAATCGCAGGCGGCGACGAGCTGGCCGGCCCGCGTTGCGAACGAATGCTGGCGCCGGATGCGCTCGGCAGCGTCCGGCGGCGGGCCGCGGTTGAGCAGCCGCTCGTACACCGGGGTCAGGCCTGCTGCAGGAGAGCTCACGGCGACCTCGTTGCCGAATACGGTCTCGATGCCGGCGACCGGGTCGCTCAGTACGGAGGCACCCGCGGCGACGGCGTCGAAGACCCGGTTGGCGATGAAACCTTGCGCGGCCATGTCGGGCCAGTGGTCAGCCAGGACGACGGCATGCCGGTGGTAGAGCTCCTCCAGCTCCTCGTTCGGCACATGTTCTCGACGCCAGGCGCCGTCGGGAAGCAGGCCCTGCCACCCGCGCCCGTAGACGGCCAGCGGAATGCCGGCCTCCGCAGCGGCCAGCACCATCGGGCGGCACCGGTCGCCCGCGTTGCCGACGAAGAGCAGTTCAGGAGCTCGCTCCGCAGGAGCCGCGGGGGGCCTCATCGCAGTCGCTTGCAGCAGTGGCAGGACCGGGCGCCCCCATCGTCGGCTCATCAGTGCACACCACGGCTCGGACGCCGCGAACACCTTGTCGTACTCCGCTGCCTCCTCTCCGGTGACCGAGTCGGGGTGGCTGATCACCCACAGGACGTTGGTGACCCCGGGAGCGGGAGATATCCGGTGCCGTCCGCGGAGCGTCAGAGCGACGTCGTCGGCTCGACGCTCGGCCGGGTCCTGGGCCCCACGACGCAACGTGACGGCGTCCTGCCCGAGCACTCGGAGCTCGGCGGCGATCGCCTCGCCGAAGGGCGTGTCGCCCCAGTCGTCGCCCCAGTGCCCGGGGGTCGAGGGCAGCATGATCCGCCACCGCGGGGCGGCGCCACGCGCCGTCGACGCTGCTGCCGGGACAACGGCGGCGGCCCGCGATACCTGCGCCGCCGGGGCCAGAGCGACCGACCCCGCAGCCGACCCCGCTGGCGACAGGGATCGATTCCGTACGGCGATGGCAGCGTCGACCGCGTACACGTCCGGGTCGGTGCCCGCGGCGTCCGCGGCGTCGAGAGCGCGCGCGTCGTCCCTGGGGCGGCCGCGCAGCGCAGCAGGGGAGGCGATGAGGTCGAGCTCATCCAGCACGATGGGGACGGCGGCGCCTGCTCTCCGAGCGGCGGCGACCAGAGGAGCCATCCAACCGCGACGAACACGCGCGTCTCCTGGCAAGAGGACCACGACCTCCCCGTGGCTGGCAGAAAACCCGACAGCCCGTCCGGCCGCGTGCGTCCGCGTGTCCACGCGGAGATGCGCGGCTCGCGTGCTGCCCTCCAGCGCGCCCAGCTCCTCGCGCACAGCGACTCCAACGGCGGGCGGCGCGCCGCACTCCACCACGATCAGCTCCAGGGCGATCCCCGTGCGCACCTGCGACGCGGTCTCGAGCAGCCCGCGGATCGCGCGTACCGCGGCACCCGGGCGACCGCGCACGGTCAGGACCACAGAGACCAGGTCCGCGTCGCGGGCCGAGAGCCGGGACTCCACGGCCCGCCCAACGACCTCGGCCTGCGCCACAGGATGCATGCGCCGGATGCTACGGCGCCTCGTGGTCCAATCCGTGCGTAACCGCCTGCGGAGACCCGTCGTTGAGCCGACACCACGCCCCAACCAGGGGCATCTCCTGCGAGGACCCGTCGCATGACCCAGCACCCCGGGCGCCCCACCCTTCGGCGCCGTCTCTCTGTCCTGGCCACCTCCACCGCCCTGGCGGGGACCACCGTCTTCGTCGCACTCCCGGCCGCCTCGGCGGCCGCCCCTCCGCCAAGCCCCACATCGGCGGCAGACCTCATCGACTCCCTGGCCCGCGACCTGGTCGCGGTCTTCGACGCCCAGGACGCCAGCGTCGCCCGCGGCGAGCAGTTCCGCGTCAGCGGGCGCATCGGCACGCTCGCCGACAACGCGCGCGCGTCTCTGCGCGACGGCGTACCTGCCGCGTTCACCCTGGCCGTGACCGCACCGGACGGCACCGTCCTGGGCACCCAGAAGGTGACCGCCGGTCCGCTCGGCGCGTTCTCCACCACGGTCCCCGGCGAGGTCACCCGCACTCTCCCCAGCAGTGGAGCGCCGGTCACCCTCGGCATCCGGGCGCTCGACGCCAGCCACGGAGACCTCGCCGCCGACGACGCCGGCGCCACCGCGGTCACGGTGGCCGCCGACCAGACGGGCCTGCGGATCAAGAACAGCTTCGTCTCCGCGGTCGGCTGGGTGAAGCCCGGCGAGGACTACCCCTCGCGGATCATCGTGGAGAACCCGGCGACCACCGCGCTGCGCGACGTGAAGGTCACGGTTGACGCACCCGCCGTCGGTTCGTCGTTCACCGCCGCCCGCTCCACCCTCGGGTCCGTCGACCGCACCGCGGACACGGTGACCTGGACGATCCCCACGATGCCGGCCGCCACCGACGCCACCACGCCTGGCGCCGCCACCCTGATCCTCGAGCACGCCGCCGACACGCTGAAGGCCGAGCCGACGCTGGTCTGGCGTGACCTGTCCACGACCGCCTCGGTGACGGTCGGCGGCACCGCCAAGCAGACGGTGACCAGTCGCGGGCCGCGAGTGATTCCGCCCGGCGAGCAGTACGACACCGCCCGGTACGGCGAGCGACCCTTCCCCGTCGTCCCGGTCGACTACCTCGACAAGAAGCACCAGGCCACCAACACCGGCGAGCTGCTGGACAAGAAGCTCAACAGCGACGACCCGAAGGACGACATCGGCTCGACGTACGAGCTGTTCCAGGAGATGTCGTTGGGCCAGCTCTTCCCGCACGGCACCGTGCCGTCCTCCGACCTGGCCAGCGCCGGGTGGGACTACGACGGCGGATTCCCCTTCACCAAGGCCGCGCCCTCCGGCACCTGCGCGGGTACGACGCTGGCCGACCTGCCCGTGCCCGTCACTGGCACGCCGCTCTACCCCGAGCGCGTCACCAGCGGCTGGTACCAGCTGCCCGGCACCACCGGCTACTACGGCTCGGACAAGTTCGGTTCGGCGGTCGTCGGCTCCCTCACTGGCGTCGGAGCGTTGATGGACATCGACTCCGCCTGCGGTCCCACGGGCAAGCTGGTGTGGGACGCCGCGGCGATCGCGGACCCGGAGATCGACTACTCCGACTACGACACCGACAAGGACGGCGTCGTCGACTTCTTCATGGTCGTCTTCGCCGGCTGCGGCGGCAACGGCGCCTCCCAGCTCGGCGCCGCCGCCTGCCCGTGGCCCAGCGACGCGTTGCCCAGCGACAACATCTGGCCGCACTCCTCGTCGCTGGAGTACTACTACACCGACTCCGCCACAGGTCAGCCCGGCTTCGTCACCGACGACCAGCTCAAGGACCACGAGGGCAACCTGCTCTACTACACCTCCGCCGAGCGCACCGCGATGAGCACGACGAAGTCGACGTGGCCGGTGATGGTGCGGGTCGGTCCCTACAACGTGAACCCCGAGACCGCGATCGCCAACGCCTCGGTGATCTCCCACGAGTACGGCCACTCCCTCGGGCTGCCCGACTTCTACTCCCTCGGCGGCCGCGAGACCTACGGCGACTGGAACCTGATGGCGACCGACAAGTCGCAGCACATGGACGTCTTCTCCCGCGTGGAGATGGGCTGGGTCGTCCCCGAGGTCCTCGACGCCGATCGAAAGGTCCGCGACATGACGGACTCCAAGGAGGACACGCACCGGATCACGTGGCAGCGACCCGACGGGACGGCGTACACCTTGAGCGGTCCGAAGGTGCACAACTCCCAGGCGTTCGTGGCCAAGCTGCCGGGTCGCAAGCTGATCGACGAGTCGATCTTCGACAGCGGCGCCAAGGCCAGCAAGACCCACGCGTGGTGGTCGGGGTCGGGCAACGACTTCGGCTGCGCTCCGCAGGGCGGACGCAACCTCGACCTCGCCATCCCCGGCCTGGCCGACCTGCCCGCGGGCACGACCGTGAAGCTGTCCTACAAGACCGCCTTCGACATCGAGTGGGACTTCGACTACGGCTTCGTCCTGGCCTCGACCGACGGCGGCAAGACCTGGGCCTCACAAGAGTCCGAGACCGGCACCACCACGTCCAACGCGACCCCGGTGGTGGGCAACCCCAACCAGAACGCCTGCCAGGAGAGGTACGGCAACGGCATCACCGGCAGCAGCGGTTCCTACGCCGCCGGCAGCGAGCAGGTCGACCGGCTCGCCGGCAACGTGCCGCCGATGGAGTTCATCGCCGACTCCTTCGACCTCACCGAGCTCGCCGGCGCGGAGAACCCGGTGCTGCGGTTCAGCTACGCCACCGACCCGGGCCTGGCTCGGCCGGGCTGGTTCGTCGACGACCTGAAGGTGACCGCCACCCTCGCCGGTGGCGAGAAGGTCCTGATGGAGACCGACTTCGAGACCACCGGCGGGCCCGACGACCCGCGGATCTTCAACGGTGGCTGCAGCAAGGACTTCAACGGAGCCGGCTGCACCAAGGGCTGGAACTACGTCGCGGCCGGAGCCGAGGCGCTGCAGGACCACGCCTACCTGCTGGAGCTGCGCGACCGGTCCGGGTTCGACGTCGACGGTCGCGGCGAGAACGACCGCGACGCGATCACCTTCAAGCCTGGTCTGTCGCTGGTCTACACCGACGAGGCGCACGGCTATGGCAACACCGGCACCGACAACCCGCCGGCACAGACGCCGCTGGACGCCAACCCCGAGCCGGGATCGGACACCCCCGACCTCAGCGACGCGGCGTGGAAGAAGGGCGGCACCTTCACCGACTCCGGCGAGGGCCACACCGACAACTACACCAACCCCGCCAACAGCGAGGTCGACAGCAGGTACGCCGACGTCGCGAACCCGTGGCGCTTCCGGTTCGACTGCCTGTCGTTCAAGGTCGACGACCTGAGCGGCGAGGACGTCGGGCCCGTGGACCCCGCGGACGGCAACCTCGCCGGCACCGTCACCTTCGACATCGGCAAGGGCTGTGGCGACTTCGACTACGGCTACAACGCCGAGGGACCCTCGGCCGACAACACGGCACCGAAGGCATCGGCCAAGGCACCCAAGAAGGTGCGGACGGGCCGTGCGATCACCTTCGACGCCACCGCCAGCAAGGACAAGGAGACCCCGCGCGACCTCGACTACGTGTGGGACTTCGGCGACGGCGGCTCGACCAAGGATGCCTCCGGCGCTGTGGTGAAGCACGCGTTCCGCGAGCCCGGCACCTACCGCGCCAAGGTCACCGTGACCGACCCCCAGGGCGCGCAGGACACCGCGACGGTCCGGGTCAAGGTCCGCAAGCACGTGGTCTGTGAGTCCGATGAGGTACGCCGCAGCAAGGGTTGGGCGGTCAAGGACGCCCGGCGCGCGCGCGGCAACAAGTACTGCACCACGACCGGCAAGGGCAAGCGCACGGTGACGATGGACTTCCACGGACCCAAGCTGACCCTGCTGTGGGGCACTGCCCGAGCGGGCGGCAAGGGCACGGTCCACGTGGACGGCAAGAGGGTCGGCCGGATCTCGTTCAAGGGCAGCACCCGCAAGCCGCGCTTCGAGCAGCGCGCGACGTACGCCAAGCTCGGCGCAGGAGCGCACACTGTGCGCGTCGTCGTACGCAAGGGTGCGGGTTATCTGGAGGAGTTCCGGGTCTACCGCCGGGCTCGCTGAGCGGCGAGGCCGGACAGCACGAAGGCTCCCCACCGTTGCGGTGGGGAGCCTTCGTGCGCTGCGTGTGGAGGGGAACCTCAGATGCGTCCGTCGCCATCGACGTGACCCTGCACGCGACGCTCCTCGACGTGCCGGGTCTCGCTGCGCTGCTTGTTCATGATCATGCCGAGCACGATCGACAAGATGCCGGCGGCCAGGAGGATCCAGCCGAGCGTCTGGTCCTCGATGAAGTTGATGTCGTACTCGATCACACCGGTGACCAGGATGAGTCCGATCACCAGCAAGAAGATGCCCAGTCCCAGGCCCATGACAGCTCTCCGTTCCTCTCGGCGCGCGCGACGGAGGTGCCGGGCGCTGCACCGGCTTTGTACCCGCCCCGGCGCGGCGTCAATCGCGAACCGGACCATCCTGGTCGGCGACGGCGTCGCGCTCCTCGTCCTCGGCGGCGCCGTTCACGTCGCCCTCCACGTCGCCCTCCACGTCGCCCTCCACATCGGCGGGACGGAACGCATAGGCCGCTTCGCGTACGGCCTCGTCGGTCTCCAATCCCGCGCCGAGCGCCCCGGCCGCGGCCGCCACCGAGGACGTCAGCCACGCCAGCTTGACCTGGTCACCTAGGTCGATGCTGTGCCGCACGGTCTCCGCGATCAGCGAGGGCGGGAGCAGTAGGAAGACGGCGAGCAGCGCGACCGCAAAGAGGGCGACGTAGAAGACCGCGACGCCGATGACCACGGTGGCGGTGGTGGCGACGTTGAGCAGCAGCACCTGTTGGCGTACGCCGGGATGCCGGCTGCGCTCCCAGAGCTCGGCCCCGACGATCAGGGTGACCGCGAGCGCGACCATCGAGCCGACCGTGACCACCGCCATCCGCGCGTCGCCGTAGGCATCGGCCAGCAGCCACATGTCCGGCGTGATCAGCACGAGGATGCCTGCGGCGAGACCGGCCACGAGCGCGCGGGAGAGCTTGACGACCAGCCGCCAGGGCCGGTTGGCCCACACCATGCCGAGCAGCAGGCGCAGGTTGCCGGTGAGCACCCGCGCGACGAAGACCAGAGGGTTCTCGTGGGCGACCTCGCTGCCCAGCGCCCGGATCCGCTGGGCCCGGCGCTCCTCCCAGTCGGCTGCGCTCTCGGGGTCGTCGGCGTCCTCCGGCTCTCCGAGCAGCGCGTCGACGAGGTCGAGTACGGCGTCGCGGGTGCGGCGACGCGACGGAGCCACCCCCAGTGCCGGCATGCTGAGCAGCCCGACGCCGTGCACCGGGCTGGCGTGGGCCTTGACCGTGCGACGCTCGGCCCGCAGCGGCAGGTCGGTGAGGACGACGGCGAGGTCCCATCCCTCGTCGAGCAGCCGGTCCCGCGCAGCGAACACGAGGTCCTGGTCGCTCGCGGGAGCCGTGACGAGCGCGTCGACGCGCGGCTCGACACGGCACCGCACGCCGGGCGCGGTGCGTTCGATCTCCGCGGACAGCTCGGGGACCAGCGTCTCGAGAAGGCTGGAGGAGACGCTCGGGGCGACGAGGAGGCCGAGCACGACCTCCGGCCCGTCCGCGACCGGGTTGCTGACCCTCGGGTTCATCTCGCCACTCCTGCGCCGGGGCCGGCGTCGACCGGCTCCTCGTCGGGTCGGGTGTCGGCCTTGACTGCGCCCCGTTCGCCCAGGGGCTCAGGGGGTCCGGTGGTCGAGTCGCGGATGGTCTGCTGCTCGGCCTCGGCGTTGATCTCGGCGCCGACCAGCACGATGAGGGCGGTGATCCACAACCACAGCATCAACACCGCGACACCGGCCAGCGCGCCGTACGTCTTGCTGTAGGAGGCGAAGTTGCTTGCATACAAGGAGAACCCGGCCGAGGCGAGCACCCACACGACGGTCCCGGACACGGCGCCGACCGATACCCAGCTGAGTCGCGGCGCGCTGCGGTCGGGCGCCCAGCGGTAGAGCACCGCGAGCGCCGCGATGAGCCCGACCACGAGGCCGACCCAGCGGCCGATCTGCACGATCACCGAGACGCCTCCGGACGGCAGGACATGCTCGAGGAGCAGCGGGACGACCGCGATCAGGCCGATGGCGACCACCGCGAACAGCACGGCACCGAGGGTCATCCCCAGCGCGAGCAGCTTGCGGCGTACGAAGCTGCGGGTCTCCTCCTCGTCGTAGGCGACGTTGAGGGCCTGGATCAGGTTGGTGACGCCAGCCGACGCGCTCCACAGCGCCAACGCCAGCGCTACCACGAGACCGAGGCCCATCGAGCGCTGCGGCTGC
Organism: Marmoricola sp.; assembly: GCA_043427135.1. Classification (GTDB taxonomy): domain Bacteria; phylum Actinomycetota; class Actinomycetes; order Propionibacteriales; family Nocardioidaceae; genus Marmoricola_A. The sequence goes on along the minus strand of JBHWSH010000225.1, from coordinate 1,047 downwards.
CCGATGATCGCCTCCATCTGGCCGGTCACCAGCGACGCGGCGTCGGGAGGCAAGACCTGCGTGACCCACTCGGCCTGCTCGGCCACGGTCTCCGGCTCGGCGACCAGCCCCCAGACGGTGACGGCCGCGATCATCGCAGGGAAGAGTGAGAGGAAGCCGTAGAAAGCGACCCCGGCGGCGAGCAGGAGGATCATGTCGCGCTGGGTCTCCGCCCAAGCCCGTTTGAGGATCTGGACCCAGCCACGCATCGGGATGCCGGCCGGCGTGTCCGCCCCGGCTCCGGGAAAGGCGCGCGCGAGCCGCCGGAACCGTCGAGACATGCTGCAGCACTACCCGCCTGCCCGGGCGCTGACGCCTTGCCGGCTCGTGAGCGGCCGGGTCAGCCGTCGAGGTCGGGAGTCCAAGCGACGCCGTTGATGTGCGAGCCGCCGTCGACGAACAGCGTGTTGCCGGTCAGGTAGCGAGAGCCCTCGCTGGCGAGGAAGACCGCGACCGGAGCGATGTCCTCGTCGGGGTCGCCCATCCGGCCCATCGGGTTGGCGGCGTCGGCCGCAGCCGCGATCTCGGGATGCTTGGCGGCGAGCCGCTCGAACGCCGCGCTCCGTGCGCCTGGACAGATGGCGTTGACGGTGACGCCGGTCGGTGCCCATTCGCGAGCCGCCGTCCGGGTGAGCGTGCGCAGCGCCTCCTTGGCGGAGTTGTACTCCAACGTGCCCATGTGGGCGTTGACGCCGTTGAGCGAGCACATGTTGATCACGCGCCCCCAACCTCGCTCCCGCATGTGGGGGAACGCTGCGCGCATCGCCCAGTACGGCCCGTAGTAGCCGATCCGGAAGGCGCGCTCGAGCTGCTCGTCGGTCTTGGCCTCCACCCGGCTCACGCCACCGGCGCCGGCCCAAGCGTTGTTGACCAGGATGTCGAAAGCCCCGTAGGTCTCGACCGCTGTCGCGACCGCGGCTTCGACCTGCGGGCGATCACCGACATCGGTGCGCACGAAGAGGCCCTCGACCGCCTCGGCCGTTGCCCGGCCGGCGTCCTCGTCGAGGT
>JBHWSH010000224.1:0-7842 GCA_043427135.1 Marmoricola sp. | reverse complement strand
CGTCCTGCGCTGTCTCAGCCGGCGCCGCGGCACCGGAGGTCGGTGTCGGTGAGGGCGACCCCTCTGCAGAGGAGGTCGAAGTTGCCTTCTGCTCCGGGGGCGTCTGCTCGACCGGGAGCCCTGGGGCGGTGAAGGAGATGGTGCCGGCAACCGGATGACCGTCGGCTGACACGACCCGGTAGTTCACCTGCCATTCGGTGTTGCCTTCCCCCACGCTCGGAGGCGCGGCTGGTACGGCGGCAGTGACTACTCGGTCGTCGACTCGGGGGACGAGATTCTCTGCTTCGTCGCTACCTCGGCTCAGGGTGATCCGTGCAAACGTGGGGGAGATGGGCTCGTTGAACTCCAGAAGAACCTGCTCAGGAGCTCTGCGCAGCTCGGATCCCGAGGGTGGGTTCGAGCCCGTCAACTGAGTGTGACCGACTGCGGGCGCCGCCATGAACAATGCGAGAAGGCCTATCGTCGCGATGACAAGTGCCAGCCGAGGCGCGACGAAACTGCGAGTTGGTGCGGGAGCCGGCGTGGGCACCGGCGGAGGAGCATCGGCCATGGAACGTCCTGGGTTCGTGGACAATGGGGCGGGCGACGACGGCTCCCGACCGCCGGTGAGCTCGCCGCCAGCGACCTACTATGCAGCATAGGAGACCGGGGCTCGGTCAATCGGAAGGGGTGGTTATGCGGAAGCTGGGGGCGCTTGAAGCCGAAGTGATGAAGTGCCTGTGGTCTTCCCCGTCGCCGCTCTCGGTGCGTCAGGTGGTCGATCAGCTCGCCGCTGACACCCCGCGGGCCTACACCACGGTGATGACCGTGCTCGAGAACCTGCTCCGCAAGGGGCTCGTCGCTCGGGAGAAGCATGGTCGAGCATTCAGCTACTCACCCACTGTCTCCCGGGAGCAGCACACAGCCGCATTGATGGGCGGCGTGCTCAGCGACAGCCAGGACCGCGGCGCCACACTCATGCACTTCGTGGGCCAGATGACCCCCGACGAGGTGGCTCAGCTCCAACAGGCGCTGGAGAGACTGAACGAATCGGGGGAGGCCGCCCGATGACAGCCCCAGTGGCGTTGCTGCTCTTTGCGGCGGCAGCGAGTGTCTACGGCACCCATGTCCTCGCCCGTGCCTCATGGCCACGGACCGCACCGGCTCTGGGTATTGCGGTGTGGCAGGCGCTCACGGCCGCGATCGCCCTGGCGGTGCTGCTGGCCGGCCTTGCCCTGGCGATGCCGGAGCTGCATCTGTCGAGCGACCTGGCTGGCATCCTTCGCGCATGCGTGGAGGAGGTCCGCCACCAGTACGCCACACCGGGGGGTGCGTTGCTGAGCCTGGCCGGTGGCGTCTTCACGCTGGCCCTGCTGGCTCGGCTCGGAGCCCAAACGGCGGTCTCGATGACCAGGTCGCGCCTGGACCGACGACGCCATCTTGCGGCGTTGGCGCTCATCTCTGACTACTCGTGGGCTACGGGCATCACAGTCGTCGACCACGACGTCCCCCTGGCCTACTGCCTGCCTGGCCGCAAGCAGCGCATCGTGGTGACCCGAGGAGCGACCGAGGTCCTCTCGGAGCAACAGCTGGACGGCGTCCTAACCCACGAGCTGGCCCATCTCCGCGCCCGGCACCACCTGGTCGTGGCCGCAGCGACCGTACTGGCACGCACGTTCACCGGTATGCGGGTGTTCGGCGTCGCCCGCGAGCACATCGCCGAGCTGGCGGAGATGCACGCTGATGACGCCGTCGATGTCGACCGGAGGCCGGACCTGGCCAGCGCGCTACTGCGACTTGCTGGTGCCGTCACGCCCGCCGGGGCGCTGGGCGCAGGAGGCCAGACGGCACTGGTCCGCGTCGTGAGACTGGCGAAGCCTGAGGGCCAGATGTCGCCTCGAATCCGCGCGTCGATCATGGCCGGAGTTGTCGGTCTGGTTCTCGCTCCACTGGCACTTTCCATGCTGCCGGCTGGAGCGGCCTTGGTGATCGACTGCTGCGCAGCGGTTCTGCGGGCCAGCTAGGAAGGACACACTCCGGACTGTCGCTTTGCTCTAACCTACTAAGGCGCATAGTATTTCGCCGGTGTTCGTCGGGCAGGTGGCTGTTCGCTAGCTCCGACTGCGTCCGCGTTCCACATCCGACCGTCGCCGAGGGAGGTCCGTCACCATGCTCGACGAGACCCCAGCCGCACGCACGCGGACACGGCGTACTTGGAAGCGACTGCTCGTCACGCTGGCACTGGCGGCTGTAGTCGGGATCGGATCGGGATATCTGTATCTGGCGGTGACGAAGGGCGACACTTCACCCGCACCGGGCTCTTCTCGATCAGACCGATATGAAGGTGCAGTCACCGAGTTCGCCAGCGGCGACCGTGGGTCGCCGGTCGACCTGGAAGGGGAGACACTCACCGGAGAGCGCCTCTCCCTGCGGGACCTGCGTGGCGACGTCGTGGTGGTGAATGTGTGGGGATCCTGGTGTGCTCCGTGCCGGGAGGAGGCGCCCGTTCTGGCGGCGGCGGCGCGGCGTTACGCCCCCGATGGGGTAGCCATCGTGGGCATCAATGTCCAGGACAATCAGGCGGCGGCGCTTGCTTTCGAGCGTCGATTCGGCATCGACTACCCGAGCATCGCGGACTTCGATGGGCGCACCCTGCTGGCCGTGAACCAGTACGTGCCGGCCAATGCCGTCCCCGTGACCTTGATTCTGGACGGCCAGGGCCGAGTGGCCGCCCGAGTTCTGGGAGTGCTGACCCGCTCGACATTGGATGCGCTGCTGGAACCGGTGCTGGCTGAGCCGGCGACGTGACGGGACCACCGGCGGTGACTTGTGCCGAGCGGTTTCGAAACCTGATGAGAGCACTTACCTGATGAGAGCACTTAGTGGAAGCAGGAGAGATGGCCAAACGAACCCAGGCCACTGATCGCCGTGCGCGAGCGGCTCAGGTGCAGGCGGAGGCGAAGCGCGCTGAACGTCGACGTGCACTGCTCATCGTCGGCGCTGCTGTCGCCGTCGCAGCGGTAATCTTGGGTGGAGCAGCACTAGCGGTGGTCGACGCGCAGCGAGAGCGCGACAAGGTGACGAGCGCAGCCGAGAAGCCGATCGACGGGGCGGTGGAGTTCGACGACCTCAGTCGAAACCACGTCACCACAGCGGTGGACTATCCGCAAACACCGCCGGTGGGGGGCGACCATGCCGGGGTATGGACCAACTGCGGCGTCTACACCACCCAGGTCGACCCGACCCAGGCCACGCATTCGCTCGAGCACGGAGCGGTATGGATCGGGTACGACCCCGACCTGCCTGCCGCGCAGGTGGAGGAGCTCACCCAACTCGCGCAGGCCAACAGCTATGTGCTGCTCAGCCCGGTGCCCGGCGTTCCCTCACCCATCACCGCCAGCGCCTGGGGCGTCCAACTCGAGCTCGAGGAGGCGGACGACCCACGCCTGGAGGTGTTCATCTCCAAGTACCAGCAGGGCCCGCAAACCCCAGAGCCGGGAGCGGCCTGCACCGGCGGCGCCGGAGGAATGTGATGACGCAGATAGAGCCTGGGGCGCGTTCAGGCCGCCGTCCCTACGCGATCGCCGCCGTCGTGCTTGCGGTAGCGATCGCGATGACGGCCGGAGTGTTCATCGGCATCCGCACCGGCAGCGACGCCAACGACCCCGTCGCCGCCGCGGTCGCGGAGGAGTCGGTGGACGTGGGGTTCGCCCGCGACATGCGCGACCACCATGCCCAAGCGGTGGAGATGTCGGTGCTGGTACGTGAGGGGACACCCGATCCGGAGATCCGGACCCTGGCGCTGGACATCCTGCTCACGCAGCAACAACAGATCGGTCAGATGTACGCGTGGCTTGCGACGTGGGGGCGCCCTCAGGTCGGCCAGAGCGAGCCGATGGCATGGATGGCCGACGAGGCGATGGACCACGAGATGGTCGAGACCTCGGCCCCTATGCCGGGGATGGCCAGTGAGAAGCAGCTCACTCGGCTGGCGCGCGCGAAGGGCGCCCAGGCCGAGCGCATGTTCTTGCAGTTGATGATTCCCCATCACGAGGCGGGCGTGGAGATGGCCGAGTACGCCGCCCAGGAGGCGACCCAGCCACAGGTCCAGCGCCTTGCGCAGAGCATCGTCGAGGCGCAGTCCGCCGAGCTCGTGGCCCTGCGCAGCATGCTCGGGGAGCGCGGCGGCCCTATCGCAGGACTATGAGAGTCGAACCAGGCTCCACCCTCGTCGAGAGCAGCGATCCGACCTCAGGGGACCACTCGGCGGCGCGGACTGACCCGGCTCGGCTCGCCTCGGTCAGGGCTTGGGCGCGGTGGGTCTGGCGCACGTTGACTTCGATGCGCAGCGCCTTGGTCCTGTTGGCACTGCTGGCGCTGGCCGCGGTTCCCGGGTCCGTGCTGCCGCAACGCAACGTGGCCAGTGACCCCAACGCGGTCGTGCGCTTCAGCCAGGAGTATCCCGATCTCGCTCCTTGGCTCGACCGGCTGGGAATGTTCGAGGTCTATGCTTCGGCATGGTTCGCCGCCATCTACATCCTGCTCCTGGTCTCGATGACTGGATGCGTGCTGCCGCGGTGCCTACGTCTATGGCAGGCAGTGCGGGCCGAACCGCCGCGCGCTCCTACGAACCTGCGTCGACTGACTGACTACCGAACCACCGAAGTGCCCGGCCCCGGCCACGAGGCGCTCCAAGCTGCGGCACAGGAGCTACGACGGCGCCGGTTCCGCGTTCGAGTGGACGGGTCGACTGTCCGCGCTGAACGTGGGTACGCCCGCGAGTTGGGCAATCTCGTGTTCCACCTCTCGCTGTTGGTCCTGCTGCTCGGGGTGGCAGTGGGACGTCTGTTCGGCTTCGAGGGTCGGGTAGCCCTCGCAGAGGGGGCGGGCTTCTCCAATGTCGTGGCCCAGTACGACGAGTTCAACCCTCGCCCATTCACCGACCTCTTGGAGCTGGAGCCGTTCACCTTCACCCTCGAGGAGTTCCGGGTCCAGTTCGAGCGTGACGGCGCCAAACGGGGGGAACCGAGAGTCTTCGAAGCCGACCTGGCGTATCGCAGCGACGCCGATCCGGACGTGCGCAACGCTCTGGTGCGTCCCAACCATCCGCTCGACCTGAACGCGACCAAGGTCTTCCTGACCGGTCACGGCTATGCGCCCGTGGTGACCGTTACCGATGGCACCGGGGAGACCGTCTTCACCGGTCCGGTCCTGTTCCTCCCGATGGACGCCAGCTATGCCTCCGATGGCGTGGTTAAGGTTCCGGACGCGCGGCCCTCTGAACTTGGGTTCGAAGGTTTCTTTCTTCCCACCGCCGCAGTGGGGGAGCAGGGCCCATACTCGGCGTTTCCCGATGCGCTCGACCCCCGGCTGGTTCTGACGGCGTACACGGGAGACCTCGGTCTGGCCGATGGAGTTCCGGAGTCGGTCTACGCCTTGGACAAGTCGGGGCTGGAGCAGGTAACCCAGGAGGGGGAGCCTTTTGCCCGCGCCTTGAGGGTAGGTCAAACCATGCAATTGCCTGGAGGACAAGGGTCGTTGCGCTTCGACCGTGTGGCGCGATTCGCCAACTTCCAAATCGCCTACGACCCTGGGAAGGAGATCGCTTTGGTAGCGGCGACTCTGCTGCTGCTGGGACTCACCACGTCGCTGATGGTGCGACGCCGCCGGGTCTGGGTCCGTGTGGTCGACGTGACTGGTTCGCGGACCGTCCTCGAGATCGGCGCTCTACCTCTGAGCCGCCGCGGGTTGCCGCCCGGAGAGCTCGCGGACCTCGAGAGGGCACTTGTCGCACAATCCACCGTGTCGCGGCTGGCGCCCCGCGCCCCCGGCTCTAAAGAGGAGTGATCATGCTCTCTACGTCAGTGCTCGCCCAGTCGAGCGACAATCTCATCTACTCCGCGTTGCTGGTCTACGTGCTGGCGATGCTCACCTACGCGTCTCTGTTCGCGGGCCGGGCGGCCGCGCGGTCGAGGCGACAGGAATCGGCTCTGGTCGGCGTTCGGGGTCGCACCCGTCTGCAGGCCAGCTCTGGAGCGGATGAACCGCTCATTGGCGATGGGTTCGAGCCGGCCTCAGCAGCGAGCTCGATGGTCGAGACGTCGAGGGGGCGGGCCAGTGCGATCGCGGCGGCGCTGACGGTCCTGGGCGCCCTTCTGCACCTCGCCTCGGTTCTTGCTCGCGGGTTCGCGACGCAGCGAGTCCCGTGGGGAAACATGTATGAGTTCGCCGTGGTGATGGCACTCGCCGCGGTGATGACGTTCTTGTTCTTCTTGCGTCATGAGCCGGTCAGGGCTCTCGGGGTATGGGTGACCGCCCTGGTCGCCCTCACCCTCGGGCTTGCGGTCACCGTGCTCTACACACCGGCGGGGGCACTGGTCCCGGTCCTGGACTCGTATTGGCTTGCCATCCATGTGGCGGCCGCGATCATCTCCGGTGGCGTCTTCGCGGTGGGCGCTGTCGCGACGATCGCCTACCGGTGGCAGCTCCGCGCCGAGCGGCGTCACCAGAAGACGCAAGGCGAACAGAGCCGCCTCCCGTCCTCGGACACGCTGCACCGGGTGGCTCACGCCGCCCACTTGTTCGCCTTCCCGGTATGGACCTTCGCGGTGATTGCTGGAGCGATCTGGGCTGAGAACTCTTGGGGTCGCTACTGGGGATGGGACCCCAAGGAGACGTGGGCCTTCATCACCTGGGTGCTCTACGCCGCCTACCTCCACGCCGAGGCAACCGCTGGGTGGCGCGGCCCCAAGGCCTCCTGGTTCGCCCTGGCCGGATTCGCCGCGTTCATCTTCAACTTCTTCGGCGTGAACATGTGGATCACCGGCCTCCATTCCTATGCCGGCATCTGAGGAGGATCGTGAAGCACCGTGCTGAGAAGCCGCCCCGGCCATGGTGTATTCGCCTGGCTCGCGTCTCCGCCGTCCTGGCGGTGCCGGGCCTGGCGCTCCTGGTCGCGGGCGCCGGCGACGAAGTGCCATCCACGGATGTGACCGCCGCCGCCAGCGATCTCGCGGCCACCGAACAGACCGTCCCTCGTGCCCGGCCTGAGGGCAGCGAACGGGCCGTCAAGCGGATGCGGATCGAGAGACGTGAGGTGACTCTTCGGCCTAGTCGCACGGTCTCGCGGCCCCCCCAGGAGCCGACCTGGATCAGGGAATGCAACACCGGCGCCCCAGACCAGGCGCGCGACCACTCCAACGGACAGGTGCCGGCCTCCGAGCTGTGCCGCCTGCCCGACAACGGTCATCTGTTGCATCCCGACGCGGCCCGAGACTGGTGGCGACTCAACGCCGCCTACCAACGCACGTTCGGCACCCCGATCTGCATGACCGACTCCTATCGCAGTTATGACAGCCAAGCGCAGCTTTACGCCGTGAAACCGGGGCTGGCCGCGCCGCCCGGCTCCAGCAACCATGGGTGGGGGGTCGCGCTGGACCTGTGCGGAGGTGTCGAATCCTTCACCTCCGCACAGTACGGCTGGCTGTCTCACAACGGTGCGCGCCATGGCTGGGTGAACCCCGAGTGGGCCCGGGCGACCGGGTCACGCCCTGAGCCCTGGCACTGGGAGTACGCCGGGAGCTGACCGGCCCGGCCGGAATTGTCGGTGGCCCCTCCTACCGTGCGGACGACTCACGGAGGAGAGACATGCTCATCGACTGCGACACCTGCACCGTCCGGGGAACCGGCTGCACCGACTGCGTCGTCACCGTGCTGCTCGGCGCCCCGCCCGGCTGGCAGTCGGCCGACCCGGTGGTGGTCCAGCTGCCCGGCCGTCCGAGCACGCCCGCGCCGGCGGCCGAGGACGTCGTCGTCCCGCCCCCGGGGGTGGTGGTGGAGTTCGACGACGTCGAGCGGCGTGCG
>JBHWSH010000223.1:0-7782 GCA_043427135.1 Marmoricola sp. | reverse complement strand
CGAGCGGTGCTTCAACAAGCTCAAGCAATGGCGCGGCATCGCGACCCGCTACGACAAGACCGCGCGGTCCTACCTCGCCGGGCTCACCCTCGCCGCGACCCTCATCTGGACACGCTGACGATGTTTACCAACACGCCCTAGGCGTCTTCCGGGAGAGAAGAAGCTGGCGACGCACGTGGGCGCCGTACTCCCCCAGTGCGGGATGGCTGCTCAGCCACGCATCCAGTTCCCTCAGGAATCGTCGGTGACCAACCAAATCGGCGATCCGGTGTTCGTGTACGAGCATCGTCGAAGACGTCAACTCGATGAGATCACGAAGAAACAGGCGAGCTTCGCCGTCCGCGGTCGGGCCCTCGCTGTACATCGCGACGTCTTCGTAGTTCGCCTTGACGCGGAGCCGGTACAGATAATCCATCAGCGTAAAGGGGCGGACACTCTTCTCCGCGGCGATCTTCTGCTCAGGCTGAAGGCGCGGACTCGTCCACTTCGGCTCTTTCCTCGGCCGTCGTCCGAGACGCAGTCGTTCTGCCTGCTGTTCGGCCCACTCCTTGCGACGTTGCTTCCTGATGTCAGCCGCGGCGCGCTTTTCAGCAGCCTCCACCTTCACCTTGCGCGTTGTTCTCAACGCCTTGCCTGCCAGGTCCCAGCAGTCCTCGGTGCTCGCGCTTGCCCATGCATGGATACCGAAGTCGAGGCGACGACCCGGTCCCCCCATCACCCCGTCCTCGTCGGCCTCCCGTCGTGTCGGGCTACCGACGGCCAATGTCCAGGGACCGAGGTCGATCCGCCGGCTCACCCATAGGTCAACGAACTGGCGTTGGGTCTTGTCGTGGTCTGTAGGCCGGTCCTTCCCTTCGACGACCAGCAGCGCCTGGGCGGCGCCGTACATTGCGTAGTAGGCCTGAACCGAGCCCCACGAGTTCGCCAGTCGGACGAGGTCGGAGTCCTGGACGAGAGCCGACATCGTGCACAACAGGAGCTCGGTGCCCCAGGCCCTGTGGAGGCAGCCAAACAACACCGCCTCATCGACGTCTGGGCGCCTGCCCTTGGGTCCCGGCAGCTTCTCGTCGAGTCGGGCAGCTAGCCCCTGTAGCCGGTCAGGAAGCGGCGACCCCGGGGCGTCACCGAGAGCAAGCCGCCGGAATGAGCGGACGTAGGACGCGTGGGTCCGGAAGGACCGGGTGAACTGCGAATCGGGGTCCTCGGACCAAGCGCCCTCTGCGGTCAAGATAGTGGTCGGCATCCGTGCGGCCCTGTTCAGTGCCCCGGGTGCACGACGCGGGGACCCGTGGCGCCAGCCATCTTTCGGTTGGCCTCGTACAGAAAGAACAACTCTCTACGGGACGCTGTGCGCTTCGCAGCACCCGCATCCCAACCGCCTCTGAGCAACGCCGAGCCGGCATAGGTGGTGCCAGCAGTCAACGCTGCGGCCACGTCGCCCACCGTGCTCAGAGCCGACATGCCAATGAAGACAACCGGACCCGTCGCAAGGATGGTCTTTACGTCGGTGACCGCGTGCCGGGCCACCTCGCGTACGAGAGCATGGTCGCTGAGCGTCTCACGCAGCTCCAGCAGGGCCGGGTCGACGGCTGAAGTCCAAAGGTCATCGATCGCAGCCTCGCCGTCCTTGCCTAACGCCACCGGCACGTCGGCCGCCAGTCTGATGACCGCGGCACGATAGCGGGTCAGCGGAACACGCAGGTCGCTCCTGAGGTCCAACAGCTCGTCCATCGGGGCCTGCGGGAACGCCGGCAGACGCGCGACCAAGCCCGACCCCACAGCCGCTTGCCCAGCACGTCGGAGTCCAAGCTCGGCCGAGTCCACCAGCCCTTCGCGGACCATCGCCGACACCAGGTCGCCTGCGGCGACATCGAACAGCAACCGACGACTACGGTCCGTCAACCGCTCCTTCACCAGCGCGAGCCAGTTCTCCATCATCGCGTCGATGCCGCCGGTGTCCACCCCGGCTCCCGAGAAGGTCACCACCCCGAGTTCGAACGGTCGCAGCAACTCCTCTGCACCGGAACTGGTGAGCATCTCCTCGGCAGCGCGCTCCAGCTCAGCGAGCGGCTCCCGGAAACCATCTCGCAGCTGCGCACTCAGTTCCCCTGCCCCAAGGCTGGTGGCGAGGTCAGCGTCCATCAGAAGCGGCAAGAAGGGCAGGACTTCCTTGAAGTTCGGGGGTAGTTTGCCGCGCCCGAGACGTGCGAGAGCGGCCTCATCAAGGCCCCCGAGGACTTCAAGCAGCGACTCAGCGCCCCCGGCGGCCACGGCACACAACGAACCGATCATCGCCACCGCCGGACTGACGAGCTCGACCTCGTCGGCGTACAGCAAAGCGGCCTTCACCAGTTCCACGTCGTGGTGAACCGACACCCCCGCCGATCCCGACTGTGGTGTCGTGACCACCGAGACCCGCAGCGGCCTCGGCGGGGCCTCTGACGAAGTAGGTCGGGTCCGGCGTCGTACCCGGTTGGGCGTCGTGCGTGCGTGCTTCCGCGCTGCCATCCTTGTTCCCCCTCAGGTCCCATGCAGGGTCGGACCGCCACCCGGGCGCCCTGCGACGCACGCCGGCCCGGCACCCCCATCTCTGGGGGCACCGGGCCGGGCGGTGGGTACTACTCTCATCATCAACTCGATAGTCTCAACTATCAACTTGATAATGATGGTGTTTGCGACCGACGCAACTGGTCTCAAACCCTGCAACTTCTGGTCGCAGAACCGCGCAACTCAACAATCAGCTACAGCCGCTGGTGGCTCCGCAGCCCTCGCAGACGTAGCAGCTGCCCGCCGGGCGCATCTTGGTGCCGCAGGTGAAGCACAGCGGGCTGTCGATCGCCGTGCCGGTGATCGCCTCCATCAACTCAGCGGAGGTGTGGGCGGTCTTGGTCTCGGGGTTTCGAGACACTCGCTTCGCTCGCTCCTCAACCACCGAGGGGGTCTCGACAGGATCGACCGCCGGAGCCGTCTCGACCGACGATGAGGTCAGGGCCTCGACTTCGGAGACCTCCTCCTCGATCGCCTCATAGGAGCCCGTCTCGAGTTGACGCTGGCGCTCCTCGGCGGAGTAGATCCCGAGCGCGGCCCGCTCGTCGAAGGGCAGGTAGTCCAGCGCCAGGCGACGGAAGACGTAGTCCATGATCGACTGCGACATCCGCACGTCCGGGTCGTCGGTGAGACCGGCAGGCTCGAAGCGCAGGTTGGTGAACTTCGAGACGTAGGTCTCCAGCGGCACGCCGTACTGCAGCCCGATGCTGACCGCGATCGAGAACGCGTCCATCACGCCGGCCAGGGTCGAGCCCTGCTTGCCGAGCTTGAGGAAGATCTCGCCCAGCTCGCCGTCGTCGTGCGCACCGGAGGTCATGTAGCCCTCGGCGCCACCAACGGTGAACGACGTGGTGCGCGACGCACGCGACTTCGGCAGGCGCTTGCGGAAGGGCTTGTGCACCTCGACGATCTTGGTCTCGACAGGCTCGACCGACGAGGAGCCGGCCTCGACGGCCTTGTCGGCACCCTCGGCCTTGGCGTCGGACAGTGGCTGGCCCACCTTGCATGCATCTCTGTAGATCGCCGTGGCCTTGAGCCCGAGCTTCCAGGACTGCAGGTAGATGTCCTCGACCTCCTCGACCGTCGCGGTCTGTGGGAGGTTGACAGTCTTGCTGATGGCACCAGAAAGGAACGGCTGGCAGGCCGCCATCATCCGCACGTGGCCCATCGGGGCCAGCGCACGAGCACCCATCGCGCAGTCGAAGACCTCGTAGTGCTCCTGCTTGAGGCCGGGGGCATCGATGACGTGGCCCTTCTCGGCGATGAACTCCACGATCGCCTCGATCTGCTCGTCCTGGTAGCCCAGCTTGCGCAGCGCACGGGGCACGGTCTGGTTGACGATCTGCATCGAGCCGCCGCCGACGAGCTTCTTGAACTTGACCAATGAGAAGTCAGGCTCGATGCCGGTGGTGTCGCAGTCCATCATGAAGCCGATCGTGCCGGTGGGCGCGAGCACGGACGCCTGAGCGTTGCGGAAGCCGTTCTTCTCGCCCAGCTTGACCACCTGGTCCCACGCCTTAGTGGCCAGCGAGTGCACGTCACGGTCGGTCGCGTGCATCGTGCGCACGGCGTCGTTGGCGGCCTGGTGCTTGCGCATGACGCGCTTGTGCGCCTCGGCGTTGCGGGCATAACCGTTGTAGGGACCCACCACCGCGGCGAGCTCGGCGGAGCGCTTGTACGCCGTGCCGGTCATCAGCGAGGTGATCGATGCGGCCATCGCACGGCCGCCGTCGCTGTCGTAGCCCAGGCCCATCGCCATCAGCAGCGCGCCGAGGTTGGCGTAACCGATGCCGAGCTGGCGGTAGTCGACGGTGGTCTTGCCGATGCTCTCGGTCGGGAAGTCCGCGAAGCAGATCGAGATGTCCATCGCGGTGATGATCAGCTCGACAGCCTTGGCGAACAGCGGCGCGTCGAAAGTGTCGTCGTCCTTGAGGAACTTCATCAGGTTCAGCGACGCCAGGTTGCACGAGGAGTTGTCGAGGCTCATGTACTCCGAGCAAGGGTTGGACGCGGTGATCCGGCCCGTCTCGGGGTTGGTGTGCCAGTCGTTGATCGTGTCGTCGTACTGCAGACCAGGGTCGGCGCACTCCCACGCGGCCTGGGAGATCTTCTTGAAGAGCTCGCGGGCGTCGACCTCCTCGATGACCTCGCCGGTGCCGCGGGCACGCAGCCCGAAGGTCGTGCCGTCCTCGACGGCACGCATGAACTCGTCGCTGACACGCACGGAGTTGTTGGCGTTCTGGTACTGCACGGAGGTGATGTCCTTGCCGCCCAGGTCCATGTCGAAGCCGGCATCACGCAGCGCGCGGATCTTGTCCTCCTCGCGCGCCTTGGTCTCAACGAACTCCACGATGTCGGGGTGGTCGACGTCGAGCACGACCATCTTGGCCGCGCGACGGGTCGCCCCCCCGGACTTGATCGTGCCCGCGGACGCGTCGGCGCCGCGCATGAACGAGACCGGGCCGGAAGCGGTGCCGCCAGAGGAGAGCAGCTCCTTGCTCGACCGGATGCGGGAGAGGTTCAGGCCGGCGCCGGAGCCGCCCTTGAAGATGAACCCCTCCTCCTTGTACCAGTTGAGGATCGAGTCCATCGAGTCGTCGACCGACAGGATGAAGCAGGCCGAGACCTGCTGCGGGCTCAGCGTGCCGACGTTGAACCACACCGGCGAGTTGAACGAGAAGTACTGGTGCAGCAGCAGCCAGGTGATCTCGTGCTCGAAGACCTCTGCCTCAGCGGTCGAGGCGAAGTAGCCGAAGTCCTCGCCGGCCTTGCGGTAGGTCTTGACGACGCGGTCGATGAGCTGGCGGAGGCTCCACTCGCGGGCATCGGTGCCGACGGCGCCGCGGAAGTACTTGGTGGTGACGATCGTGGAGGCGTTGACGGACCAGAAGTCGGGGAACTCCACGCCGCGCTGCTCGAAGACGCTCTCGCCGGTCTTCCAGTTGGTCTGGACGACGTCGCGGCGCTCCCAGGTGACCTCGTCGTAGGGGTGCACGCCCTCGGTGCTGAAGACCCGGTCGATCTTCAGCGCCTTGCGGGCGGCTCGCTTCGTTGCGGGCCCGTTGACCGTCTCCGTCATGCCGACTCCTTCTCCCTGGTGGCGATGGCCGCCGTGCGGCTCATTGGTTGCAGCTGTGATGTGGCTGATGCGTGAGTGGGGAAGGTTGGTGCGCCCGACCCGCAGCTTCCCCACTACGGGCCGGGCGGTCTGAGGGTCAGCCCGTCGGGGCAGGCTGACGGTTGAGGCGGAGCATCGCGATCTCGGTCTCGAAGTCCTCGGTGGACTCGAAGGCGCGGTAGACGCTCGCGAAGCGGAGGTAGGCCACCTCGTCGAGCTCGCGCAGAGGACCTAGGATCGTGAGCCCCACCTCGTGTGCGGGGATCTCGGCCCGGCCCTCGATCCGCAAGGCGTCCTCGACCTGCTGGCCGAGTCGGGCCAGGTCGTCCTCGGACACCGGACGGCCCTTGCATGCCTTGCGTACGCCGCTCACCGCCTTGTCGCGGTTGAACGGCTCGGTCGCTCCAGAGCGCTTCACGACCGTGAGCTGCATCTGCTCCACCGTGCTGAAACGCTTCTCGCAGGACGCGCAGGCGCGTCGACGACGGATCGCTCCCCCGTCCTCGGCCACGCGGCTGTCGAGGACCCGGGTGTCGGGGTGTCGACAGAAGGGGCAGTGCATCGTCGGACACCTCCTTCGGATGGGTCGATGAGCCTGTGACGATGGTGTGTTGCGGGCTCTGCTTGTGGAGGGCCCTGTGCAGAACGTGGGGACGAAGTCGAGAAGCCTGTGCAGAACTGACCACCAACTGTGGAGAACTACACCGCTGTAACTACTAGATGTTGTGGCAACCGTACGTGGACGTGACCCTGCCCGCAAGTGCCGACGCGGGAAAAGTTGGCGTACTCGGAGTACGTACGAAGTTCGTGCAGGTCAGCGGCCCGATCGCCACGAAATCTCGCTGCGCTGCCTCGCCGGGACCCGCGCCAGGCACAATGCCCCCATGACATCGCAGGGGGGACGTCGACGTGCGGCGAATCTGCGTCCGCCCGTGCCGAAAGCACGGATCGGTCTCCACACGGCCATCGCACTGGCGACCGGGGCGGCCTGGGTCTACCTCGTGCGTGCCGCCATCGACTTCGGGGCCCTGGCGCGCGGCGGCCAAGGACTCGCCTGGCTCTTCGCCGCGCTGGCGACGCTCGGCGCCGTCGGCTGCCTCCTCCTCGCAATCCTCATGGTGACCCGCGTCCTGGTGTTGATCGGGGCCCTCACCGAGCAGCGGCCCAGCCGGCCCCCGGCTCGTCGCAAGGCCAAGTAGGTGGGTGACTGTGCAAGATAGGCGGATGTCGTCCGTCTCTCGCGCCGCCACCGCGGCGTACATCGCGCTGTCCCTCACCGACACAGCCCTCGCTGGCAGCTCCTCCCCCGGCCGTCGCAGACTGAGAGCAGTGACGAAGCCCCTCCTCATGCCAGCCCTCGGCACGGCGTACGCCGCCTCGCTCGCCGATCTCGACGGCGTCGCACCCCGCCCCCGCGGCGGGCTGTTGCGCGGCGGCACCGTCGCCGCGCAGGCACTGTCGGGCGTCGGCGACATCGCCCTGCTCAGCAAGAGCGACCCAGCTTTCCTCGGAGGGCTGTCGAGTTTCCTCGGCGCCCATGTGGCGTACACCGGGGCCTTCGCCTCCGCGGGACGGCCGCTTCGCGACCCCGTTGGGCAGCAGCACCTCGCGGCCGGCGCCGCCATGTTCGCCGCACTCGGTCCTGCCCTCGGCTGGGCGGCCGGACGGCGCAATCCGAGACTGCGCGCGCCCGTGGTCGCGTACGCCGGCGTCATCTCGGCCATGTACACCGCCTCCCTGCGGCTGGACCCCGCGCTCCCCTCGGACGCCCGACGCCTCGTCGTCGCGGGCACCTCGCTCTTCGTGCTCTCCGACTCCGTCATCGGCCTGCGGAAGTTCGTCCTCCCGCGGACCCACCCTTGGTCGGACGCTCTCGTGATGGCGACGTACACCGCGGGTCAGGGACTCATCGCTGCCGGGGTGGTCCGCGCAGTCCGCGCCCGCCAGGCTGGTGCACCTAAACACCGAGCGTAGGTCTGGATAGAACACGCGGGGCGGGGCCGCCATTCCCCTGGCGGCGCCCACCCCGCGCCTGGTCGCGCGCTCACCCGGGTCGAGGAGGTGAGCGGCGTCCGCGACCCCGGGTCACTCCACCGGGATCGCGAGCTCTTGGGTTG
>JBHWSH010000222.1:0-20784 GCA_043427135.1 Marmoricola sp. | reverse complement strand
CGCTCCCTCCTCAGGACAGGCAGGCTCGATCGCCGGTTGGTGTCAGCGGGGACGGTCGGGGGTGACGCGGAGGGTGTGCAGGGTGGTGGCGAGCATCTCGTAGTGACCCGCCAGCAGCAGCAGCTCGATGCGAGTGCGCTCGTCGAGGTGTCGTGAGAGGGCCGACCAGGTGGCGTCGGTGACGTCGCGATCGCGGTGCAGCTCATCGGTGACCTGGAGCAGCAGTCGTTCGCGCTCGGACCAGCCGGGCGCGTCCGGACCCTCGACGACCCGATCCATCTCCTCCTCGGTCAGCCCTGCGCGCGCCCCGAGCCGGCGGTGGTGGGCCTGCTCGTAGGCGCTGCCGGTCAGCGCCGCCACCCGCAGGATGACCAGCTCGCTCTCGCGGCGCGGGAGCTTGCCGCCGGGCATCAGCCGGCCGGCGAAGTGCAGCCATCCCCAGAAGAGCCCGCGGGTGCGGCCGAGCGTGGTGAAGATCGCGGGCGGCTCGGTGCCGGTGACGCGCCCGGCGATGCGAGAGAACGCCCAGGCGGGCACTCCGAGGTCCTTGCGGGTTCCCGGGCCGATGCGCGGACCGGTCGGCGAGCCGTTCATGCCGCGTCCGGCCGGCGTGCCTGCGCCACCTCGGGCAGCGCCTTATTGGCGCCCCAGTTCATCGCCCGCATCGCACCGTTGTAGGCGAACGGCACGTACCGCTGCGCCGCGTGGGCGAACCGGATGTCGTTGGAGGTGTAGACCCAGTACTTGTTGCGGCGTACGCCGTCCAGGATGGACTCTGCGGCCTGCTCGGGAGTGACCGCCCGCTTGCGGAAGCGCGCCTGCGCCTTGAGGAACTTCGGGCTGGCCTTCTCGACGCCGGCGATGTGCACGGTCTCGGTCAGCGGGGTCGCGACCGCACCCGGGCACACCAGCGAGACGCCAATGCCGTAGCGGGCGAGGTCGAAGCGCAGCACCTCGGAGATGCCGCGCAGTCCGAACTTGCTGGCGCTGTACGCCGCGTGCCACGGCATGCCGATGATGCCGGCGGCCGACGAGACGTTGACGAGGTGACCGCCGCGCCCGGACTCCATCATCGGGCCGACGAACTCCTCGATCACGTGGATCGGGCCCATCAGGTTGACGTCGACCAGCCGCTGCCAGTCCTGGTGGGTGAGGGACAGCGGCGTGCCCCAGCGCGAGATGCCGGCGATGTTCATCACCACGTCCATCGCGCCGTGCGTGGCGGTGATGCGACGGGCCAGGTCGCGGACCGCGTCGTAGTCGGAGATGTCGGCCGCCTCCGCCTCGGCCACCACCCCGCCCGCTGCGCGGATCTCCTCTGCCGTCTGCTCCAGCGCTCCGGCCTGGACATCGGTGAGGAAGAGCGTTGCTCCCTCACGCGCTGCCTGCACCGCCGTGGCACGGCCGATGCCGCTCGCGGCGCCGGTGATGAAGACCTTCTGTCCGCGCAGATCGCGCTGTCGTCGTCTCATGCGTCGCAGGGTATCCAGCGCCACACTCCGGTCCCCGCGGCGTCCGAGCAGCGGTCAGCCTCGCAGTCTGCTGGACAGACCCGTCGCGCGCCGCGCGGGCCGTTGCACGGCCGCCCGGACCGAGTCGAGATCGCCGACCACGTGCACCGTGCTGCGGGCGCGGGTGATCGCGGTGTAGAGCAGCTCGCGGGTGAGGATCCGCGAGTCCTGGTCCGGCAGCAGCACGGTCACCTCGCCGAACTGGCTGCCCTGGCTGCGGTGCACCGTCATCGCGTGAGCGGTGGACACCTCCGCCAGGCGGGCCGGCACCAGCTCGCGCGGGGTGGAGGTGCTGTCGCCGACCACACCGACGAGTCGGGTCTTGCCGTCGGTGCCGTCAGGGCAGTCGGTGCTCGGCCGCCTGCAGGTGATCCCGGTGTCGCCGTTCCACAGGCGCAGGCCCTGGTCGTTGCGGTCGACGAGGAACGGCCGGCCGACGTACCACTCGTCGAGCCATTCGCGACCCGTCGACTGCATCAGCAGTCGCTCGACCCTGCGGTTCCAGTGGCCGACGCCGTAGGGGCCTTCGCGGTGGGCGCACAGCAGGCGGTGGCGTTCGTACGCCGCCAGCGCGAGATCGACAGCGCCGTCTCGGGCGGCGTCGTGGACGGCTCGCGCGTGATCGCGCAGCCGCTCGTCCAGCGGCTCGTCGGGCGCCGGTGTCCACGTCACCGTGCCGTCTTCGCTGCCGGGCGCCGCGACGCGTCCGGCGGCGAGCAGGTCGCAGACCTGGTCGGCGTCGCCTTCACGGACGGCGTCGGCGAGCTCACGGATGTTGCGGCCGAACCGGTGCACCGTGCGCAACGTGGTCACCGGGCCTTCGGGCCAGCCGCGGACGATGTCGCCGAGGACCGCGCCGGCCTCGACCGAGGCGAGCTGGTCGGCGTCGCCGACGAGCACCAACCGCGCCTCGGGCCGCATCGCCTCCAGCAACCGCGCCATCAAGGTCAGCGACACCATCGAGGTCTCGTCGACGACGACGACGTCGTGCGGCAGGCGGTTGCTGCGGTCGTGACGGAACCGGGTCGAGCTGTCACGCCGCCACCCCAGGAGCCGGTGCAGGGTGCTCGCCTCCAGCGTGCTGATCCGCTCACGCACCGCGCGCGCGCCGTGGTCCGCATCGGGGAACTCCGGCCGTTGCGTCGCCTCGTGCAGGGCCTGCGTCATCCGCGCGGCGGCTTTGCCCGTGGGCGCGGCCAAGGCGACGCGCAGGGGCGCGTCCCCAGCGAGGGTGAAAAGGACACCGAGGAGACGCGCGATCGTGGTCGTCTTGCCCGTGCCGGGGCCACCGGTCACGACAGCGGTCCAGCGCTCGCAGGCCAGCCGGGCGGCCTCCCGCTGCTCGCCGGCGTCGGGGAAGTAGCGCCTGAGCGCGGCGTCGAGCGCGCCGCCGTCGACGACCGGAGCCTCGGCGTCGCGACGCCGGAGGTCCTCGACGACTTGCGACTCCTCCTCCCAATAACGCGCCAGGTAGAGCAGGTCGCCCTCGAGTCGCAGCACACCCGCGGCGTGCAGTGGGCTGCCGGCGATCGCCTCACGCCACCGGGCGCCGGGCGGCCAGGGCCGGCTCGACTCGATGTCGTCGAGGGCAGCCAGGTCGACGCACACCGACCCGCCGCGTACGCCGCGCACGGCGAGTGCTGCGGCGAGCAAGACGTCGTCGTCGCGCTCGCCGCCGAGGAAGCCGAGCCGCCGCGCCACGTGTACGTCGGCGGCGTCGAGCAGTCCGGCGCGGTTGAGGTCGGCGAGGACGCCCGCAGCCGACAGCGACAGCCGGCGGTCGTGCGGGTCCCGGTCCGCTGCCGCGGTCACGAGAGCACCCTCTCCGTGCTGCGGTCGCCGCGCCCCGCGAGCAGGTCGGAGAGCTCCTCGACCAGCGAGGTGGGCGGCCGCCAGGCGAAGACACCACACCGCCCACCGTCGACCACCGGCGTCTCGGGACCGCACATGCCGCGCAGGTAGAGGTACATCACGCCGCCCAGGTGGAGGTCGGGGTCGTAGCCGGCGAGACGCCAGCGCAGGAACCGGTGCAGCACCACGGCGTACAGCAATGCCTGCAGGGGATAGCTGGAGTGCGTCATCGCCTCCGCCAGCCGGGCTGGCGCGTAGTGCAAGGCCGTCAGCGGCGCCTGCTCCGCCATCGAGCCGGGGGCCGCGAGGTTGAGGTGGTTGGTCTTGTAGTCGATCACCTGGTAGCGGCCGTCGAGCCGCAGGACGACGTCCACCGACCCGGCGAGATAACCCCGCAGGCTCTGGGCACGATGGCCCGGAGACTCCAGCACGTCGGCGTACGGCGACAAGGGGTCGTCCGCGCGCAGGTGGCGGCGCAGGAGCGTCGCGACCTCCGACAGACGGACGTCGGGACCGCCGTCGCGCCACCCGTCGCCGCCCGCGAGCGGCAGCTCGAAATCGAGCTCGCGCAGCCGCTCGCGAACCGGCACCTGCCGCAGCGTCGGCGCGTCGGCGGCGGGACCGAGCGGAGTGTCGTGGACCGCCACCAGGGCAGCCGCGAGGACCTCGTCGTCGAGCTCGACCGGCCAACGCAACCGCTGGCGCCCGATGTGGTCGAGCAGCTCCGCACGCAAGTCGCCGCCGTGGTCCGGGGCTTCGGGGTCGGCGTGCTCGAGCACGGCATGCACCAGGGAGCCGAACGTCGCACCGACAGGGAGCTCGCCCATCGGCGACAGCGGACCGACCTCGGGCTGGGCGGCGGGACCGACCTGCGGCAGCGGCGGCTCGTCGTCCTTGGGGACGTGCTCGGGCTCGCTGGCGAACGGCGACGGCCCGGCGTCGTGCTCCTCGGCCGCGCGCGAGAGCGCGGTGTAGGAGGTGCGCCGCCAGGCATGGTCGACGCTGCGGTCCCAGGTGCGGAGCGTCGGCCGCGTCGCGGCAGCGGACTCGGCCGCCAGGGCGGCACTGCGCGGACGCACCAGCTCGACCGAGGGACCGCCGGCGTCCTGCCACCACGACGCGATCCGCAGCGCCTCGTCGTCGGCGATCGCCGGCACCGTGGAGGGCACCTCGGCCTGGTCGGGACGCCGGCCCATGAGGATGCGGTGCAGCGGCGACTCGGTCAGGTTGCGCAAGGTCGCGAACCACCAGACGACGAGCTGGCTTCGGGCGCGAGTCATCGCGACGTAGAGCAACCGCAGCTCCTCGTCGGACAGCTCGGCGATGGCCTGCGCCTTCTGCGCGTCCGCCGGATCGCCGGAGACGTCCAGAGAGCGCACTCCGTCGTCGTGGAACAGCGGGATCGGGTCGAGGCGCCGTGACAGGTCGGAGGCGAACGGCAGGTAGACCACCGGGAACTGCAGGCCCTTGCTTTTGTGCACGGTCAACACCTGGACTGCCCGCCTGTCGGAGTCCAGGCGCCGCGAGCGGTCGTCGGGTGCGGTGCGGCGGGTCTCGGCCATCTGTGCCCGCAGCCAGGCGAGGAGGGCCGGCAGCTGGAGCCGGTCGCGCGAGGCGACGTCGTGCAGCACTTCGCCGAGGTGGCGGACATCGGTGAGCAGGCGCTCGCCGCCGCGCTCGGCCAACAGTCTGGCTCCCATCGCGCGGCCGTGCCGGTCGCCGTGGGTCGTCGCCACCTCGAGCACGGCCGCGACGCCGCGGGTGCGCAGGAGTCCTGCCCAGTCGCGCATGCGCTCGGCGAGGTCGCGGGTGAGCTCGTCGCCGCCGGCGTCCAGCTCCTCCGCGGTGACACCGAGGAGTGCGGTGAGCGCCGCGGCGCGTACTCGGCTGCTGCGATGCGGCTGCTCCATGGCTTCGAGCAGGACGAGCCAGTCCTGCGCCGCCGGGGACTCGAAGACGCTCTGCGATCCCAGCACGACGGCCGGCACACCGGCGTCGCGCAGAGCCTGTTGGACGAGATCGCACTGGGCTCCGGTCGAGCACAACACGGCCACGTCCTCTGCGCGCAAGGCCCGGCCGTCGAAACGCGGGCGCGCGGACAGCAGCTCGGCCACGTCGCTGGCGAGGTCGGCGGCGACACCGGACCGGGCGGCGGACACCGCCGGCGGCTTGGGGCTGCCGAACTGCTGGCGGTTGACAAGCCGCAACCGGAAGGGGCTGGCGGAAGGCGCTCCCTCCAGACGCGAGTCGGCCTGAGCGGCCCGGACCTCGCGCACGAGTACGCCGTCGCCGAGCCGGGCTCCGCGCAGGACGGTGGTGACCGCGTCCACCAGCGGGGCGTCGCTGCGGTGGTTGACGCCCAGCGTGGCCAGGCGGTCCGCACCGTCGCGCGCTTGGGTGTAGGTCGCGATGTCTCCGCCGCGGAAGGCGTAGATGGCCTGCTTGGGGTCGCCGATGAGCACCATCGTCGCCGCGCCGGTGAACGCCCGGTGGAAGACCTGCCACTGCACCGGGTCGGTGTCCTGGAACTCGTCGACGAGCACGACCTGCCAGCGGTGACGCATCCGCTGTTGGGCAAGCGCGACAGCGTCGCCGTCGCAGAGTACGTCGGCCAGCCGGCTCAGCAGGTCGTCGTAGCCGAGGATGCCCAGCCGGCGCTTGCGCACCTGCATCTCCTCGCGCACCGCGCAGGCGAACCGCGCGCGCAGATCGGCCTCGTCAGCGGCGGGGTCAGCCGGCTCGGGAGTGCGCGGCCCACGATCCGTCGGGACGGGGCGGATCTCGGCCTGAGGGTCCTCCACGACTCGCTTGGCCAACGCCCCGGCCTCGGCCCGGCTGAGAGCCGGCTCCCCTGTCGCGGTGGCGAACCACGCGGCGTACACGTCGTCGACGACTTGCTCGCGCAGGTCCTGGAGGTCCTCCACGAGCTCGCTGTGCGGGTCGCTGTCGCCGGCGACACCGAGGCTGCGCAGGACGAGATTGCAGAACTGGTGGATCGTGGCGATGGTCGCTGCGTCGAAGTCGGTGAGCGCACGCCGGGCGCGGTCGCGCCGCAGGGCGAGCGCGGACGCATCGCCGCGGACCAGTCGGGCGGTCAGCGCGTCGGCGTGGCGCGGCGCGCGTCCGGCAGACGCCTCCTCCAACGCCCGCTCGACCTCGACCAGTCGCTCCCGGACTCGGGAGCGCAACTCCTGGCTGGCGGCGCGTCCGAACGTCACCACCAAGAGCTTGTCCAGCGGCACGCCCTCCTCGATGACGTAGCGCGCGACCAGCGCCGCGATCGCCCAGGTCTTGCCCGTGCCGGCGCTGGCCTCGAGCAGCGTGGTGGTGCCCGACGGCGGGAGGTCGGCGTCGATGTCGAAGTCGGCGAAGGCGGGAGCGGTCACAGGTTCTTCCTCGTCTCGGCCGCGAGCAGGGGCTCCCAGACGCGCAGCGCGTAGCGCCCGGCACGCGTGGGTTCGGTGTTCCAGTCCTCGTCGTCGCGCGGCTGGCCCAGGATGCGGGCGAGCTCGGTCTGCGGCCCGAACACGCGGACGTGCGCGGCGTCGGTCTGCTCGCCGGGGACGCGGTCGCTGCCGCGCCAGTCGTAGGTCGCCTTGACGACGGCGTCGTCTCCCTTGCGGACCGCTTCGGCGTACGCCGCGGACGCCTTGGCGAACAGCGGCAGCGGCTCGCGGATCCCGTGGTCGCGGACGTCGACGAGTTGGCGCAACAGCTCGGGGGCGCGCTCGTCGAGGGGTCCCAGCCGCGACCAGGCGACACCTTGTTTGCTGTAGCGCTTGAACCGCCCGTAGGTGACGGCCGTCCACGACCGGTCGGGGTCGGCGGCGGTGAGAGCGAGCAGGTCGATCCATGCCTCGAGCCGTCGCTTGGGCGCGAGCTTGGAGTAGTAGACGCGCACGATCCGGTCGCCTCGGACGTCGGGGACCACCCCGGTCAGGCGACGGCCGTCGCCCAGGTCGACGGTGACGTCCACGCGCGTCGGCTCGGCCGCAAGATCGTCGTGAGCGGCCGTCGCCAGGTCCTGGACCTTGGCGCACACGTCCGCCAGCGCACGCTCACCCAGGCCGCGGGGCGGCAGGTCGCCGCGGCGGAGCTCGGCGGCCAGGATCGCCTCTGCGGCGGCCTGGTCGGAGCCCGCCGCCAGAATGCGCCGCAGGATGCGGTCGCCGATGGCCCACGCGTCGAGCGGACCGAGGTCGAGCGGCATCGCGTCGTCGGCCTCGTCGATCTCCTGCGGTGTGGTGACGTCCAGCCCGTGCCGCAGGAACGCCGCGACCGGGTGCCGGAAGAACGTCTGCAGGTCGGCCAACTGCAGGTCGGCGACCTCGCCACGGTCACGGGCCGGCAGCGGCTCCAGCAGGAAGGGACGCGGCCGGCGCCGCTCCTCCTGCAGGGCGCGGGCGGCGTCGGCATAGCGCGCGTCGAAGCTGAACGGGTCGGCCTGCTCGAAGCAGCGCGGGTCGAAGGGCTGCAGCGGATGCCGGCGTACGACGTGTGCGCGCGCTCCGGGCGCCAGTGCCTCGACGCTGTCGAGAAGCTCGTCGAGAGGTACGGCGGGTGGCCGGTCCTGGTTGGTGGTGACGCTGGCGCCGGTGTAGGTGACCACCAGTGTCTCGCCGGCGGCCATGACCGCGTCGAGCAGGAGTTGCCGATCCTCGCTGCGCAGGTCGCGCTCGCCGGTGAGCGGGTCGCGCTGCAGGACGTCGTCGCCGTCGGGGACGGTCGTCCGGGGGAAGGCCCCGTCGTCGAGACCGATGAGGCACACGACCCGGTGCGGCACCGACCGCATGGGGACCATCGTGCAGACCGTGAGATGCCCGGTGCGGAAGTTGGCGCGGGTGGGACGCGGCTGCAGGCGGCGGGCAAGCAGGATGCGCACGTCGGCGAGGCGCAGTGGGCCCTCGAACCCGTCGGCGCCGGCGTAGGCCGCCTCGTCGGCGAGGGTGTCGAGCTCGCGATGGAACTGCGCCTCCTGCCAGGCATCGGCCTCAGGCACCGACCCCAGGGACTCCACGCCCTCCCGCAACGCTGCCAGCCACGCCGGCAGCGTGTCGGCGGCGCGGAGGCCGGTGACGGCGGCCTCGAGCCGGTCGACGAGCTCGGCGAGCCGCCCGGCCAGGTCGATGCTGGAGCTGCCGATGTCGTCGAGCGGCACGCGGTCGCCCAGCAGCACCGGCCCCTCCGCGGCAGCCACGCCGAGCAGGACGCGGTCGAGCCCGGCACGCCAGGTGTTCTCCTCGAACTCCTGCAGTCCGAAGGGCTCCCGCAGCTGTGCGGTCAGTCCCCAGCGCACTCCGGCCCGGCCGACCCAACCCGTGAGCTCGGCGATCTCCTCGTCGTCGAAGGCGAACCTGTGGCGCACCGGCGCACGCGAGGCCAGGTCGAGGACCTCGCTGGCAGTGGCGCGTCCTCCGGCCAGCTCGACCAGCGCGCCTGCAAGCGCCAGGAGCGGGTTGGTGGCGGACAGGCCGCGGTCAGCGAGCCGGACCCGCAGCTGGTGACCGGGGTGGCCCTGCTCGCCCACGGTGTCGAGCAGACCGAACGTCGCCGAGAAGAGCGGGGCGTAGGCCTCGACGTCGGGGCACATGACGACGATGTCGCGCGGCTCCAGGGTCGGGTCGTCCTGCAACAGGCCGACGAGGACCTCGCGCAGCACCTCGACCTGGCGAGCCGACCCGTGACAGGCGTGCACCTGAAGCGATCGGTCGTCGCCGACGAAGCCGCCTTCCTCCGGACGCGGCTCGTCGGCCCGGAGCGCGTCCTGCAACCGGCCCAGCAGCGTGTCGCGAGAGGCCGACGGCGCCTCGTGGAAATGGTCGATGCGCGGGCCCAGGCACGCGAGCGACCGCTGCAGCTCACGGGAGTCGCGCCCCAGCGACGCCAGCAGGGGATGCCGCACGCGTGCACCGCTGTCGTCGTCGCGTCGCCGTACGGGACCGTCCGAGACCGACTGCTCCAACTGCCGCCACACGACCGGGGACACCTGCGGTAGCCACAGATGCACCTCCCGCACCGTCGCTAGCGCCCTGAGCAACTCGAGCTCGGTGCGCGGCAGCCGGGTGTGGCCGAACATCGAGAGCCGGTCGGGAAGCTCGACCGTCAGCTGCCCCGCGGCAAGGGCGGCGACGGTGTCGGCGTGGCGAACGTCGGGTGGTGCGGCCCCGACGCGCTCCAGCAGAGCGCGCCACAGGGGCGGCTGCCAGGCGAGGTCGCTGGGCAGCTCGGAGCCGGCGCCGTCGGTGGCGCGCTCCGCCCTCCAGTCCTGGAGCAACGCG
Organism: Marmoricola sp.; assembly: GCA_043427135.1. GTDB lineage: Bacteria > Actinomycetota > Actinomycetes > Propionibacteriales > Nocardioidaceae > Marmoricola_A. Next base: position 11,144 of record JBHWSH010000222.1, on the reverse strand, counting down.
GGGCGCTGCACGGCGTACGACGCGAAGAGTCCGGCCAGGCGCCTGGCCACCGACCACCGCCGATCGCGGCGCAGCTCGCCGAGCTCGCCCGCCTCCCCGCGGCCGAGATGGCGGGCCAGCGGGGCGCACCACGGCTCCTCGAGCGAGGCATCGATGACCTCGAGGAGCGGCCACACCATCCGCTCGGGGTCCCAGGGGTCTTCGTGCTCGGTGCCGGTGAGCAGGGAGACCAGGGAGCGCGGGCTGAGGAAGCGCACGCCGGCGCAGACCCCGTCAGCGCCGCGCGCGCCCGCGCCCAAGCGGTGGGAGAGCCGCTGGGTCAGCCAGCGCTCGACGCCCTTGGCCGGGACGACCACGACCTCCTCGTCGAACGGGTCACCCGTCGGCTCGGCGAGGACCTCGGCCAACCCGGCTGCGAGCAGCTCGGTGTCGGGTGCATGGTGCACGTGCAGTGTCATGGTCCCCCGAGTCCCCCCTCGCTCATCGGCTCGTGGCGCTCAGTCGCTGTCGGGGTCTTCGGTCGCGAAGGCGCAGAACTCGTTGCCCTCCGGGTCGGCCACGATGTGCCAGCGGATGTCGCCGTCGGGCTCGCGCACCACCGTCGCTCCTGCGCCGACCAGTGCCGATACATCGCGGGTGGCGACGTCCCAGTGGATGCGGTTCTTGACGGTCTTGGGCTCAGGGACGGGCACGAAGCAGAGGTCCTCGAACGGCGCGCCAGGGATGCCGCCGACGTAGGAAGAGCCCTGCGTGGAGTCCTCGTGCCGCTCGGCGCCCAGGACGTCGGCCCACCACCTCGAGATCCGCACGTGGTCGCGGCAGTCGACGACGATGTCCTTCAGACCCGGACCGGCGTCGGGCTTCGTGCCGAAGACGCAGAGCTCGCCTCCCTCCGGGTCGCGCATGACCGCCCAGGAGAAGCTGTCGGCGTCGACCACGCTCGCGCCGCGGGCGGTCAGGTCGTCCGGAGATGCGGCCCGCACGTCGAGGTGGACGCGCTGCTTGACCGTCACCGGATCGGGGACCTGGTTGATCCAGACCGTGTGGGCGGGTGTGGCTCCGATCAGCTTGCCGCCGTCCTCGTCGTCAGGGTCGATGTCCAGATGCAGCACCCCCGCCCAGAACCGCGCCATGGCGCGCGCGTCCACAGCATCGATGCACAGGTCCTGCCAGGTCGCGAGCGCCATGGCCCATTCCTACACCGCTCCTCCGACAGAGCAGGAGCGCCGGGCGAGCTCAGTCGACGAAACCGTGCAGGAACGCCAGGTCGTCGGCCCGGTCGACGCGGTAGATGCCGCTCTGCCCGGCGCACATGTGGTTCTTGCCGTAGGAGACGACGCCGGCCAGGACGTCGCTGTGACCGAGCAGGACCGGACCGCCGGAGTCGCCGGTGCAGGTGCCTCCGGTGCTGGCGTTGGCGCTCACCATGAACGATCCCTCGCCGGTCTGCTTGTGGTTGATCTTGAGCAACCGCGGGTGCGCCACCGTGCGGACCATCGGGTTGACCTGGCGTCCGGCCTGCGGCGGCGACGTGCGGTGGAGGCCGTAGCCGACCGCGGTGAAGGTGGTCTTCACCGAAGGCTCGAGTGAGTCGAGCTGGTCGACTCGCGGCAGCTCGGCGTACCGGTCGAGAACCACCGGCGTGTCGAGCTCGACGACACCGAGGTCGTGGGCGGTCGGGTCGGCCGGGTCGTACGCCGGGTGCAGGTGGACGCTTCCGGTGACCTCGGGCGCCGAGCCCGGGACGATCGGGCCCTCGTCGACCCAGACCCACGCCGAGGTGACCGGGGCCTCCACACAGTGGCCCGCCGTCACGAACGTGTCCTCGTCGATCAGGGAGCCCGTGCAGGTCCACATCGCGCCGGCGTCCGAACGCGCGAGCATCATCCCGACGTACGGGTGTCCGTCCCCGTCTGGCTGTCCGTGGGTGATCGCCTGGGCTGGCGCGACCGTCGCCGCGGCCAGAGCGGTCGCTGAGAGGACGGCGGTCGCCGTCAAGGCGGACAGAGTACGGCGCATGGTTTCCCCCGGGTCGCTCGACTGATCTCGATGCGCCATCGTCACATGATCCGGACAAAACGGACAACGGAATCAGTGATTCTTTACCTCGCTAGCCTGTGCCGGTGAGCAGGCGTGAGCAGATCCTCGCGGTCGCCGCCGAGCTGTTCGCCGAGCGCGGCTTCCATGGGGTGTCGGTCGCCGACCTCGGCGCCGCCTGCGGCATCAGCGGTCCCGCTCTCTACCGGCATTTCCCGGCCAAGGACGCGATGCTCGCCGAGATGCTGGTCTCGATCAGCGAGGAGCTCCTCGACGTCGGCCGCGAGCGCGTCTCGGCGGCGTCCGGTCCGCGCGACGCGCTGCGCGGCCTGGTGGCCTGGCACATCGACTTCGCCCTCAACCACCAGCCGCTCATCGTCGTACAAGACCGTGACTGGGCGGCGCTTCCCGAGGGCGCCCGGCGCCGGGTGCGGTCGCTGCAGCGGCAGTACGTCGAGCTGTGGGTCGAGCAGCTGCTGGCGTTCCGGCCGGGTCTCGCCGAGTCGCGCGCCCGCGCGATCGCCCACGCGACGTTCGGCCTGCTGAACTCCACACCCCGCAGCTCGCATCTGCCCGAAGCCGAGATGGCGGCACTCCTCGACCAGATGGCGTGGGCGGCGCTGACCGCCTGAGGTCCGGCGATCGAGCTGAGGTCCGGGGATCGAGCCAAGGTCCGGTGATCGAGCTTGTCGAGATCCCCTACCGTGGCCGACATGAGCATCCTCGACCAGCCGATCGCTCGGCTCGACGGCACTCCCTCCACGTTGGGTGAGATCACCGGGGGCAAGCCGGCCCTCATCGTCAACGTCGCCTCGCGGTGCGGCCTGACCCCGCAGTACGCCGGACTCGAGGCTCTGCACGAGAAGTACGCCGAGCGCGGGTTCACCGTCGTCGGCGTGCCCTGCAACCAGTTCATGGGCCAGGAGCCCGGCACGGCGGAGGAGATTGCGGAGTTCTGCTCCGCGACGTACGGCGTGACCTTCCCGATGACGGAGAAGATCGAGGTCAACGGCGAGGGCCGGCACCCGATCTACGCCGAGTTGACGACGCTGACCGACGAAGAAGGCGGCTCCGGCGACATCGGCTGGAACTTCGCCAAGTTCCTCATCGACGCCGGCGGCACCCCCGTCGCCCGCTTCTCCCCCGGCCTGGTGCCCGAGGACGAGAACATCGCCCGCGCCATCGAGTCCCTGCTCGACAACTGACCGCGCCGGGTCACGTTCAGCTGTAACGCGGGGTTATCACCGCAGCAGTCGACGTACGACACGCACTCAGTGACAACTGCACCGCAGGAGTCGCGCCAGGCGTCGTCGGCGTACCCTTGACTGCTGGAGGAACCCATGCTGATCCGCCTGCTCGTCATCCTGGTCCTGCTGCTCCTGGTCGTGGGAGTGGCCTGGGCGTGGATCGCGGCCAGCCGGCAACCTCGCGCAGACCCGGTGCTGCCCGTCGTACGCCGCGTGCGCGAGTTGGCTTGGGACCACCGCGACATCGAGCCGCAGCTGTCGAGCGCCCTGATCGACCGCATCGTCGAGATCGAGGCCCGGGCCAAGGCACGCGGCCGCGCTGACGTCGCCAACCTCGACGACCTGCTCGAGCTGGCTTGGGCGCACCGCGAGTCCGACGCCGGGTTGTCGGTCCTCGTGGTGGACCTCATCCGCACCGAGCGGAGGGCTCTGGAAGGCTGACCCCTGCGTCCAGCAGAGAGGTCACCGATGTCCAACAAAGCCGCCCGCACCCCCGACTCGCTCAGCAGCACCGGCAAGAAGGCGGCGATCGCCGTCACCGCAGGCGCGACGCTGGTCGTCGTACTCCTCGGCCTGCTGATCTTCGCGCGCCCCACCACCGTCTCCACCGGGCCGGACCAGATGGCGTTGCACTACAGCGCCGGCGCCTTCACCCCGACCCGGTTCGCCGACTGCGTCGAGCCCTCGACACGCAAGTGGCACGGGCCCGGCGACAAGCACTTCCGCTACCCGTCGAGCCAGCGCAACTACGTCTTCGGGCCGGGCGGCGACCGTGACGTGATCTCGTTCGTGACCAAGGACGGCATCGAGATGAGCGTCGAGGGTGTGGCGAACTTCCTGCTCAACACCGAGTGCCAGACGCTGCGCAAGTTCCACGACCTGGTCGGCAACAGGTACGCCGCCTACATGGACGCCGCGGACGGCAACGGGTCGGCCGGTTGGCTGCGGATGCTGGCGGTCTACCTGAGCAAGCCGCTCGAGACCGCGATCGACCGCGCCAGCCAGAACTACACCTACACCGACCTCTACATGGACCCGGCGACCAAGGCGAAGTGGGAGCAGGACGTCCTCGTCCAACTGCCCGACCTGGTGGGCCGGCAGATCGACGGCACCGAGGAGTTCTTCACCAACTTCGCGATCACCCTGCAGAAGCCGGTGCCGCCGGAGGCCGTGAAGAACGCCCTGATCGCGCAGCAGGAGGCGGTCGCCCGCGCCAAGGCGCGCGAGGCCGAAGCCGCCGCACAGGAGAAGGCCGCCGAGGCGCAGATCGCCGTCGAGAAGGCGGAGGCGGCGAAGATCGCCGAGATCGTCGCCGTGCTCGGTCGCGACGGCTACCTGCGCCGCTACGCCATCGACAAGGGCCAGAACCCCTACCAGCCGAGCACCCAGGGACTCATCACCGAGCGCTGAGTCCCGGGGCTCTGCCGGCGCCGCCCCAGCGTGGCTGGCGAGTCAGCGTTGGGCGTGCTGGGACGGTGGCGCGCTGCCGCCCTCGGGGGCGCCCGACATCAGCGCGTCGACCGCGGCGCGTTGCTCGTCGGACACCACGCCCCACGCGGGGTCGTAGCCGTAGACCTCGCCCAGCGGCCGCGATGTGTTGGTGCCGTAGAGCACCTCGATGTCGTCGACGCCGATCAGCGCCGGATGGGAGACACCGACCGACTCCGAGACCTTGATCAGATCGCGGCGCAGCGTCTTGACGTAGTTGGCCAGTCGCACCGACTTGGTGTCCACGTCGAGGCCGCGCGCCAGATAGGCGTTCTGCGTGGCGACGCCGGTCGGACAGTGGTCGGTGTGGCACTTCTGGGCCTGGATGCAGCCGACCGCGAACATCGCCTCGCGGGCCACGTTGAGCATGTCGCAGCCGAGTGCCATCGCGACGATCGCGTTGTCGGGCAGACCGAGCTTGCCGCCGCCGATGAACGTCACCCGGTCGGCGATGCCGGCTTGCGCGAACGCGGCGTACACCCTGGCGAAGCCGACGCGGAACGGAAGCGAGACCGAGTCGCTGAAGACCAGGGGCGCCGCGCCCGTGCCGCCCTCGCCGCCGTCGATCGTCACGAAGTCGACGCCGCGCTGTCCGTCGGCCATCTGCTCGACCAGGTGCTCCCAGAACACGTGGTCACCGACCGCCGACTTGATGCCGACCGGCAGGCCCGTCTCGGACGCGAGCAGCTCGACCCAGTCGAGCATCGAGTCGACGTCGCCGAACTCCGCATGTCGCGAAGGGCTGATGCAGTCGACACCGACCGGGATGCCCCGGATCTCCGCGATCTCCGGCGTCACCTTCGCGCCCGGCAGATGACCGCCGAGACCGGGCTTCGCGCCCTGGCTGAGCTTGATCTCCAGCGCCTTCACCGGCGCCGACGCGACCAGATCCTTGAGCCGGTGCAGGTCGAAACGGCCGTGCTCGTCGCGGCAGCCGAAGTACGCCGTACCGATCTGGAAGACGAGGTCCGCGCCGTTGCGGTGGTACGGCGACAGACCGCCCTCGCCGGTGTTGTGCATGCAGCCGGCCATCGCCGCGCCCTTGTTGATCGCGGTGATCGCCTGCTTGGACAGGGATCCGTAGCTCATCGCCGAGACGTTGACGATCGACTCGGGCCGGAACGCGTGCGTCCGTCCACGTGGACCGCCGAGCACCTTGGCGCTGGGCAGAGGCGTCTCGGTGCCGACTTCCGGGTCGGGGTGCGGGATCTCCTCGGCGAACGTGCGGTGCTTGATGATCGGGTAGCCGTCGGTGTGCTCGACGTCGTTGTCGGTGCCGAAGCCGAAGTAGTTGTTCTCCAGCTTGGAGCTGGCATAGATCCAGGTGCGCTGGTCGCGACTGAACGGCCGCTCGGAGTTGTTGTCGGTGACGATGTACTGCCGTAGCTCGGGTCCTACCTTCTCGAGCAGATAACGGAAGTGACCGACGACCGGATAGTTGCGCAGGATCGCGTGCTTCTTCTGCGTCAGGTCATACGCCGCCAGCCCCCCGAGGGCAGCGGCGCTCACCTTGGCGACTCGAGACCAGGCGCTCATGCAGCCCTCCTACCCGGTTGCGCCCGAGTCACGCGCTGTCCGACGTACGCGCTGCCGATGAGCCGGTTTCGCGACGCGTACGTCGGAGAGCTCGCTCACCAGATGTGGACGCGGTCCTCGGGGTCGAGCCAGAGGCCGTCACCGGGCTGGGTGCCGAAGGTCTCGTGGAACTCGTCGAGGTTGCGGGCGATGTTGGCGCGGAACTCCGGCGGGCTGTGCGGGTCGACGGTGAGCAGCTGCTGGGCGAGCTCCTTGCGGTACTTCGCCCGCCAGACGTAGGCCCAGTTGAGGAACAGCCGCTCGGAGTCGGCTACGGCGGACGAGTTCTCGACGCTGATCAGGTAGGCCTTGTGCGCGATGGTCAGCCCACCGAGGTCGCCGATGTTCTCGCCGACCGTGAGCTGGCCGTTGACCTTCTCGCCCGGCAGGTCGCGGGGGCTGTACCCGGCGTACTGCTCGATCAGCTTGTCGGCGCGCTCGGAGAAGGCGGCGCGATCCTCGTCGGTCCACCAGTTCTCGAGGTTGCCGTGCTCGTCGAACTGCGAACCCTGGTCGTCGAAGCCGTGCCCGATCTCGTGGCCGATGACCGCGCCGATGCCGCCGTAGTTCTCGGCCGGGTCGGCCTCGGCGTCGAAGAACGGCCGCTGCAGGATCGCGGCGGGGAAGCAGATCTCGTTGCTGCCGGGGTTGTAGTAGGCGTTGACGGTCTGCGGCAGCATGAACCACTCGTCGCGGTCGACGGGCGTGCCGATCTTGGCCAGCTGCCGGTCGTGCTCGAACGCCGCGGCGCGGCGGGCGTTGCCGATGAGGTCGTCGGGGCGCACGTCGATCGCGGAGTAGTCGCGGAACTTCTCCGGGTAGCCGATCTTGGGTCGGAACGTCTCGAGCTTCTTGAACGCGCGCTGCTTGGTTGCCTCGGTCATCCAGTCGAGATCGGTGATGCTGCGCCGGTAGGCCTCGAGCAGGTTGGCGACCAGCTCGTCCATGATCGCCTTGCTGGTGGGCGGGAAGTGCCGCGCGACGTACAGCTCGCCGACTGCCTCGCCGACGCATCCCTCGACGAAGCCGACGCCGCGCTTCCATCGCGCGCGCAGCTCGGGGGTGCCGGACAGGGTGCGGCCGTAGAAGTCGAAGTTCTCCTCGACGAATGCGCTGGAGAGGTACGGCGACGCCGCGCGGATGACCTTGATCAGCGCCCAGGCCCTCCAGTGGTCGAGGTCGACCTCGTCGATGACCGTCGAGAGGTGCTCGAAGAAGCTCGGCTGGCGGACGACGACCTCGGCGAGCGTCTTGTCGTCGGCCCCCATCGCGGCCGCGTAGGTGTCCCAGTCGAACGCCGGGGCGAGCTTCTGCAGGTCGGCGTAGGTGCGCAGGTTGTAGGTCTTGAGTACGTCGCGGGTCTCGGTGCGCTCCCAGTGACCCTGCGCGAGGCGGGTCTCCAGCGCCATCACCCGGTCGGCCAGCGCCTGCGGGCCTTCGAGGCCGGCGAGCTCGAACATGCGAGCCAGGTGGGCGACGTACGCCGTGCGGATCTCGGCGAACTTGTCCTCGCGGTAGTACGACTCGTCGGGCAGGCCGATGCCGCCCTGCAGCACGTTGACGACGTAGCGGTCGGAGTCGCGGTCGTCGGCGTCGACGTACGCCCGGAAGAACCCGCCTCCGCCGCGGCGCTCGAACGCTCCGATGAAGCGGACCAGTGCCTCGTGGCTGTCCAGGGCCTGTACGGCGCCAAGGTCGTCGGCGATCGGCTGCGCGCCGAGCTGCTCGATGCGGTCCTCGTCCATGAACGACTTCCACAGGTCGCCGATCTGCTGCTGTGGCGACCCCTTCGGCTGGTCGGCCGACGTCTCGGCACACTCCTCGATGATCGCGCGTACGTGCCGCTCGGCCTCCTCGGCGAGCATCGCGAACCCTCCCCAGCTCGACCGGTCCGAGGGGATCTCGGTCTCGGTCAGCCAGCGGCCGTTCACGTGGCCGAACAGGTCGTCCTGCGGTCGGATCGTCGGGTCCATGCCCGCTCGCGCGTCGTCCAGGATCGTCATGGGGTCGAGGGTAGCGGGGGGTCGGTTTCCCATGGGATGCAGAAGTTCTGCCACTTCCCACGTGAAATTTCGCGCGGGGAGTGGCAGTTCCCCATGGCACCATGGGAAACCGTCAGAGGCGGATCGCCCGGTTCACCCAGGTCGAGGTGACGACCATGCCGACGCGCTCGTAGAGGCCGAGGGCGCCGGTGCGGGTGTCGGTGGACAACTCGGAGCGGGTGGCGCCGTGGGCGCGGGCCAGGGTGAAGGAGTCGGCGAGCAGGGCGCGGGCGAGGCCGAGCCCGCGGCGGTCGCGGCGTACGGCGAGACGGTCGACGACGCCGGTCTCGCCGGCCATCACGATGCAGCTGGCGCCGACGGCGGCGCCGGTGTCGTCGACCAGCAGCCGCATCATCCAGGGCTCGAACCCGGGCCGCTGGACTGTCGTGGCACTGAAGTCCTCGAAGCTCTGCCGGTCACGGTCCGACCACTCGAGGAAGGCGTCCTCGACGACCGTCCACACCGCCCGGCGGTCGGCGTCCGACACCGCATCGCGCAGCTGGTAGCCGGCCGGCAGCGGCTGGGCGACGATCTCGGCGCCCTCGGGCAACTCGAGCACCCAGGAGGTCCACCGCTTCTCGTAACCCAGCGCTTCCAGCAGTCGATCGCCTGCTGAACCTTGCGGCACCGGCATGCCGACGACCGCGGCCCCCCGGGAGCGCGCCAGGTCCTGCACCCAGCGCGCAAGACCGGTGCCGATACCCCGGCCGCGGTACGCCGGACGCACCGCCGCGTCACAACGGTCGTGTCCCGAGTGCTCGGCGTAGGCGACCATCGTCTCGCCGTCGAAGACGCCCACGGTGCTCGCGGCAACGTCGAAGCTGGGCCGTAGCCAGTCGCCGACGATGTCGGCCTCCGCGATCTCCACCGACCCGACGTCGTACATCTCCTGCTCGGCCATCACCTCGTAGACCGCGGCGGCGTCGGCCATCGCCAACCGCCGCGCGGTGAGACCGGCCGACAGGTCGCGAAGCAACGGGGTTTCGGGCAGAGCGGACATGCAGCGCAGTGAAGCGGTCCGCGGCCGCATGCACCACCCGTTATCGGGAAGGCTGCCCGCATGGCCAAGACCGAAGTGACGACCAGGGACAACGCCGACCGCAGCCGAGTGGAGGCGACGACCCCATCCGGCGAGGTCGCCGGCTACGCGGCGTACGTGCTGCGCGACGGGGTCTACGAGTTCAACCACACCGTCGTGAACGAGGAGTTCGAGGGTCAGGGCATCGGATCGCAGCTGGTCTCCGGTGCCCTGGAGTTCGCCCGCGAGCAGGGCGCCAAGGTGATCCCGACGTGCACGTTCGTGCGGTCCTACATGGGCAAGAACACCGACACGCACGACCTGCTCGCCGAGGGCGCCGAGCTCTGAGCGGCGCCCCCTCAGAACCCTGCCTTCTCGATCCGGGTCTGCAGCCGCTTCGTCCACGGGCCCTTGACTCGGGCGAACGCCGCGGGTCGACCGAGCGGCGCGGCCACGTCGAGGGTGCGGTCGCCGACGTACTTCTTGCCGGTGAGCAGATGCACCCAACCCCCGGGCGGCAGGGCGACCGCCACCGAGGTTGCTCCCTCGGTCAGCACCGGGGCGACCAGCACGTGCTCGCCAAGGAAGAACTGCCTGTCGCTCTCGGCTGCCGCAGTGCCGGGCGCCACCAGCCACGTCGGCCGGATCGCGGGCACCCCGGTCGTGACCGCCTCGTCGACGACCCGCTTGCGGTAGGGCTTGAGCGCCGCGAACAACCGCGTCATCCGGGCAAAGGCGTCAGCGGTCCGCTTGTTGCTGAAGACATGGGGGTTCTGGTCGGGCCGGTTGCCCTCGTGGGTGCGCATGACGACGCCGAACGCGGCGTACTCCGCCCAGCGCGCGAGCAGCTCCTCGGTGCGGACGTAGTTCTTCAGCACGGCGTCGACCGAGGTGTAGCCACCGATGTCGGAGTGCACCAGGGGCCAACCGGAGACACCGGCGGACAGGGTGCCGAGCAGCGCCGAGGCGAGGCCGTCCTCGCGGGAGAAGGTGACGAGCTGGTCGCCGTTCCAGAAGAGAGGTGCGTACGCCGCCTGGCCGGGTGCGCCGGCGCGGAACCACGTCACGCACTTGGGCTGGTCTGCCCGCTCACACGCCAGCTGCACGGTCTGAGCCCACAGCGTCGGCCAGCGGTTGTGCAGGTCGGCGGCGTCACCTGCGTGCAGGACGGCGTCGAACGGCAGCGCCTCGGCGAAGTCGGCCATGAACCCGGAGACCCCGTGGGCCAGCACTTGGGTGGCGATGACGTCGGCGAACCATGACTGCGCCGCCGGGTTGGTCAGGTCGACGAGCGTCGCGGTGAACTCGCCCTGGTCCTGCTCGTAGGGCTCGCCCTTGGCGTTGCGCACCAGGTAGCCGAGGTCGCGGGCCTCTGCCCAGAGGTTGCGCATCCCCGGCCGGTTGCGAGCCGCGGCGTCGGTCAGCATCGGGTTGACGTAGGTCGTGGTGCGGATGCCCTGCTTGCGCAGGTCGGCCACGAGCTTGCGCCAGCGCGGGTAGTGCTCGGTGTCGCGCTGCCAGGTCCACCACAGCCGCTTGCCGAACGACGTCACCCGATGACCGGTCCAGTCCTGCAGCCAGACGGCGCTGACCTTCGTGCCCGCCTTGCGCAGGGTCTTGAGCTCGCGGCGTACCTCCTTGGTGCCGCCCTGCAGCCCGACGATCGCACCGCGTGACGCCCACCGGGCCAGCCGCAGGCGCTTGTCGCCCGCCTGCTGGGCGGCCACGAGCTCAGGG
>JBHWSH010000221.1:0-6015 GCA_043427135.1 Marmoricola sp. | reverse complement strand
AGCATCTCGATGTCGTTGCGGCCGTCGCCGATGGCAAGCACGTCCTCGGCGGCGACGCCCAGACGACGGCAGACCGACTCCAGACCGGTGGCCTTGGAGACGCCTGCGGGCGCGAGGTCGAGCCAGGCCGTCCACCCGATGTAGTAGTTGATCCCCTGCAGGCCGATCCGCTCGGCCAGCGCGATGAAGTCCTCTGCGGAGGAGTCGGGGTCGCGGATCACCACACGCGTGACCGGCTCGGAGACGAGCTGGTCCACCGACTGCAGGTTGATCTCGCCGGTGATCTCACCCTCGGGGAAGTGCCGGTTCACCCGATACCCCACGCCGATCTCCTCCACTGCGACCAGGGCGTTCGGGACGTGCTCCAGCAGCATCCGGACCACCTCGCTGGCGTCGAAGGTCACCGTCGAGAGCAGCTCCACCGGCGGATAGGCGAAGGTGACCGACCCGTTCGAGGCGACCCCGAGCACTCGTTCGCCCTCGTGTCGCGGCAACTCGAGCATGTCGAGGACCCGGGTGATCCCAAATGTCGAGCGGCCCGTCGCAAGCACGACGTGAGCGCCGGATGCCAGCGCCCGGTCGACCGCCTCCCGGGTCTTCGGGGTGATCTGCTCGTCGACCAGGTTGTGCGCAACCCCATGGCCAGCAAGGAACAACGTGCCGTCGATGTCGAGGGCGACCAGCTTCGGCTGCCAGCCGGAGCGGTCGCCGGCCGGGCGTCGGGGACGGGAGGTCACGACGCGACCGGCTCCAAGACCGTGCGGCCCTGCAGGTAGGGCTGCAACGCCGTCGGCACGCGGACCGAACCGTCGGCCTGCTGGTGGGTCTCGAGGATCGCCACGATCGTGCGCGTCATCGCGCACAGGGTCCCGTTGAGCGTGGCGAGGTGCTTGACCGAGGTGCCGCCCGTGTCCCCGTCCGCGGGGAAGCGGCCCCGGATGTCGAGGCGGCGGGTCTGGAAGTCCGTGCAGTTCGAGGTCGAGGTCAGCTCGCGGTACTTCCCCTGGGTCGGGATCCACGCCTCGCAGTCGAACTTGCGCTGGGCGGACAGCCCCAGATCACCAGCGGCCACGTCGATGACGCGGAAGGCCAGCTCGAGCTTGGTGAGGAACTCCTTCTCCCACTCCAGCAGGCGCCGGTGCTCGGCGTACGACTCCTCGATCGTGGTGTAGCTGAACATCTCCACCTTGTCGAACCAGTGCACCCGGATGATGCCCGCGGTGTCCTTGCCGTAGGAGCCGGCCTCCTTGCGGTAGCAGGGGCTGAACGCGGCGTAGCGGCGAGGCAGCGACTGGGCGTCGAGGATCTCGTCGGAGTGGTACGCCGCCATCGGCACCTCCGAGGTGCCGACGAGGTAGAGCTCCTCGCCCTCGATGCGGTAGACGTCGTCGGCGGCCTGGCCCAGGAAGCCGGTGCCGTCCATGGCGCGCGGACGGACCAGCGCCGGCGGGATCGCGGTGATGAACCCAGCCGCGCGGGCCTGGTCCATGGCCATGTTGAGCAGCGCGAACTCGAGGTCGGCGCCGGGACCGGTCAGGTAGTAGAAGCGGGCGCCGGACACCTTCGCGCCCCGGTCGATGTCGATCGCGCCCAGCATCCGGCCCAGCTCGACGTGGTCGCGCGGCTCGAACCCTTCGGCGGCGAAGTCGCGCGGGGTGCCAACGTGCTCGAGGACGACGAAGTCCTCCTCGCCACCCGCGGGCGCCTCCTCGGCGGCCGGGTTGGGGATGGTCAGGACGAGCTGCCGGTAGGCCTCGTCGGCCTCGTTCTGCGCGGCTTCGGCCGCCTTCACGTCGGCCGACAGCTGCTTGGTCCGGGCCAGCAGTGTCTGTTTCTCGTCACCCTTGGCCTGCGCGATCTGCTTGCCCAGCTGCTTCTGCTCCGCACGCAGACGCTCGAAGTCCGCGATCGTCGTACGCCGCCGCTCGTCTGCCGTCAGCGCCTGGTCGACCACGTCGACAGACAATCCGCGCCGCTGCTGGGCGGCGCGGATGCGGTCGGGGTTCTCGCGCAGGAGCCGGGGATCGATCACCCGGTCATGCTATCGACGCAGCCTCCCCCGTCGGCCCGGCGAGGTGGGAGACGCGGCGCGGGATACTGGGCGCGATACTGGGCGGGTTGCCCCCACGCCAGGAGTCGCCTCATGACGTTCGCCCCCCGGACCCGCCGCCGCCTCGTCGTGGGCGCCGTCGTCTCCGGACTCTGGGTGCTGCTGGCGTCGTACCTCATGTGGCAGCACCGCGACCTGGTGAACGACCTCGACCACGCCGTGGGTGCACCGATCGCGGAGTTCGCCTTCTCCCGCGGAGGGGTGATCGAGACCGCCCGCGTGGTGGCCGAGTGGACCCGGTTCCTGCCGATGCTGGGGTATGCCCTCGTCGCGGCGGCCGTGCTCGCGTGGAAGCGATTTCCGCGACCCGCGTCGTGGCTGCTCGGCGTCTTCTTGACCACGCAGCTGCTGACCACGGTGATGAAGGGCGCCTTCGCGCGGGCCCGCCCCGACTACGCGCACATGGTGCTGCACGACGGCGGCTTCCCCTCCGGCCACTCCAGCATGATGGCCGCCGCGGCCGGCATCGCGATGGTGCTGGCCGCGCTGTTCGTACGCCGCCGCAGCCAGCGTCGCGCGATCGCCGTGGCAGGTGTCCTCGCGGCGCTGGCCATCGGTCTCGACCGGCTGCTCCTCGGCGTCCACGGCCTCACCGACGTGCTCACCGGCTACGCCCTGGCGGCGTTCGTGGTGACCACCGCTGCGGTGCTGGTCGACCCCGCACCGCGCCCCCGTCGGCACGCCGAACCGCTGCCCAGCGACGGGCGCAAGCTCGCCGCGATCCTGAATCCGATCAAGGTCGAGGACCCGGCGGCGTTCAAGGCGCTGCTGGAGAAGCGAGCCGCCGACCGCGGCTGGGACCCGCCGATCTGGTTCGAGACCCGGGTGGACGACCCGGGCCGGTCGATGGCGCACGAAGCCGCCCTCGGCGGCGCGGACCTCGTGGTCGTGTGTGGCGGCGACGGCACCGTGCGGACCGTGTGTGGAGAGCTCGCCGGCACCGGCATACCGGTCGGCGTCGTACCCGCCGGCACCGGGAACCTCCTCGCCCGCAACCTCGACCTGCCGCTGTACCTGACGGCCGCGATCGACGTCGCCCTCGGCGGCCAGGACCGCGCCATCGACCTCGTCCGGATCTCCGGTGACGGCATCGGAGAGCACGAGCACTTCCTGGTGATGGCCGGGATGGGGTTCGACGCCGCGATCATGGAAGGCGCCAACGACGAGATCAAAGCGCGAGTCGGCTGGTTCGCCTACGTCCTGTCCGGTCTGAAGCACCTGATGTTCCCCGCTGTGCGGATCGACATCTCCGTTGACGACGAGCCCTTCACGCGGCATCGCGCCCGCACCGTCGTGGTCGGCAATGTCGGCTTCCTGCAGGCCGGTCTGCCGTTGCTTCCCGACGCCACCATCGACGACGGGCGGCTGGACGTCGTACTCGTCAACCCGGCGAGGTTCCTGTCGTGGCTGCGGGTCGTGGGGCGCGTCATCGGCCGCGGCCGCAAGACCGACGCCACCCTCAACCGGCTCACCGGCCGACGCATCGTCATCCGCGCCGCCCATCCGACGCCGAGGCAGATCGACGGCGACCCGATCGGGTTCGGCACCGAGCTGATCTGCGAGTGCCTGCCCGGCAAGCTGCTGGTCCGCGTCCCGCGCTGACCCTCGTTCGGCCGCCCGCCGCCGGACATACAACTCGGCCTCAATGCCCCCCTCATGGGGCCGATTCGCCGGTGAGTTGTATGTCCGTTGGCGGGTCATACTGAAGCGTGGCAAGAGCGCAGGACGTCATCGACAGGGACGGCAATGCAGTACGCCGCAAGCCGGTGCCCGGCGATCTCCGCTGGGACGGAAACGCCTGGAGGCGTTGGGACGGGCGGCGCTGGCGCGTTGCGGCGTACTCGCTGGATCCGACGCGCCTCGTCAACCCGGCACCGTTGCACGGGACTCCGCCCGTGAGCGAGCAGAGCCGCCAACGTGCTCTGGCACTCGCGGTCGAGGAAGAGGTCGCTACCAACGCGGGCACCGTCGTGCTGGAAGGCCCCAACGGCGTGGTGGTGTCCTACCGGCGCCCGGTCTCCCATTTCCTGCACGCAGTCCTGACGGTCTTCACCGGCGGCTTATGGGGCGTGGTCTGGATTGCTATCGCCCTCGGACGCCGCGATGACCGCGTCCGGCTCGAAGTCGACCACTGGGGGAACGTGTGGGGCCGCCTGGTCGCGAGCCGCTGATGGACAGTGGAGGACTTGATCCAGTGGGCAGGCCAAAGACTCCCCTGTTACCGGATCCGCTCCTCAACCACCGGTCGGGGTCAGCTCGAAGACCTTGATCTCGCGGTCGGTGCGCTGCTCGTAGAGGCGGTAGTTCGGCCAGACGTCGATCATCTCGGCCCAGGCCCGGGCGCGCTCGCCGCCGGTGAGGCGCCGGCCGCGCACGGGAAAGGTCTTGCCCTTCACGCGGAGCTCGGCGTCGGGGTTGGCCTCCAGGTTGACCACCCAGACCGGCTGCTTGGGGGCACCGAAGTTCGAGCCGGCCACCAGGAAGCTGCCGTCGGCGCGCGGGACGCACAGCAGCGGAGTGGACCGTGGCTGGCCGGTCTTGCGGCCGCGCACCGTCAGCAGCGCGTTGGGCAGACCGGCGATGTCGAGGATGGTCACCCGCCCTGCGGTGAGCTGCTGGAGCCGCTTGTCGGTGGCGGTGATCTGGGGGAGCAGCCTGGGCATCCAGGTCCAGGAGCCGATCCGGACGGCGAGAGGAGTCAGCAGGCTCATGGCGCGGAGCGTAGATCAACCCTGCCGGGCGAGCGCAACGGCTTCGGCCTCCTCCTCGGACAGCTGTTGCTCACCGGTCCAGCCGCGGACGTCCTTGGCGTAGCTGCGTGCCTCGGTCCGCCCGGCGATCGAGGTGAGCACGACGCCGTCACCTCGCGCGTCGAGCAGCGCCAGCGACCATGACAGCCGGCCGCCCATGTCGCCGAAGGCGTCGTAACGGACCAACCGCGGGCGGAGCAGGGCGAGGGCGCTGTCTGCCCGCAACAACTCGACGACCTCGCGAAGTCCAGCTACGTCGTCCGGTAGTGGCGCGCCCACCGTTGTCCGCGAGCGCTGTGCACGCAGGGCGAGGACGGCCAGCACCAACGCGAGCACAGCGACGAGGGCGACGATCGCGAGCAGCATCACCGAGGTGGTCGTGGTCATGGCTTGCCCAGCCTAGGGCCGCGGACCCCTCAGGGACTCCAGCCACTCCGCAGCCGTCTCGAACTCGGCATCGGAGGTGCCGGGCCGGATCTCCGGGGACTTGCCGTCGTGGCGCTCGTAGGAGCCCAGGTAGCGCACGTCGGCACAGACCCGGTGCAGGCCCATCAACGCCTCCGCCACCCTGCGGTCGTCGATGTGGCCCTCCACGTCGATCGAGAAGCAGTAGTCCCCCAGCGAGGCACCGGTCGGGCGCGACTCGATGCGGGTCATGTCGACGCCTCGCATGGCGAACTGCTCCAGGATCTCCATCAGCGCGCCCGGGTGGTTCTCACGCATGAAGGCGACCAGGCTGGTCTTGTCGCGACCGCTGCGCGGGGCCGGGCGACCCGGCTGCGCCACGAGCACGAAGCGCGTGACCGCGTCCGGGTTGTCGCCGATGCCGGTGGCAAGCCCCTCCAGCGAGTAGTGCTCGCCGGCGAGGGGCGCTGCGATGGCCGCGTCCCAGGGGGCGTCGCGCGGTCCCTCCGGCCCGACGGCGAGTGCCGCCGCCGCGGCCGCCGTGGACGTGGCGTGGATGATCTCGGCCTCGGGCAGGTGCCGCGCCAGCCACCCCCGCGTCTGGGCGAAGGCGTGCGGATGGGTGCCCACGCGGCGTACGTCGTCGAGGGTGGTGCCCGGCCGGACCAGCAGGGAGAAGGCGACCGGGACGGTCATCTCCTGACGGATCATCAGAGGCTGACCGGTGGCGAGCTCGTCGAGGGTGACCGG
>JBHWSH010000220.1:0-3165 GCA_043427135.1 Marmoricola sp. | reverse complement strand
TCAACTTCCACGTGCCGCTCACCGTCGACGGCCGCGCGAAGACCGAGGACGAGGTCCTCAAGTCCATGAACCAGCTGTGGCGCCGCAACATCAAGAAGGCCACCAAGGAGGGTGTGGAGGTTTCACGTGGAACTCGCGCGGACCTGGCCGCCTTCCACGCGCTCTACGTGCACACCGCCGAGCGCGACCACTTCACCCCGCGGCCGCTGTCCTACTTCGAGACGATGTGGGACTCCCTCTCCCCGGAGGAGGACGACCGCTTCGTGCTCCACCTGGCGCGCCACGAGGGCGACCTGGTCGCCGCCACGATCTCGATCCGGGTCGGGCAGCACGCCTGGTACTCCTACGGTGCCTCCTCGACCGAGAAGCGCGAGGTCCGCGGCTCCAACGCGGTGCAGTGGCAGATGATCCGCGAGGCCCTCGCCGCCGGCGCGACCGTCTACGACATGCGCGGCATCACCGACACCCTCGACGCCGACGACCCGCAGGTCGGGCTGATCCGGTTCAAGGTCGGCACTGGCGGCGAAGCGGTCGAGTACGCCGGAGAGTGGGACCTGCCGCTCGGTGGTTTGTCGGGGGGCCTCATGCACAAGGCGTTCCTGGCCTACCTGAAGCGTCGGGGCTGACGATGCTCACGATGTACGTCGAGGAGCAGCGCTGGCGCTCCCACCTTGCGTCGGTGCTGGCCGCGCAGCCGCGGATCGTCCCGGTCGTCAAGGGCAACGGTTACGGCTTCGGCAACTCCCGGCTCGCGACCGAGGCAGCGACCCTCGCTGTCGACACCCTCGCCGTCGGCACCTACGCCGAGCTGGCTTCCGTGGAGTCCGCCTTCCCGGGCGACCTGCTCGTGCTGACGCCGTGGCGGCCGTTCGACACCCGGGTCGCCTACGGCCCACGGATCATCCACACCGTCGGCCGTCTCGAGGACCTCGACGCGCTGAGCGAGATGGGCGAGCACGGCACCCGCCCTCGGGTGGTGGTCGAGGTGCTGACCTCGATGCTGCGGCACGGCCTGACCGCTCGTGACCTGCGCGCTGCAGGCGACCGTCTCGACGGTGTCAGCGTCGAAGGCTTCGCGATCCACCTCCCCATGGGACGCGGCTCGCACCTGAGCGAGATGGAACGACTGATGACCGAAGTGGTCGCCTCCGGCATCGACGCGTCCCGCGTCTTCGTCTCCCACCTCACCGACGACGAGATGACAACGCTCGGCACGTCGTACGCCGACTTCGACCTCCGCCCGCGCATCGGCACCCGGCTGTGGCTGGGCGACCGCACCGCCCTGCAGGCCCGGGCGACGGTGCTCGACGTACACGAGGTGGAGCGTGGTGACGTCTTCGGCTACCGCGGGCGCACCGCGCCCAAGGCAGGCCACATCCTCGTCGTCTCGGGCGGCACCGCGCACGGCATCGGCCTCGAGGCGCCGACCAGTGGCGCGACGCTACGCGACCGGGCGGCCCGGGTCGCCAAGGGCGGTCTCGACGCGGCCGGTTTCGTGCGCTCGCCGTTCACGGTGGACGGGAAACAGCGGCTGTTCGCCGAGCCACCCCACATGCAGGCGTCGATGCTCTTCCTACCGCAGGGCGTCGCGGTGCCCCCGGTCGGCGGCGAGGTCGCGGTCCAGGTGCGCTTCACCGCCACCGACTTCGATGACATCGTCCTGACCGACGGCTGACCGCGCGTCGTACGAAGCGGGCCACATGGGGTCGCCGTCGAGGTCGCCGGGCGGCCGCACCGGGTCGTGCTCGGGCCGGCGGATGTCGCGGAGTACGACGGCGACGAGCCACAGCTGGGCGAGGACGCGGACGATGATGGCGAGTTGGTAGAGCCGGTCGTCGGCGCCGTCGGCGGCGGGTGCGGAGAAGCCGCCGAGGTACATCCAGACCATCACGAAGTAGAACGCCTCGCCGGCCTGCCAGATCAGCAGGTCGCGCCACCGGGGGCGCGCCAGCACCGCGACCGGCAGCAGCCACAGCACGTACTGCGGGGAGTAGACCTTGTTCACCAGCAGGAACGCGACGAGCACCAGCAGTGCC
Organism: Marmoricola sp.; assembly: GCA_043427135.1. Classification (GTDB taxonomy): domain Bacteria; phylum Actinomycetota; class Actinomycetes; order Propionibacteriales; family Nocardioidaceae; genus Marmoricola_A. Next base: position 1,129 of record JBHWSH010000220.1, on the reverse strand, counting down.
AGCTGCGCGAGACGGGGCACGTGCTTGGCGCGGAGCCCCAGGACGAGTACGCCGAGGCACGCCAGGGCGAAGAGCCCCCAGGACAGCAGGTTGAGGGTGTCGGGGCCGGCGTACCCCCACTGCGCGAGCACCAGCCAGACGGAGCCGAGGTCGGCACCGCGCTCGCTGTTGAAGCCCCAGAAGCCCGCCCAGCCCTCGAAGCCGTAGAGCCAGGCGGGCGCATTGGCCGCGACCCATGCCACGGCGCCCCCGGACGCTGCCAGCCCGGCGAGACGAGGGCGACGCCGGCGCAGCGCGACGACCAGGATCGCGCCGAAGAGGAACAGCGGGTAGAGCTTGGCGGCCGTGCCGAGGCCGATCATGACGCCGGCGAGGACAGGACGGCCGCGCGACCAGGCCCAGAACGTGCCGGCTACTGCGGCGATCGCGAGCGCGTCCCAGTTGATCAGCCCGGTCAACACCACGGCCGGTGCCGCCGCAAAGGCCATCGCGTCCCACGGTCTGCCGCGATGCGCGCCGGCAAGGAACCAGGCGGCGAGCAGCATGAACGGGGCGAGCAGGACGGCGTTGACGACGAAGAAGTCCTTGCGTTCGTCGTCCACCCCGGGGACGGCTCCGACGAGCTCGGCGTCCGCAGCCGCGCGCTCGGTCACGTCGGGCCAGCCGTTGAGCACGTGGGTCACCAAGGTCGCGGCGTAGGTGAAGTAGCCGATGACGGCCGGGTACTCCAGGTCTTCGTAGCGACCCTCGGTGTCGCTGAAGGGCAGGATCCGCTCAGCGAAGCCGCGTGGCACATAGAGATTGGGGATGTCGGAGTAGCACAGCTCCGCGTAGCGCTCGTTGTCGCCGGACCAGCCGTCGGCCGCGCAGGGCCCCTTCTGTGCCATCGCACCGAGCCAGGTCAGGCACATCACCGCCAGCACCACGCGCACCGGCGTCCACCACGGATGCCCGGCGGACCGCTTGCCGTGCGGCCCGCCGATCGGCTCGCTCGCCGCGCGGACCAGCGGGTCCTCCAGCGTGGGCGCGACGATCCCCCGCAGATCGGAATCCTGCCGGGGGAACGCGTCGGGCTCGCTCACCCGCGCAGGCTACTGCGTGCCGGGGTCTCGACAGGCTCGACCGCCGG